>NZ_CP136651.1:1825500-2129750 GCF_036784765.1 Novosphingobium sp. ZN18A2 | reverse complement strand
TCCACGGTCTTCTGTTCTATTTCTTCGCCTGGCTGCTGTGGCGGAAATGGCGGCTGTTCGGCGGGCGCCCGTCACGCTGGGCGCTGGCCATCGCGGTGGCGTTCGAGGCGTTCTGGGAACTGCTTGAAAACTCGCCCATGATCATAGACCGCTATCGCGCGGTGACGGTCAGTTATGGCTATTCGGGTGACAGCATCGTCAATTCGGCCAGCGACGTGATTTTCATGATGGCGGGTTTCTGGCTTGCCGCGCGCCTGCCCGTCAGGCTCAGCATCGCACTGGCCATCCTGTTCGAGCTGTTCACCCTGCTGATGATCCGTGACAACCTGACGCTGAATATCCTGATGCTGGTCTGGCCCGTCGATGCGATCCGCCAGTGGCAGGCCGGGGCATGAGCAGGCAGATGCAACCGTGATGGTTGCAACCATGTGGCCTTCCGCGCATTGGTGCAGGGTGAGATTTATGAACAGTACGTCAGTTGCAGCGGTCGCAAAGGGTTCGGCCGTCAGGGAAAATCGCCATATGAAACGCTTCCTGCGCGGTGCTTTCGCCGCAGGTTGCCTGTTTCCCGTGGCAGCCATGGCCCAGTCCGCGCCGCCGCCGGACAACGAACCCAACATTTTCGACGGAGATTTCCTCGTTGTGGGGGCAGGCGTTGTCGTAACGCCCCGTTACGAAGGGGCTGACAGCACCATGATTACCCCCGCGGCGGGGGTTGCGGGCCGGATCGCGGGCATTGGAATCAGCCCGCGCGATTCGGGCATCGCGCTCAATTTCATCCCCGCGCCCAGGAACGCGAAAGTGCGGTTCCAGCTTGGCCCGGTGGGCGTTTACAACGACAACCGCGATGCGCATTCGGGCGATGCCGTGGTCGACAAGCTGCATCCGCTGGACGATACGTTCGAGGCCGGGATCGCCACGGGGTTTTCCGTCCAGCGCGTATTAAATCCCTATGACAGCGTGAGCATGGGCGTGGACGTGCGCTGGGACACCAGCGGGCACGACGGCGCGCGGTTGGTTTCAGTCGGAGGAACCTACCTTACCCCCGTCAGCCGCGCGCAGATCGTGGCGCTTTCCGTAGCGATGGATTTCGTCAACGATGGCTGGGCCGATTACACGTATTCGGTCTCACCCGCGGACAGCGTGGCAAGCGGGCTGCCCGTCTATTCGGCCAAGGGCGGGATGAAGGACTGGGGCCTGCGCTTTTATACCGGTTACGACCTTGACGGAAACCTTCTGAACGGCGGTTTCGCGCTGGTTGCAGGCATGGGCTACACGCGCTTGACCGGAAGCGCGGCGGAAACACCGATTACCGCGCTGCGCGGCTCTCGCGATCAATGGATGGGCGGCGTCGGGCTGGCCTATACGTTCTGATTTGCCAGCAAATTAAGGGGAGCAATGCCGGGACGCGAAGAAGGAGCGAAGGATAATGCACATCGGATTTGTCGGCCTTGGCAAAATGGGCGGCAACATGGTCCGGCGTCTGACGCAGGGCGGCCATACCTGCCACATCTTCTCCCCCATAGAGGACGAGCGCACGGCGCTTGCCGATGAGACCGGAGCCATTGCGGCGGAAAGCCTGGAAGCGCTTGTAAAAGGGCTGGCGCCCCCGCGCAGCGTGTGGGTCATGGTGCCGTCGGGCGATGCGGTGGGGCAGGTGGTAAACGATCTGGCCGGGCTGCTGGAAAAGGGCGATACGGTGATCGACGGCGGCAACAGCCATTTCAAGGATTCGGTGGCGCGCGGCAAATTGCTGGCCGAAAGCGGCGTGGACTTTCTCGATTGCGGAACCAGCGGCGGCGTTTTCGGCCTGGAGCGCGGATATTCGCTCATGATCGGTGGCGACGCGGCGGCCGTGAAGCGCAATGCCCCGATCTTCAAGGCGCTTGCCCCCGGCATGGATGCGGCCGCGCGCACACCCGCGCGCGAGGGCGGGGCGGAAGCGCCCGGCGAAGCGGGTTGGCTGCATTGCGGGCCAAGCGGGGCGGGGCACTATGTGAAGATGGTGCACAACGGCGTCGAATACGGGCTTATGCAGGCCTACGCCGAAGGGTTCGCCCTTTTCGCCAGCGCGGGCGGGGAGCAGGTGCCCGAAGACTATCGCTACGATCTCGATCTTGCCGCGATCGCCGAAGTCTGGCGCCGGGGCAGCGTAGTGGCTTCATGGCTGCTCGACCTTGGGGCGGACGCGCTGGCGGACGATCCGTCGCTCGATCGCTATTCGCCTCAGGTTGCCGACAGTGGTGAAGGGCGATGGACGCTGGACGCGGCGATCGATCAGGGGGTGAGCGTGCAGGTCATGGCCGCGGCATTGTTTGCCCGATTCGATTCGCGCGATGAAAAACGGGTGGCGGACAGGGTGCTTTCGGCAATGCGGTTCAAGTTCGGCGGACATCGTGAGTTCATGAAATAGGGCGAAAACCCTAAAAACGCCTCGCTTCGCCGATTTCTGCCATTGACGGGGATCAATGAATGGGTGCAGCCTCTGAAGGCATACAGACCTATCGAATGATAGGCACAGCTTTGGCGGAGGACTTGTATATGAACGGCGCAACCGGAAGTGGAGCGCAGCACGTAGACGTGCTGATAGTGGGTGCGGGAATTTCCGGCATCGGCTCGGCCTATCACCTGCAGGACCAGTGTCCCGGCAAGAGCTATGCCATCCTCGAGATGAAGGATACCTTCGGCGGGACGTGGGAAACGCACAAGTATCCCGGCGTGCGTTCGGATTCCGACCTCTACACTTTCGGTTACCGCTTCAAGCCATGGGTCGATGAACCGATCGCCAAGGCCGAAAAGATCCTGCGGTATATGGGCGAAGTGATCGAAGAGAACGGCATCGGCGATCACATCCACTATGGCCACCGCATCACCGGCTGCAACTGGTCCGGCAAGGACAACCTGTGGACCGTGAAGGCGGTGCGCAAGTCGGACGGCGCGGAAGTGACCTTCACCGCCAACTTCCTCTGGATGTGCCAGGGGTATTACGATCACGAAAAGCCATATGTCCCCGATTGGCCGGGCCTTTCCGACTACAAGGGCCAGTTCGTCCACGCCCAGCTGTGGGACCCGGAAACGGACTATGCCGGCAAGCGCGTTCTGGTGATCGGATCGGGCGCGACCGCGGCAACCGTGGTGCCGGCCTTCGCCGAAAAGGCCGCGCACGTGACGATGCTCCAGCGTTCGCCCACCTATTTCTTCTGCAGCCCCAACCAGAACGAACTGGCCGACCGGCTGCGCGAGATCGGCATAGACGAGCCGACCATCCACCGCGTCGTGCGCGCGCAGGTGATGTACGATCAGGACCAGCTGACCAAGCGCTGCCAGTCCGAACCCGATGCCGTGTTCGATGAACTGAAAGAGCTTATCAAGCTCTACGCGGGCGAGGATTTCGAGTTCGAGCCGCACTTCACCCCGCGCTATCGCGTGTGGCAGCAGCGTCTGGCGTTCTGCCCGGAGGGCGACATTTTTCAGGCTGCGAAGGCGGGCAAGCTGACGGTGGTGACCGACACGATCGACACCTTCACCGAAAAGGGCGTGCGCACCGCGTCCGGCGAAGAGATAGAGGCGGACATTATCGTGGCGGCCACCGGTTTCCGCCTTTCGGTGATGGGCGACATCCCGTTCAGCGTGGACGATGCCCCGGTCGACTGGCACGACACCGTGAACTATCGCGGCATGATGTTCACCGGCGTGCCCAACCTCGTGTGGGTGATGGGCTATTTCCGCGCCAGCTGGACGCTGCGCGTGGATATGCTGGGCGACTTCGTGTGCCACCTGCTCAACCACATGGACGAGATCGGCGCGAAGCGGGTGGATGTTGCCCTTCGCGACGAGGACAAGGGCATGAAACTTCTGCCCTGGATCGAGGAAGACAACTTCAACCCCGGCTACCTGATGCGCGGGCTCGACAAGCTGCCCCGGCGTGGCGACAAGCCCGAATGGCGCCATAACCAGGATTACTGGGCCGAGCGCGACGAGATTCCGAACATCGACCTGGACGGGCAGGAATTCGTCTATGACAACCACCGCCGCGCGGCCGGGGAGACGGCCGGCGCAAAGGAAATGGCCGACGCTTGACCGGATCTGCCGGCCGCGCGTTCAGTCCGCGGCCGGCAATCCGCGGCCGGCAATCCCGCAAACTGCGTGAACGCGGCCGGCGTTGCGGCTTGCGCGTGGGTCAGGACGACCGCAGTTCGATCCTGACCGGCATATGCACAAAGCCGTGGAGGAACGGGCTGGCAAGCCGTTCCGGCACGCCTTGCGGCACGACGCGCCAATCGCGCGCCACCCATTCCTCTATCAGCGTGGCAAGCTGGATTTCGGCAAGGCGTGCGCCCACGCAGCGGTGAATGCCGTGGCCGAACCCCACGTGCCGCCGCGCGTTCTCGCGCGTCACGTCGAACCGGTCCGCATCGGGAAACACGCTTTCGTCGCGATTGCCCGATATATACCACAGCACGATCTTCTCACCCTTCTTCACCTGCTGTCCGCCCACTTCGACATCGCGCATCGCGGTGCGGCGCATATGGGTGACGGGCGATTGCCAGCGGATCGCCTCCTGCGCGGCGTTGGGGATCAGCGAAGGATCGTCGTGCAGCTTGCGCAACTGGCCCGGCCAGGAATCGAAAACCTCCACCAGCGCGCTCATCGAATTGCGCGTGGTGTCGTTGCCGCCCACGATCAGCAGCGCGATGTTGGCCAGCCGCTCCATCGGGCTGAGGTGCCCCATCGCGTCCGAATGCACCATGCGACTGATCAGGTCGTCCGCCGGCGCCGCATCGCGCCGTTCGTCCAGCATCCGGTCGAACCGCGCGAGCATCGCCTGCATCTGCGCCATCCATTCGGCACGGTATTCATCGTTGTCGTTGTCGGGATTGACGCTGCCCGCATAGTCGGACCAGCGCTTCAGATCCTGCCATTCGTCCATCGGCATGTCGAACAGGATGCACAGCATTCCCATCGTCAGCGGAATCGACACGCGCTCTACCCAGTCGAACGTCTCTCCAACCGGAAGCGCGTCCAGCAGCGCCTTGCAGCGGGCGCGCACCTGTTTTTCGCGTTCGGCCATCTGGCTGGGGGAAAACGCCGGGGAGATGACCTTGCGCTGCGCGGTATGCACCGGCGGGTCGGCGGCGATGAAGTTGGGCAGGTTCGCTTCCGGCTTGGGATCGGCGATAACGATGTTGCCGTTCTGCCAGCTGGAAGAAAACGTGGCCGGGTCCAGTTCGATCTGCTGGATCAGGTCGTGCGTGCAGGCGGACCAGTATCCGCCATAGGGGCTGTCCTCGCGCCAGCTCATCGGCGCGTTTTCACGCAGCCAGGCGAAGGGTTCGTGCCAGCGGTTTTCGGTATAGAGCGCGACATCGCTGACGTCCCAGGGGCTGGTCGCACGCGGAGCGTCTGTTGCGATAGTGGCCATCGGCATTTCTCCCGTTCGCACCGCGATCGGGCCGCGGCGTCGTTGCGCGCCGAGTATCTATATCGCGCGATAGAAGTCCAGCCCGTCCGAAGCGTTGCCAAGCCGTCTTGCCAAGCTATCGGGCCACGTTAGGATGAATGCCGATCCCCGGGTCGCCAGTCTGGCAACAAGGTGTGGGTAGGCGCCACATCGCCCGAAAACCGAAACGATAACAGCACCTGCCGCGACGGGTGGGACGATATGCTGGGGGCAACAGCCAGTGCCGGGGCAAGCCACCGTTCGCGTGTCGGGTCCGTTCGTCCGGAAAAGGCCAAAGAGGATGGACGGCGAATGGGCGAAGTATTGAACACCACGGGCTGGAGCGCGCTTTTGATGGGCCTGTTCACCGTATCGGCGGCAACGGGGGCGCTGCGCAAGCCGGGGATCTGGCAGAAACTGGTGCAGGAAGTGGAAGAAAGCCCGGCGCTGCAGATGGTCAGCGGGCTTCTGGAACTGTTCGCCGGGGCGACGATCTATCTGCTCAACCCCTGGGTGCCGACCGATCTTGTCGCCTGCATCATGAAGACGCTGGGCGGCTTGATGATGATAGAGGCGCTGGCCGTTGTCGGGTTTTCCGACATCTATTTCCATTTCTGGCTGAAGAACCTGTCGCACATGCACAAGGGCTGGGCTTCGGTCACGTTCGTCGTCGGCCTTGGCCTGACGGTGCTGGGTATGGTGCGGCTCGCCTGACGCGCCGGGGCGTCATGGCCGGGCTATTCGGCGGCAATCGCCTGTTCCGCGCTGGCAACAAGATCCTGAAGGGCGGCCATGTGCCCGGCAAAGGCCTTTCGCCCCTTGCGCGTGAACGAAACCCAGGTTCGCTGGCGTCCGTCCTGCGCGGCCTTGCTCAGTGTCACATACCCGGCGTCGGACATGGCGGAGAGGTGCTTTGACAGCACCGAATCGCTGACGCCGGTAATCTCTCGCAACTTCGCGAATTCCGCGCTGGCGACGTTTGCCAGCATGGCACAGATCTGCAGCCGCGCGGGCTGGTGCAGCGAAGGATCGAGGACGGGCGCCTGCTTCATTCCGCGTCCTGTTCGCGCAGCTCGTTCAGGAACACGCGCTGCCAGACCACGCTATAGGCATAGGCGATGGCAAAGCTGATCGCGGTAAGGCCCGCTTTCGACAGGTTGGAGAAATGGCTGGTGCGCATGTTCATGGCCGCCACCACCAGAACAACGATAACCGCAACGAAGCTGAGCGAAACCTTCCGCGTCTTGCCGGGCCTGTATCCGTTGACGAATACACCCAGCCGCCGCTCGTCCGACTTTTTCACCAGGAATATCGCCGCCAGGATGAAGGGTATCGTCGCGAACTGCACGAACGAGGATATTGCGACGGACGCGATCAGAACCGCGAAGATCGCGGCGAACAACGCATGGCGCCAGGGCGGACAATTGGCGATGGTTTCCGCCATTCCGGCCTTGGTCTGCGCCACCGTGGCAAGTGCGCGGCGCGCCTCGTCTATCTGGACGTCTCGTTCTGTCATGGCCGATCCCCTTGCAAATGTGTGCATGGACGCTGCGCGCGTTTCACGCAATTCCCCTGCCGTCGCATGGTTCTCCGGTTTTCAGCGCGATCGCGAAGGTCGCGGCGAAAACGGCGGCACCCACCAGCCACACGGCCGGGGCCGGTCCGTCGGGCGTGCGCAAGGCGAGCGAGGCGAACGCGCCGCCCGTCAACAGGGCAACAAGAGCCAGCGATTGCCATGTAAAACGCCGGTCCGAATGGCGCCGGAAGCGGCGTGCCAGTCCGGCAAGGACCGCCGCACCGCCACAGGCCATGGCAGGTGCCGCCGCATTCGAAGCGCCCGGCGCCATGGCGACCATGGCCAGCGCGAAGGCGAAAACGGGGAGGGCCAGTGTGGTCCGGTTGGGTTGCGTATGGCGATTCATGATCTTGCCTTTCAGGATTGCGGGGAGGGCGCGTGGATCAGCGGGGTCGATCAGCGGGTTTGCGCAGCGGCGGGCGGCGCCTGCCGTCCGTCCAGCCACAGGCTGATCGAAGGGCGAACCACCAGCAGCATCACATCGACCAGCGCGTGGATCACGATGGGCACGATCAGCGTTCCGGAAGAAACGTAGAGCGAGATGAAAACGCCGCTGGCAAGGCCGGTCAGCAGCACGCCGCGCCATCCCTGGTACCAGTGCATCAGGCCGAAGGTTACCGCCGCGATGGCGAAACCGGCCACCGCCGATCCCGTCGCCAGCGTGCCCAGCAGGGGCAGGGCGACGCGGAACATGATTTCCTCGCTCAATCCCGCATTGATCGCCAGTGGAAGCAGGGCAATCGCTTCCGCGCGGTTGCGCGGGAACAGGGCGGCCACGTCACCGATCACGGGCTGGGTGCGCTTGCCCAGCACGAAGCGCCAGACGATGAACAGCGCCATCGTCGCGATGATGACGCCTGTTACCATGCCCGCCAGCATCGATCCGGTTTGCGAAGCGTCTTGCGCAAGGCCGGGGCCGACAAGGGCGGCGACAGGGCGGAATTCCGCGGGGAAGGAAACCAGGCTGCCGGCCCGGCCGATCAAGGCCAATAGCGCCGCGCCGCCAAGGCCGTAGATCGCGAAACTGGAAAGCGTCCAGCGCTTGAACGTGCGTTGCCGCTCATCGGTGTCGGTAAGCGCACGGAATTTTTCCATGCGGCCCCGGTTGTGCCACGCGCTCCACCCCAGTGCCGCCACGATTGCCGCGAGAAGAAGGTCATAACCCATGTCGCGTTCCTTCGCTTTGCCGTCGATCACTTTCCAAGTTGGAAACTGGGTAGGCCTCACTTTCCGATTCGGCAAGTGAAAACTTTCCATGATGGAAAGTCATAGCGCGGGGCCGGTTTCAGGCCTGATCGGGCCGGGGAAGGTGGGGCGACGCGGGTTGGCTGCGCATCAGCGACGAGGAATAGGGCGTCACAAGCCTTTGCGCGCGGTCCCAGCCGCCGTGCAGCCAGGTCTGGTGCGCATCGGGATCTGCGGGAAGGATAACCGGCATCGCATCGCGCCCCGCGGCGCGCAGGGCTGCGTTGGCTTCGCACGTGAGGATCGCGAAGGACGGAACCTCGCTGTCCTTCCACACGCCCGCGAAGGCGAACAGGGGCTGGTCGGCAAGCGTGAACCAGTGCTGGCGGCGCTTGCCTTCGCGATCGGTTCCCGCGCCCCATTCCATGAACGCGGTTGCCGGGACAAGGCAGCGGAACTCGCTGTTGCGCAGGTTGCCGATCCAGAACGGGCTTTGCGTGTTGCGCACCGTAAGCACGCCGCGCCCCGCATCGCCGGCAGAGGGCGGGGGCGGCACGCCCCACAGGCGCGGGGTTATGCGCGTCTCAAGCCGCTTGCCGGCCGGCCTTGGCCCGGCGATGAATTCCCGCCCGGCGGTTACGACCGGCGCGAATCGACCGGGCGAGACGGGGCCGCCCGTCCACGGGTCCGTGCCCGCGCGCGCATCGAAGGCGCGGGCAATCGCCGTGGCCGGGGCATCAAGGCGGTAGAGCATCGGCATTGCGCGACGCACGCCTAGACGGGGCGGCACCGTGCGTCTATCATCGCGCGCATCCCCGGGGAGGCAGCACTCCACTTCGATGTTTCGAAAGTGGGCGCACGACAGCCTGAGAGGTGTGGGTATGCTCCACACGACCCGTTGAACCTGAACCCGTTAGCACGGGCGGAGGGAGTGGGTCCGCCTGTTCCGGGACGGCCCTTTCTCCCCGACCGCCCAAGGAGGAAGCGCGCATGGCCGACATCAATTCCAAGCTGGAGATCGGCGTCACCACCGGCCCCATTCGCGGCAGCCGCAAGGTCCACGTGGGGCCGCTGAAGGTCGCCATGCGCGAGATCGACCTTGAACCGTCGAGCGGGGAGCCGCCGCTGCGCGTCTATGACACGTCCGGACCCTATACCGACCCCGCCGCCAGCATCGACATCCAGGCCGGTCTGCCCGCGCTGCGGCGCGACTGGATCGTGGGCCGGGGCGACGTTGAGGAATACGATGCCCGCGCGGTGAAACCGGAAGACAACGGCCAGCTGGGACCGGACCGTTCGGGCGGCGTGCCCGCGTTTCCGGGCGTGGTAAAGCGCCCGCTGCGCGCGAAGGCGGGCATGAACGTCAGCCAGATGCACTATGCCAGGCGCGGCATCATCACGCCCGAAATGGAATACGTGGCATTGCGCGAGAACGCGGGCCGCGAGGCGATGAAGGAAGCCGTTCAGCGCGACGGGCAGAGCTGGGGCGCGGCCATCCCCGACCATGTGACGCCCGAATTCGTGCGCGATGAAGTGGCGCGCGGCCGCGCGATCATTCCCAGCAACATCAACCACCCGGAAAGCGAGCCGATGGCGATCGGCCGCAACTTCCTGGTCAAGATCAATGCCAACATCGGCAATTCCGCCGTCGCCAGCGACGTGGCGAACGAAGTGGACAAGATGGTGTGGGCGATCCGCTGGGGCGCGGACACCGTGATGGACCTGTCCACCGGCCGCAACATCCACGACACGCGCGAATGGATCCTGCGCAACAGCCCGGTCCCCATCGGCACGGTGCCGATCTACCAGGCGCTGGAAAAGGTGGGCGGCATCGCCGAAGACCTGACGTGGGAAATCTTCCGCGATACGCTGATCGAACAGGCAGAGCAGGGCGTGGACTATTTCACCATCCATGCCGGCGTTCGCCTGCCCTATGTCCCGATGACCGCGAAGCGCGTGACCGGGATCGTAAGCCGCGGCGGCTCCATCATGGCCAAGTGGTGCCTTGCCCACCACAAGGAGAGCTTCCTTTACGAACACTTCGACGACATCACCGAGATCATGAAGGCGTATGACATCGCCTATTCGCTGGGTGACGGCCTGCGCCCCGGCTCCATCGCCGACGCCAACGACGAGGCGCAGTTCGCCGAACTCTATACGCTGGGCGAACTGACCAAGCGCGCCTGGGAACAGGACGTTCAGGTGATGATCGAAGGCCCCGGCCACGTGCCGATGCACAAGGTGAAGGAGAACATGGACAAGCAGCTGGAAAGCTGCGGCGAAGCCCCGTTCTACACCTTGGGGCCGCTCGTCACCGACATCGCGCCGGGATACGATCACATCACCAGCGGCATCGGCGCGGCGATGATCGGTTGGTACGGCACGGCGATGCTCTGCTACGTCACGCCCAAGGAACACCTTGGCCTGCCCGACCGGGACGACGTGAAGGTGGGCGTCGTGACCTACAAGCTGGCCGCCCACGCGGCGGACCTTGCCAAGGGCCACCCGGCGGCCAAGCTGCGCGACGACGCGCTGAGCCGCGCGCGCTTCGAATTCCGCTGGCGCGACCAGTTCAACCTCAGCCTCGACCCCGACACCGCCGAGCAATACCACGACCAGACGCTCCCGGCGGAAGGCGCGAAAACCGCTCACTTCTGCTCTATGTGCGGGCCGAAGTTCTGCTCGATGAAGATCACGCAGGAGGTGAGAGAATTTGCTGCGGCTCGCGCAGCAAATAGTGACCTGCTGGGGGCAGGTCACGATCTTGAGCCCGGGAGTGAAGCCGCGAAGCAGAACCAGGAGAGCACCGGCTTCATCGCGGCCGACGAGGCGGAGAAGGGCATGGAACGGATGAGTGAGTTGTATCGGGAGAAAGGCGACAAGCTTTATATAGATCAAGATCGGTAGTTAATGACCTTGTATCCGTCGGCTGATATCGATCTTATATCAGCCGGAGGGGCATGAATTGATTCCAGGATTCAATCTGAATGGAGTGCTTCCACCCTTCGTAGGAAGTACGCCCGGTGCGCCGATGGCGCATTCGTCCCCATATGAATGCACACCTATCGAAATGGTGCAGCGGTTCTCGACAACGGATCATCGGAAATCGCTGTTGCGTGGATTCTTCAGGTTTCGTGCAGCGCTCCGTGCTCAGGGTTTCGGACTTGGTTTTCAATGGGTCGACGGAAGTTTCACGGAAGACGTAGAAGCTTTCGGCCGGGACCCGGGAGATATTGACGTATTAACGTTATCCTACCGGCCCGATCCCTACGTAGCGGATTTTGCAGCGTGGAATGCGTTTGTCGCGGGCCAGCGCAATGGTGGTATTTTCGATCGTAACCTCAATCGTACAAATTTTGACTGCGACACTTTCTTCGTGGATCTGCATATTCCCTCACACTTGGTCGCGCGACAGGCCGCATATTGGAATGGGTTGTTTTCTCACCGCCGCAATTCCTTTCAATGGAAGGGAATGCTCGCAATCGCTCTCCATATAGACGATACGGATGCGATTGCGGCGCTCGAAGGCGAAGGCGATGAGTAAGCTGAAAAGAGCAGCGCTCCAAAGCGAAATGACCACGCTCGAAGCCCTGATCAGGGAAGGGGAAGGAGTGGATCCGCTAGGCAGTCTTTCACTTCAGCAAAGGGTGGAAGAAATTCGGCAGCAGCTGGGTATGCTGGAGGCTGAAAAACATCACGCGGACGTGACCCTTCTGTTTTACGGAAAGCCGGTTGATGGCTCTAGGGGCATCGACGCAGAATTTGCTGGGAAAGCACTTCAATCATACCAAGCGGCTCTATCGAAGCACATGAATTCCTTGACGGGTAGGGCACTTGGGCAACGAGGGCCGGTGCCGGAGCGCAAGTTTTCCCGCATGAATATCGTCGATGTTGTTCATGGGTCATTCGGATTTCAGCTCGAAGAGGACAGCGATGAAATCGAAATGTTCGATACGTCTCTCAAAGACGCGGTTCATGCAATATCAAAAATAATAAGCGACATTGCTTCTCCATCAGATGCTATATTTGAACGAGCAATTGAGGATATTGATAGCCGAACATTTATATCAGTTAAGGGGCTGATTGAATTGCTGCGTAATGAAGAGGCTCGATTTAAGATTGTCGAGGGCGAAGCTGAACAAGAATTTGATGACGCAAAGATTGAACGGGCCTATCAAAGGGTCGAACGAACGGAGGTCAATGAGAACGAAGAGCAGATCTCTGGAATATTGGTCGGCATTCTTCCAGTTGCGCGCCGGTTTGAGTTCCATATTGATGGGACAGGGGAAGTAATTTCTGGACCAGTGGGGACCCGCTTGAGCAATGATTTTCTTGAGAAAATTGAAAATGATGAGCAGGTTGTTGGCCGTCCTTGGCGTGCGTCGGTTCGAATCCGGACAGTTCGGCGTCCAGATGGAAGAGAGAAGGTTGAGTACACTTTGACCGGTCTTTTGGAATTGCGGTGACGGGGACTACGGCGACAGTTTACCAAATCCCCAAATCTGCGCCAAGCCTCGCAGCCTGATCAACAGTTGGTCATAGCCCCCGTATGAACACCACCCTCAAAATCACCAAGATCGGCAATTCCGCCGGGGTCATCCTACCCAAGGATCTGCTCGCGCACCTCAATCTTGCGGTCGGGCAGTCGGTGTCGGTCGTCACCACGCCGCGCGGGATCGAGCTGGCGGCCGAGGAGCCTGAGTTCGAGGCGCAGATGGCCGCCGCGCGCGAAGTCATGGCGCGGCGCAAGCGGGCGCTGAGGGAACTGGCGAAGTGAGGTGGGGTTTCCCCCTCCCGCTCGCGGGAGGGGTTAGGGGTGGGCATGGGCCCGCGTTGGCCCACCCCGCTGCGACTAGGCGCTGCGCGCCAACTCTCGCTGCCCCTCCCGCAGGCGGGAGGGGATGATTGCGCGACAAGTCCCCCTCCCGCTTGCGGGGAGCCGGAGGTGTGGCGAAGCCACAGCGGTCAGGGGTGGGCAATCGCGATACATCGCCCCAAACCCCTTTCCTACACACCCCCAAATGTGCCCTATCCTGCCGGATGACCCATCCCGCACCCGTCCCCTCGCGCCGCGCGCGTTCCGCGCCCGATCCTGACAATCGCCGCTGGACCAACGCGCGGCAGGCGGATTTCCTGCGGCAGCTTTCGGCCACGCACTCGGTCGCGGAAGCCGCGCGCAGCGTGGGGATGAGCCGGCAATCGGCCTATCGCCTGCGCAGCCGGTTGAAGGGCGGGGCGTTCGATCTGGCGTGGGAGGTTGCCTTCCACCACTCCTACCACGTGCTTGCCCACGCCGCGCTCGAACGCGCGCTCAATGGCGTGGAGGTGCCGGTGTTCTTCCAGGGCGAGCAGGTCGGATCGTACCGCCGCTTTGACGAGCGGCTCACCGTCGCGCTGCTGCAATGGAGCACGGTTGGCGGCACGCCCGCGCTGGGGCGGCACGGGCCTGAGGCGGAGCGCCACGCGCGCGCCTTCGATGCGCTGGTGGCGAAAGTGGAAGCGGGCGAGGAGCCGGACGGGCCGCCCGCCGAAGACGGGCCGGGCGAGCTGGAAAGGCTGCGCCGCGTGGCGTCACCCGTTATCTCAGACGCGGAAATAATGGCGGCTTTGCGTGACCTTGAGGCCGGCGGGGGCGGGTGACGCGGTGTCACCTCTGTCACCCTGCACGCACCGCGCGCCAGCGTTCCCGCGCGCGTCCTATCGCTTTTTCACGAACTCCGCGCGCAGGACCAGGCCCTTGATGCCGGGATACCTGCAGTCGATTTCCTGTTCGTCTCCGGTCAGCCGGATCGCGGGGATCACGGTGCCGCGCTTCAGCGTCTGGCCCGCGCCTTTCACGTCAAGGTCTTTCACCAGCGTAACCGAATCTCCGTCCGCCAGCAGGTTGCCCACCGCGTCGCGCACTTCAACCGCGTTTTCGGCGGCCTGTTTCGCGGCGAGTTCGGACGCGGGCATCCATTCTCCGCTATCCTCGTCATACACATAGTCTTCGTCGCCGCTCATCCTGCCGGTCCCCCTGTTCGTGGCTGGCGCTTCCCTTGGCATGGCGGGCGCGAAAAGCCAAAAGCCTTTCCGCCGCGCGGCGAAACGTGTCTTTTCCGGATGGAGGAATGCACCGGCCGTTTCCTGCCTTTGCCCGCTTGACCGCGCGTTCCCTCTCTCACACTATCACGCGATAAGGATTGGAGGGGCGAGGATGACCGACTCGATGACCGGCGGCTGCCTGTGCGGGGCGGTGCGCTATGAAATAAACGGCGAACCGGCGATGCAGGTGGTGTGCCATTGCAGCCATTGCCAGAAACAGGCGGGCAGCGCCTTTTCCACCATCGTCGGCGTGCCGGACAGCGCGGTAACGGTGACGAAGGGCGAACCCCGGACTTATGTCGATCGCGGCGAAAGCGGAAAGGCGGTGGAACGCCGGTTCTGCGGAAATTGCGGATCGCCGCTGTTCTCCATCGTCGAAGTCGCGCCGGGGATGACGTTTGTGAAGTCAGGCACGCTGGACGATACCTCGTTCTTCTCGCCCGCCGCGCATATCTGGACGCGCTCCAAACAGTGCTGGGTCGATACCGGCGCCGTGCCCGCTTTCGAAACGAACCCGGCATGACCGTGTGGGAAGGGATATTCTGGGCCGCCGCCGCATATAACCTGGTGATCGGCGTGCCGGGGATGCTGCGCGGAGACAGCGTTGAGGCGCGGGTTATCGGCGTGCTCGTCGCGGCATTCGGCATTGTCTATGCCTTCGTCGCCACCGATCCGGTGCGCTTCGCCCCGATGTTGTGGGCGGGCGTGTTCGGCAAGGTCGGCGTTGTCGCGCTGATGGGGCCGGCAGCGGCGAAAGGACAGGGGCCGAAAGGGCTGGGCCTGATCCTTGCGGGTGACGCTGCCTTCGCCCTGGCGTTCCTTGTCTTCCTGCTGGGCTGAATGGTCCGCGTGGGGTGGGGGCTATCGCGTCCGGCGGCGTCTTGCTCCGGTATGAGGGAGGCAAGTCGCATGATCCGTTTAATGGCCCTGTCGGCGCTTGCCGCCGGAGCGATGTCGGTGGCCGCTCCGGCGATGGTGGCCGCGGCGGCGCCTGCCGCTTCCGCGACGGTCCGGCAGGATGTTGATCCGGTCACGTTTTTCACCGGCACCACGGTGGGGGACGGGCAGCTGAAGAAAATGCTCTCGGGAGCGCAAGAAACGCACGATGTCAGCCGGGGGCATGTGGAACAGGACGGAACGCTGGTTCTGGACCAGACCGTGCGGATCGGGAACGACAAGCCGCTTGCCCGGCACTGGCGCCTGCATGAAGATGCGCCGGGCCAATTCAGCGGGACGATCAGCGATGCTGCCGGGAAAGTGGAAGGGCAGCTTGAAGGCCGCGTGCTTTCGATCGCCTATCGCACAAAGGGCAAGATGGACGTGCGCCAGCAGATCACCTTCGCGCCGGACGGGCAAAGCGCGCGGAACGAGATGAAGATCCGTCGCTTCGGCATGACCTTGGCGACGCTGGAGGGAACGATCACTCGCCGTTGAACTGGCCGGCCTGCGTGAACGGCGCACCTGTCCTGACGGGGGCAAGGCGCCAAAGTGGTGCAATATCGCGCATCACGGACATTGCGGCTTCGCCCCGCGCGCAATAGGTTCGCCCCGATTTCTTCGGGGAGTTCAGCAACATGAACCGGTCGCACGCCATCCTTGCCGCATTCCCCGTGCTGGCGCTTTGCGGCTGTTCGGGCGGTGCGCCCGATACCGCCGCTGCCACTGCCCACCCCGGCCTGGCGGCCTATGTGGGGAAATATCCGTCCGACAAGGTCGACGGTATAAGCTGGGAAAAGAACCGCGCCGTTATCGACGGGGTGAAGGCAACGGTCGAAGATCCGGCGGTTGTCGCACAAGTGCTGACCTACACCGGGCCGCCAGCGCCGATCGCGATGGTCGACGGCAAAGTGGTCGCCGGCGTTTGCGAGGCGCGCAACTGCGCCAACCACAACTGGGAAATACTGGTCGATCCGGGCAGCGGCCGGACCGAAGTCTGCTATCACGACCAGCGAAAGACGCCGGGCAAGTCAGTGTGGTATTCGCCCGGCGGCAGCACGGAAGAGAGGGATGGGGGCTGCTCGATCAGCTGATCGGTCGAGCCTGACTGTCACTTCGATCCGACACAGATAGCCGAAAACGTAAATGGGCGGGAGCATCGAAGAAATGCGCCCGCCCAAGTTTACGACCAGAAGAGCCCAGGCGTGCGAAAGGGATGCACCGTCGTTCCAGGGCAGACACACCCCTTCTGGAGATCGTGCCGCGCTGAGCTCTTGCCCCGTTTGACGGGGTTTGGACCTCTTGGCACTTTCGGCCTGACAACGGTCCTTCGACGGGATTAAGATTTTGTCATGCTGGCAGGGGAGGGGCCGATGGAAATCGTTGAGTTGGGCAAGAGCGCGCGCGATGCCGCAATCGCGACGCTTTCCGCCGCGTTTTCAAACGATCCGGCGATTTGCTGGCTGTTCCCCGATCCGCGCACAAGGGCGAGGCGATTACCATTGTTGATGGGGTGGACCTTCGATGATCACCTGACCAACGGATTGGTGCTCGGCACGACCGACGCCGGGGCCGTCACCTTGTGGCGCCCGCCCGGCACCGTCCATCGGCACGATGCGCTGACGCCGCCGGTCATTCTGAAATTCCTGCGGATATTCGGCACCGCCATCGTGCGTGCCGAACGGATCGACAGGGCGATAGGCATGCACATTCTGCCCGGAGAAGAACTGTTCTATTTGCGGATGGCGGCGGTCAGGCCGGAACAACAGGGAAAGGGGCTTGGCGGCAAGACGATACGTGCCGGCCTTGCTCATTCCGCTCGCGCGGGCAAACGGCCTGTGCTGGAGACGGCAACGGCATCGAACGTCGGGCTTTACCAGCGGCTTGGCTACGAAGTCGTCGAAGAATGGGACGTTTCGCGCGCCGGCCCGCATTTCTGGACGATGGCGCATCCGCGATAGCGCGTCCTGGCATCGGTTTCAGCGCCGCCTGAACGGCCAGTCCGTCACGCCGGAAACCCACAGCGCCAGCCATACGAGGACCGGCTGCAAAAGCATTCTGGGTATGTGATAGCCAAGGCCGAAGCCGTGGTCTGCACGGTGCATGTCCATGATGAAATGATGGATATTCGCGGGAAATACGCAGATCGCATAGAGCGCAAGGCCGATGCCCGCCGCCCTGCGCAACGCCGCGGAGAATGGCTGGATCAAGCCCGCCGCGCCCGCAATCTCTGCAAGGCCGGTCCAGAAGATGACGGTGGTCGGAAACGGCACCCATTGCGGTGTTATGCTTATGAACGGGTCGGGCGTCGTCAGATGGAAATACCCTGCGACCGCATAGAGAATTGCCAGGGTCCAGAGCCCGAATGTGCGCCACTTGTGCGGCGTCACGTTCCCGGCTCCCATCCCGGTGCAGCAAGTTCGAACCCTTCAAAGCGGAAAGCAGGTGCCACGACACAGGAAACCAGCACGTACCCTGCGTTCCCGGAAGCGAGCGGGCACGCCGCCTGCCATGATCCGGCAGCGATCACGTGCTGCGGTAATTCGCCCTCATGGATGTCCGCGCCAAGCCTGAATGTCGTGGCAGGCCCGGCATCGCCCTCTGCCATCGAAAGGAGGAGCGGATCGCCTGCATGCCACATCCAGATCTCATCGGCATCGACGCGGTGCCAGTGCGATCGTTCTCCGGTTGCAAGCAGGAACAGGATCGCGGTGGACGCCGCGCGATCTCCGTCAGGCGCGGGCGCGCGCCACGTTTCGCGAAAATGACCGCCTTCGGGATGGGGTTGCAGGTTCAGCCGGGCGATCAGCTTGTGCGCTTCTTCGTTCATGGCCGGATTGGTGCCCGACTTGTTGAACGCGCGCCAGTCCCCGATGCGCGGTCATGCGCGAATGTGCAGCCGGTGTTTTGACCCTACTTGGTTGCGGAAACGGTAGGCTTTCCGTCGATCGTTCCGTTGACGGGCTGGCCTGCCGACCAGGCACCGGAAACCCAGATGATCGTCATCAGCGCGGCGGCAAGGAATATTCCGCCAAGCAGCATATAGCGGACAACGCTGGGCGTTTCGCCGCCGCGCGCTTCGTCGGTCGTGACGTGCGTTTCTTCTCCGTGACGTTCCATCGAACAAACACTCCCACATTCGCCGTCCGCTTGAACGGGACGGTCTATGGGGTCTACGCGCCTGTTTCCCGGCTGTTCCCGGTCGCGGATGAAGCCGTTCCGCAGATCAGTCGCGCAAAAGGTCGTTGATGCCGGTCTTGCTGCGGGTGCGGGCGTCCACGGTTTTTACGATCACCGCGCAATAGAGCGAGGGGCCGGGCGTGCCGTCGGGAAGCGGCCTGCCGGGCATGGAGCCGGGAACCACCACGGAAAAAGGCGGCACGCGGCCCATGTGGACCTCGCCCGTCTGCCGGTCGATGATCTTGGTGGAGGCGCCCAGGTAAACGCCCATCGAAAGGACCGAGCCTTCGCCGACCATTACGCCTTCGGCCACTTCGGCCCGCGCACCGATGAAGCAGCCGTCCTCGATGATCACCGGACCGGCCTGAAGCGGTTCGAGCACCCCGCCGATCCCCGCACCGCCCGAAATATGCACGTTCTTGCCGATTTGCGCGCATGAGCCGACGGTTGCCCACGTGTCGACCATCGTGCCTTCATCGATGAAGGCGCCGATGTTCACGAAGCTGGGCATCAGCACCACATTCCGGCCGACGTGCGAACCGCGCCGGGCAACAGCGCCGGGCACGACGCGGAAACCGGCTTCGCGAAAACGGTTTTCGCCCCATCCTTCGAACTTCGACGGAACCTTGTCGAATGCCGGCGCGCCTGCTGCGCCGCCTTCCATCACGCGGTTGTCGTTCAGCCGGAACGAAAGCAGGACCGCCTTCTTCAGCCACTGGTTGACATGCCATTCGCCGCCGGTCTTTTCCGCGACGCGCGCCTTGCCACTGTCGAGCAGTTCGAGCGCTGCCTCCACAACCTTGCGCACGTCGGCGCTTGCGGGGGTTACGTTCTCACGAGCTTCCCAGGCGTTGTCGATGGCGGTTTGCAGTTCGGTCGTCATGGCGGCGCGTCCCCTCGCGGTAATCGGTCGAGCGCGCCTAGCCGAGCGCGCCCTCCGCGGCAAGCGCCGCAAGCCATTCTGCCAGGTCGCCGATCACCAGGTCGATTGCGGCATCGTCCTTCGCCCGGTCGCCCCAGTCGGTGGCAAGATCCAGCCACACGGTCTGCATGCCCATGGCCTTTGCGGGCGCGAGATTACGCGCCATGTCTTCGATGAATACGGATCGGGTCGGATCGATATTCAGCGCCTCTACCATGCCGGAATAGGCTGATTGTTCGGGCTTGGGACGATATTCCATCGCGTGAATGTCCCACACGGCCTCGAATCCTTTCTCAAGGTCCAGCGCCGACAACACGCGCCGCGCATAGGGTTCGTCCCCGTTCGTGAAAACGATGCGCCGTCCGGGCAACCGGTCGATCAGCGGGGCGAGGCGGGGGGCGGAAGCAAGCGGCGCAAGGTCGATATCGTGGACATAACCCAGGAAATCGTGCGGCGGCACGCCGTGATTGTGCATTAGCCCTGACAATGTGGTGCCGTGATCGTGGAAATAGAGCTTCTGGATGCGCCGCGCCTCTTGCCCGTCACACCCGAGAAGGTCCGCTATGTAATTGCCCATGCGCACGTCGATCTGGTCGAAAAGCCGGGTGGAGGGCGGATAGAGCGTGTTGTCCAGATCGAAAATCCAGCAGTCGACAAGGTCGGGATCAAAGGCCATTTGCGGTTTTCTTTCCATCCTTTGCGGGCGTTATTGGATATTCACATCTGTGCCGATACCATGCAGGCATGAAAGGGGCCATTGCGCGCACAACCTGTGGTCGCAGGCCTGATCGGGGAAGGGTTGGGTAGTGTCGGGATATGAACCGGGCAGGCCGATGATGCGTCGCCGCGCGGCGTGTCTTGCTTCGGTGACGGCTCTGATCGCGGCGTTGAGCGCGTGCGGCGGCGGTGGCGGCGTCAACAGCACGCCAGCGCCTGTTCCCACGCCAACGCCGACACCAACCCCGACGCCCGCACCGACTCCTACGCCAACACCCAGCCCAACCCCAACGTCCTTCAACACGGCCGAATATCGCCGGTCCGATGGCCCGGTCTATCACAACGCGATCACCGCATGGCAGGATGGAGCAACGGGTGCCGGCGTGAAGCTGGCCATCGTGGATACGGGCATCAACACGTCGAATACCGAGTTCGCCGGACGAATCTCGCCCGATTCGCGCGATGTTGTGGCCAATCGCGGCATCCAGGACGAGGACGATCATGGGAACATGGTCGCCCTTGTGGCGGCTGCGGCGCGCAACGACAGCGGGATTATGGGGATCGCATATAACGCGACGATCCAGGTCCTGCGGGCCGATGCCGTGGGATCGTGTGCCACTGCCGATCCGAACAATCCAGATTCGGGCTGCAGTTTCAACGACACCGATATCGCCGCCGGCATAAACGCCGCCGTGACGGGCGGCGCGCGCGTCATCAACCTTTCGCTGGGCGGATCCACGGCAAGCCTCAACGTTCGGCAGGCCGTCGCCCAGGCCGCGGCGGCGGGCGTGGTGGTGATCGTTTCCGCGGGCAATGAGGGGGATTCGACCGATCCCACCGTCGATCCGAACAATCCCGACCCGTTCGCCACCGACGTTCGCAATGCAGGTGGCGGCAATGTGATCATTGCCGGATCGGTGGACGATACGGGGACGATATCCGCATTCAGCAACAGGGCGGGCAGTCAGCAGAACTGGTTTCTTGCCGCCCTGGGCGAGGGCGTCTGCTGCGTCTACAGCGGCAGCCAGATCGAGGTGACAACGACGAACGGCCAGCAATATGTGACGGTGGTGAACGGGACGAGTTTCGCCGCCCCGCAGATTACCGGCGCGGTCGCATTGCTGGCGCAGGCGTTTCCCAACCTGACGGGCGCCCAGATCGTCGACCTTCTGCTGAAGACGGCGCGCGATGCCGGTGCTGCGGGAACCGACGGCATCTACGGCAGGGGCATACTCGATATCGCCAATGCCTTTGCGCCGCAGGGCACGACGTCCATCGCCGGGACGAAGGTCGCGCTTCCGCTGGGCGACACCGTCGCCGTTACCGGCCCGGCCATGGGCGATGCGGTCAACGGTCAAACGCTCGGCGCAATCGTGCTGGACGGGTATTCGCGCGCCTATGCCGTCGATTTCGCCCGCTCGCTTCAGGCCGCGCGTGTCGACCCGAAGCTTTACGGCGCGCTTTCCACCGCATCGCGTAACGTCTCCATGGGCAATGGCGCCATGTCGATGGCATTCAGCGTCGATGCCCGCCATTTTGCCGGTGCCGCGCCGCTGCGCCTTGCGCCGGAACAGGCGGACCGCGCCCGCGTGCTGGCTGCGACCGTCACCGCGCGCATCGCGCCGGACAGGCAGATCGGCTTTTCCTTCAGCCAGGGAGCAAGCGGCCTCGTCGCCTCGATGCAGGGGCAAACCGGCCCTGCCTTCCTGATCGCCGGCGACGCGCAAGGTGCGGCGGCGTTCCACGAAAGCGACGACAGCGCATTCGCAATCCGTCAGCGGATCGGTCGCTGGGGTTTGACGGTCAGCGCGGATCGTGGGCGCGTTGTCACGTCACCGGCCAATTTTGGCGCGGACTGGCTGCGCCGGACGGACCGCGAACCGTTCAGCCGCATTTCCGTTTCCGCCGATCGTCGCTTCGGAAGTCTGGACACCGTAACGGGGATTACCCTGCTGCGCGAAGACCGGACGATGCTGGGCGCGCGGCTGCACAATGCGCTGGGTGGCGGCGGTGCGACCAGTCTGTTCGTGAATACCGCGCTTGGCTGGCAATTCGCGCCATCGTGGCGACTGGGTGCGTCGGGCCGGTTCGGCTGGACTCATCCTGATCGCAGCGCGACGGTGGTCAGCGGCTCGCAGATGCTGACTTCGGCATGGTCCGCGGACATCGCAAAAACCGGCGTGTTTGCCGCGCACGACAGCCTGGCTTTGCGCGTGTCCCAGCCCCTGCGCGTTGAACGCGGCGGTTTGAACCTCGACTTGCCACAAAGTTGGTCATACGCGACGGGAACCGCCGGATACGGAATTGAACGACTGTCCCTCAGTCCTACGGGCCGAGAGATGACCGGCGAACTGGCCTGGCGCACGGACCTTTGGGACGGCGCGCTGGCCACAAGCCTGTTCTATCGCAAGGATCCGGGCCATTACGTGTCTTTGCCCGATGACAAGGGCGTAGCGGTGCGTTGGTGGCGCAGCTTTTAGCACTACTTTGGCAGAAGTATAATTTTTGGGATTCCCTCGTAGCGAGATGCGTGATTCATAGGGAGCCAGCTTTTGTGGAGGCTGGCGATGGATGGGGATTGGCAGGCGGATCTGGAGCGGTGGCTTGCCCCGTATCTGGAGGGACTGGGGAACAAGACGCGACGCCGGATGTGCCCTGCCTATATCGCCGGTCTGATTGGACCGGGAGATCGCAAGAGCATCCAGCCCATGGCGGCCCGTTCGGACGCCATCCCTTATGACCGGCTGCATCATTTCATCGGAGCGGGCCTATGGGAGAGCGCCCCGCTGGAAGCGACCTTGTGGAGCCAGGCGGACGAGCTGGTCGGCGGTGACGGAGCCTGGCTGATCATCGACGACACCGCCCTGCCGAAGAAGGGCAAGGCATCGGTCGGCGTCGCGCCGCAGTACGCCACGGCGCTGGGCAAGAATGCGAACTGCCAGACGCTGGTATCGGTGACGCTGGCTTCGGGCGAAGTTCCGGTCATGCTGGGCTTGAGGTTGTTCCTGCCGGAAAGCTGGACGAGCGATGCTGCGCGAATGGACAAGGCTGGCGTGCCTGCGCCCTTTCGTGAGTATCGCACGAAGCCCGAGATCGCGATCGAGGAGATCGATCGTGTCATGGCTGCCGGGGTGCGCTTCGGCTGCGTGTTGGCCGATGCCGGCTATGGGCTGTCCGCTCCGTTCCGGCAGGCGCTGAGCGCACGCGGGCTTTGCTGGGCCGTCGGCATTCCCCGACACCAGAAGGTCTACCCGGTCGACGTGCAACTGACCTTCCCAGTGGCGGGCCGCGGGCGACCGCGGGTCCGGCACGTGCCGGACGTCAAATCCCGGGCCGCACACGCCATGATCGAAGACGCGAAGTGGCGACAGGTCAGCTGGCGCAGGGGAACGAAAGGACGCCTGGCTGCGCGCTTTGCCGCTCTGCGCGTGCGCATCGCCGACGGAGCGCCCCAGCGGATCGGTTCCGCCGGAGCCCAGCACATGCCGGGGGAAGAAGCCTGGCTGGTGGGCGAACGTCGCTCGAACGGTGAACGCAAATACTATCTCTCGAATCTGCCTGCCGACACCCCGATCAAAGTCCTCGCCGGAGCGATCAAGGCGCGCTGGATCTGCGAGCAGGCCCATCAGCAACTCAAGGAGGAACTCGGCCTCGACCACTTCGAGGGCCGGTCCTGGACCGGGCTCCATCGCCACGCCTTGATGACGATGATGGCCTATGCCTTCCTGCAAACCCGCCGGATCGCTCAGGCGGGACGGAAAAAAAAGAGTCCCCGGCCCGCCACCTCACCCCAGCCTGCCAGCAGTGCGCCAGGCCATTCTTGACCACCTGTCACGCCCGCCACCAACGCCCTGAAGCGTCCCGGGTTTTCCGGAGGCGGTTTCATTTGAGTCATGCGACCATATCGAGGTTCCCTCTGGCTGCATAGTAATTGGCTTCGGCCTCGGCGGGTGGGATGTGCCCGATGGGGCCGAACAGGCGATGGTTGTTGAACCAGTCGACCCAGCGCAGGGTTGCCATTTCAACAGCCGATACGCTCGGCCATGACCGCTGCCGCCAGATCACTTCCGCCTTGTAGAGACCGTTGATCGTCTCGGCCAAGGCATTGTCGTAGCTATCGCCGACGCTGCCAACGGACGGGACGAGGTTGGCCTCTGCCAAGCGCTGGGTGTAGTTCATGGCCAGATATTGCACGCCCCTGTCGCTGTGATGGATCAGGCCGTCATCGGGGCCGGGTCTGCGGGCGTGGATCGCCTGCTCCAGGGCATCCAAAACGAAGTTCGCCGTGGCGCTGGTGCTGACCTTCCAGCCCACGATACGCCGGGCATAGGCATCGATCACGAAGGCGACGTAGACGAACCCGGCCCAGGTGTGGACATAGGTAAAGTCGACCACCCACAGGGCGTTGGGCCGGCTGACGCGGAACTCGCGGTTGACCTTGTCGAGCGGGCATGGCGCCTTCGGGTTGCTGACGGTAGTGACCGTCGTCTTGCCCCGCCGAACGCCTGCCAGCCCCATGGTCCGCATCAGCCGCTCCACGGTGCACTTGGCTACAGCGATGCCTTCGCGCCGCAACTGGTGCCAGACCTTGCGCGTGCCATAGAGGCCGACCCGAAGGGCGGCGAAGCCAACCTGTTCTCATGGACACGCTTGATGTCTTCCATGAGATCGTCGTCCCGCTGGGCACGGGCAGGACGCCTTCCGGGATCGGCAAGGCGGGCAGCATGTTCGTGATAGGAGGACGGGGCGACCGCCAGTTCGCGGCAGATCGGCTCGATACCCAGTTCACCCCGGTGAGCGTCGATGAACGACATCACCATTTGCCGTGGCGGTCGAGCTCCGCCTGAGCAAAATATGCCGAGGCCTTACGCAAGATCTCGTTGGCCCGGCGAAGCTCCTTCACCTCGCGCTCCAGCGCCTTGACCCGATCCCGGTCACTGGCGGCCTGCGCCGCTGGTCCCGCTCGTCGGCTCGCCTCCTCGCGGCACCAGCGGCGCAGCGTCTCGGTCGTGCAGCCGACCTTTCCGGCAATCGAGGTCATTGCCGCCCACTCTGACGGATAATCTCCCCGATGCTCCTCCACCATCCGTACCGCACGGTCGCGAAACTCAGGCGAAAACTTGTTCCTTGTAGCGCTCATTGTGGCTCCTTCTCACAAATAGGAGCCTCCGGAAAACCCGGGACGCTTCAATAACCGGATTCCAGCTGATCGCGGGTCCTTCAAGGTCGGGCCGTGTAGAATGGCGCGGGATCGGTGTGCCATCGTAATTGTCGCCGTTGCTCACCAGTGGCCATCCATAGTTGCGCCCCGGTTTGACCAGGTTGAGCTCGTCTCCGCCTCTCGGGCTGTGTTCAAGATCCCACAACCCGCCATTGGCATCGAATTGCAGGCCGAGCACGTTGCGGTGCCCGTAAGTCCAGATCTGGGACGAGACGCCGCCCCGCCCGGCAAAGGGGTTTCCCGGCGCCGGCGATCCATCGAGGTTCAACCGCACGATCTTGCCCAGGTTGGTGCCCAGATCCTGCGCAGGGGACTTTTTCTGCCGCTCGCCCGAAGACAGGAACAGGTATTTCCCGTCGGGAGAAAATGCGATGCGGTGCGAGAAATGTCCGCGTCCGCTCACCTTTGGCTGCTGGCGCCAAATGATGCGCAACTGGCGGAGGCGCGGCTCCTGTCCGCTCGTATCCAGCATGGCCGTGCCGAGCACCGCGCCGCGCGTGTTGCCGGGGCCGGACTCGACCCAGGTCAGGTAGATAGTTCCGCCATTGCCGATTTGCCTTGCGTTGGCGAATTCCGGCGCCAGTGCGATATCGCCCAATCCACCCTGACCGCCATAGTCCACTTTTGGCGTTCCGGGCACTTGAACCTTCCGCCCGGTATCTTCCCACCAGACCAGTCTGCCGGACTTTTCGGTAACGAGCGCTGAGTGCCCGCCGGGAAGGAAGGCCATGGCCCAGGGCTCGTCGAAGGTGGCCATGTTATCGATTTTAAGGGATTCGAACGTCTTTTCGCCGGCAAATTCGCTTGCGCTATCCCCGGCGGATGCGGGGCCGCAGCTTGCGACGAGCGTCATGGCAAGCAATAGCGCGGCAAGGACGGGTTTTCTGGTCATGAACGCAATATCGCACAGCACATCTGGTGGCGCCAAAGCGAAACCGGTGATCGGTGTCGACGAGGCGGGACGTGGGCCGCTTGCCGGTCCGGTGGTGGCCGCGGCGGTGGTCCTATGCAAACCGCGTCCGGCGGGGCTGGACGATTCCAAGAAGCTGAACCGTGCGCGGCGTGAGGTGCTGGACGAACAGATCCGGCGCCGATGCTTCTGGGGTATTGGCGTGGTGGACGTCGAGACGATCGACCGGATCAACATCTTTGGAGCAACGATGCTCGCGATGACCATCGCCGTTGCGTCACTTTGCGAAAAGATGGGCGAAGAGCCGGGGGAAGTCCTGATAGATGGCAACCTGACGCCGCACGGACGATGCGACGGATGGACATGGCCGGCGCGCCCGATTGTAGGCGGAGACGCACTTGAGCCATGCATCTCGGCCGCCTCGATTGTTGCGAAGGAGCATCGCGATCGGATGATGCGCGAATTTGCTTTGATGCACCCGCACTATGGCTGGGAACGCAACGCGGGATATGGAACCGCCGAACACCTGGAGGCGTTGCGCACGCACGGGGCAACGCCGCTTCACCGCCGCAGTTTCGGACCCGTTGCGCAACTGGACCTGTTCTAGCCGAACCTTCTACGAAGCGGGGAATGCCTTCGCCTGCAATTCGGCAAGGTAGCCTTCCGCGAACACCTCAAGATCGGCAGGGTCGGGCGGAAGGCCGCCTTTCTCATCCGATGCTGCGCCGAGTTCATCACGGCTGTTGACGCGGGGAAACGGCTCTGCCGGCACGGGAACGCCCAGGAACGCACACAGCGGCGCCCAGCCTTCCTTGGGCTCGAACACCAGCAGTCGTTCGGGTGCGATCGTATCTATGACTTCCCGGTTCCGCCTTACGAACCAGTCCGTCATGAAGGCGCGATCGGCGATGTCGCCGCCGTTGAACGGCCCGAATACCGCGCCTTTCATCAGGTTGCCGAACGGGCTTTCGGGAAGCCTGCTGTTCATCGCTTGCGAGAAAATCGTTTCGGAAACCGAATCGAACCAGCTGTCGGGATCGCGCTGCGTCAGGATTACCTTCGCATCGGGATAATATTCGGAAAGTTCGCGCCAATAGGTGCAGGCGGGGTAATCGGTGGTGGAGCGATAGCCTTCGAAGATCGCGTCCCAGTCCGGCTTTCCGTCGATCGCGTCCAGCCACAATGGCACATTGCGGCGCGCGCCCTTGAAGTTCTCGACCATGTGGTAGCAGGGGCCGAAGCCGATGTGCTCAAGCGCGAATTTCAACGTGAATGTTGCCGTGCGGCCAAGCCCAGCACCGATGACCTCAAGTGCCATTTGAAATTCCCCCCAATTCGGTTGTTCTTGCGTGGACGTTACGCCCGGATCGAAAAACGACGAAACTTTTTCGCACGCGAGTCCGCCGGGCCACACCACCAGATGTCGAGTCTTGGTGGCTCCATCAGACTCAATATGATGTGTGGGACTCGTTTCGTTCTACTTTGCTAACTCGATATTAACCATGTCAGGCGAGGATTCACCACGAGTCGCGGCTTGACGCGGACTCGCCAAGGACTCACCCTAGGGGCCAACAGACCAAGGGGGCATCGACGGGAATGGCAGTCACCACAGTGAAGACGAGGACGCGTGCGCGCGACAGGGCCGGGCAGGCTCCTGCGCGCCAGGAAGCGAAACGCGCGGCCCTTCCGCTGGGCACGATCCTGCGTGGAGATTGCATCGAATCGATGCGTTCGTTGCCCGATGCCAGCATTGACATGATCTTTGCCGATCCGCCCTATAACCTGCAGCTTGGCGGCGACTTGAACCGGCCGGACGGCAGTCACGTCGACGCCGTGACCGACCAGTGGGACCATTTCGACAGCTTTGCCGCCTATGACAGGTTTACCCGCGAATGGCTGACCGAGGCGCGCCGTATCCTGAAACCGGACGGGTCGCTTTGGGTCATCGGCAGCTATCACAACATTTTCCGCGTCGGTGCGATGATGCAGGACATGGGGTTCTGGATCCTCAACGACATTGTCTGGCGCAAGTCGAACCCGATGCCGAACTTCCGCGGCACGCGCTTTACCAACGCGCACGAGACGATGATCTGGGCGTCGATGGGTGAGAAGGCGAGATACACGTTCAACTATCGCGCGATGAAAACCCTGAATGACGAGCTGCAGATGCGGTCGGACTGGGTTCTGCCGATCTGTTCAGGGCCGGAACGCATCCGCAGGAACGGCGTGAAGGCGCACCCGACGCAAAAGCCCGAAGCACTGTTGTACCGCGTGATGCTGGCGACCACGAACAAGGGCGACGTTGTACTCGATCCGTTTTTCGGAACCGGCACGACGGGCGCCGTGGCAAAGCGCCTCGGGCGGGAGTGGATCGGGTGCGAGCGCGAGGAAGATTATATTTCCGTCGCCAATGAACGGATCGAAAGCGCGCTGCCGCTGGACGAAAGCGCGCTCACCACGATGCAAAGCCCCCGGTCCGCGCCCAAGGTCGCGTTCGGGCAACTGGTCGAAGCCGGGCTGATTCCGCCCGGAACGAAAGTGTTCGACAAGAAGCGCCGCTGGACAGCCACGGTCCGCGCCGACGGATCGCTTGCTCATGAAAAGCAGGTCGGTTCCATCCACGGACTGGGCAAGGATCTGCAAGGAGCGCCCAGCTGCAATGGCTGGACCTTCTGGCACATGGAAAACGAAGGCGAGATCAAGCCGATCGACGCCGCGAGACAGCTTTACCTGCTCGCCACCGAGGATTGATACGGCTCCTGACGTGACCCAAAAGCTCTATATCCGCCCGATCGCTTTCGCCGACAGTCCGCAAAGCGAGGAGGGCGAGGCAATCCGGCTCGCGGGCGGCATGGTCTATGCCAGCCGCTTCGCGCTGATCGTTCGCGACGGCGCGCGCGTAACGTCGCGCATCCGCGCCGGTGTTGGCGACATGGCCGACGCCATCGGGCGCTTGCCTGCCGCATTGCAAGGTGAGGGCGAGGACCAGTGGGCCAACCTCCAGCGCGCCCATGCGCCAATGCAACTGGGCGATCGCACGATCAGGCTGGACCAGCCGCAGGTGATGGGCATCCTGAATGTCACGCCAGACAGTTTTTCCGACGGGGGAAAATTCCTCGACAAGCCGGAAGAGGCCAACACACACGCGGCTGCCATGCTGGAAGCGGGTGCGGCGATCATCGACGTTGGCGGTGAAAGCACCCGTCCCGGTGCGCCCGCGGTGTGGGAGGGGGACGAGAAGAAGCGCGTCGTGCCCGCAATCGAAACGCTTGCGCGTGCGGGGGCGGCAATCTCTATCGACAGCCGCCATTCCAGCGTGATCGAGGCTGCGATTGCCGCCGGGGCGCACATGGTCAACGACGTATCCGCACTGCGGCACGATCCGCTCAGCCTTGAACTTGTCGCAAGAAGCGGCGCGCCGGTGGTCCTGATGCACGCTCCGGGCAATGCGGAAGACCTCCACGCCGATGCGCGTTATGACGATGTCGTGCTCGACGTGTTCGATGCCTTGCACGAACGGCGCGATGCCGCCGTCGCGGGCGGAATTGCGCGGGAAAAGATCGTGCTTGATCCGGGGATCGGCTTTGGCAAGTCGCTCGCCGAAAACCTTGCGCTTATCAATGCTCTGCCTCTGTTTCATGCGCTTGGGCAACCGTTGCTGCTGGGCGCCAGCCGGAAGCGGACGATCGGCGCCTTGTCGAATGAGGCGCTTTCTCATGAACGTCTGGGCGGCAGCATCGCCCTTGCGTTGAAGGGACTGGAGGCGGGCGTGCAGATGTTGCGCGTGCACGATGTGTTCGAAACGGTTCAGGCCATGCGCGTGTGGCGCGGTTTGCGTGACGCGGCGTTGACCGACTTTTCGCAGATGGGCGATGGCTGAACGGAAAAAGCGACGCGCGATGGATTAAATGCCCGCGGCGTCTCGTTCCCCTTGCAAGCGGCCGCGAACGGCGCGGTGCGCACTGCCAAGGGAGGCATAGATGAAAGCGACCTCTGCCATTGCGGCCTTAGTGATTGCGATTCTCGGGAGTGGCACCGCCTATGCGGTGACGATGCCGACGCTTTATGAAGAGGCGCTTGCCCACAAAGAGGAGGCGCACATCATTGCACAGCCGATTGCGGGCATCGCCAACAAGTACTGGTTCAATTACCAGGTCGGCGTGGTCGAGGCGAAGAAGGAACTGGCGAGCGACCTGCACCGTGCCGACGATACCGGCGACCTGCGCGATGCATGGGGCGAATATGCCCATGAATTGCGGCACGAACGGCGGCATTACATCAAGAAGATGGCGAAGCGCGGCTATCGTGTCGGCGAGGTATATCTCGACAGATAAGGGCGACGGGGCAGGTGGCGGCCCAGCGTCGGGGGCTCAAATGGCATAGCCCCCGTCGCTTACCAGCACGGTTCCGGTGATCGTGGCCGCCATTTCCGAAAGCAGGAAACCGATCTGCCCCGCGATTTCATCTGCCGTGGCATAGCGGCCCAGCGGCGTTGCGGACCCCATCGCGGCAATCGCCGCCTCGCGTCCGCCTTCCTTTGCCTCAAGATCCTTGAAGAACGGAACGGTATCCCAGATCGGTGTATCTACTCCGCCGGGTGCAATGGCATTCACCCGCACCCCGAAATCCGCCGCTTCCTTCGCCGCGACCCGTGCCAGCTGGATCACGCCGGCCTTGGACGCCGCATAGGCCGCGATACCCGGCTCTGCCTTCAGGCCCACTACCGACGCGGTAAGCACGATGGCGCCCCGGCCGGCCTTCTTCATTGTGCGCATCGCGAAGCGCAGACCCAGGAATGCCCCGTCAAGGTTGACGGCCATGACCTTTTTCCACGCGGCGATATCCAGATCCGTGATAGCGGTGCCTGCCGCTATGCCCGCGTTGATCACGGCGCAATCGATGGACGGGCTTTCGCGGGCCAGCAAGGTCCACAATGCCGGATCGGCAACGTCCCCGCCGATCGGCGTGACGTTGCAGGACAGGCCAAGACGGTCGAGGCCAGGCCGGTCGATATCGACAAGCACCAGCCGCTCTATCCCGCGTCCGTCCAGCCACCTGGCGGTTGCCGCACCGATGCCCGAGGCCGCGCCGGTAATCAGCGCTGTCTTGCCCGAAAAATCGAAAATTCCGTCACCCATCGGGCAACGCTAGACCGCGTTACGCCGCGTTGTCGATACCGAGTTCGTTGAGCTTGCGGTAAAGCGTGGACCGGCCGATGCCCAACCGGCGGGCGACTTCGGTCATCCGTCCGCGATAGTGCCCGATGGCGAGCCGGATCACATCGGCCTCGATTTCCTCAAGCGGACGAAGGTTCCCGTCCGGCGTATAGAGTGTGATCCCGGCAGCCTCTATCAGAGGCTGGGAGGACGGCGCCGCTTCGCCAAGGATATCGGCCAGGTTCGGGAAATCCTGCACCGTCAGCGCCTCGCCGTCGCAGAACACGGCCGCGCGGAAAAGCGTAGCCTGCAACTGGCGGACGTTGCCCGGCCAGTCATAGGCGGCAAGCAGCGAAAGCGCGCTGTCCGTTATGCCCAGCGGACGCAGACCGGGCTGCTCGCCGATCCGGGCAAGGAAATGGCGCGCAAGCGCCGGAATATCGCCGCTTCTCTCGCGCAGCGCGGGAAGGCGCACCCGGATGGCGGAAAGCGCTTCCAGCAGGTCAGGGCGGAATGCGCCGGTTTCCGCCAGGTCGGCCATGGGCGCATTGCTTGCGGCGATGATCCGCACATCCACCTTGAAGGAATGCCGCGCGCCGATCGGCTGCACGTCGCCGCGCGCCATGAACCGGGCCAGCCGCTCCTGAACGTCGGGGGGCAGGCGATCGATCTCGTCGATGATCAGGGTTCCGCCATCGGCGTGCTGCAAGGCGCCGATATGACGCTCGAAAGCACCCGCAAAGGCGCCTTTTTCATGGCCGAACAGCACGGACTCGATCTGGTTTGCGGGCACGCCGGCCACGTTCACCATGCGCAGCGCTGTCTTTGCGCGCGGCGATGCGGCGTGCATCGCGCGCACCAGCATTTCCTTGCCTGTACCGCTTTCGCCTTCGATCAGGACCGGGCTGTGCGTGCGGGCGGCCTTGGCCGCGACGGCGAGCGCGGCGCGGAACGATGGCGCCGCGCCGATCATCGCGTCGAAGTCCAGCGGCGTTCCGAACTTTTCGGTAAGCGGCTGAAGCTCGGCAGCGGGAATTTCCCGCGTGGTCGCCGCGCGAAGGGCCTGCAACAGGCGTTCCGGCGCGACGGGCTTGATGAGGTAATCGGTCGCGCCCGCGCGCATCGCCTCCACGGCCAGCAGTGGGCTGGCGCTGGTCGTGAGCATCAGGATCGGCAAGGCGGGGCGGCGTGCCTTCAACTCCGCGATTAGGTCGCAGGCGTCGTCTCCGGGAACCCACTGGTCGAGCACAATGGCAGAAAGTTGCATCCCCTGCCGGGTGCCGAGCATTGCGATGGCCGTTTCCGAATCGCCCGCGACGACCGTGCGCCATCCCTCCCGCGCTGCCAGTGCCGATATGAGGCGGCACTGCGCGGGTTCATCGTCGATCAGCATCAACAGGCGCTCTGGGCCTTCGGACATATGCTCCCCGCAGGTCTGGTCAGGCAGAAGACCTAGAGCAATTGGGTAAAGGCTCGATTAAGGCTGATCGGACACTCTGGCCTCTTGAGGTGCGGCGGAGGCGCGGTTACAGGATAAGTCGAGAGTTTGGGGGGCATCCGCCCCGCGCATCAAAACAGGGACGGATATGAGCGCGAATGACATGAAAGCGGCCGAGCAGACCTATGTCGGCTTTCTCAACCTGATTAAGTATTCGATCCCGGTGATCGCCTTCATCGTGATCGTCGTTATCCTGCTGATTTCCTGACACCGGTGGCTACACCGATCCGGATCGCGGTTCTCAAGGAACGCGCCCCGGGCGAAACCCGCGTTGCGGCAACGCCCGAGACGGTAAAGAAGTTCGTCGGGCTGGGTGCCAGCGTGGCGGTAGAGGCGGGCGCGGGTGAAGCTGCGTCTATTGCCGATGCCGACTACGCCGCCGCCGGGGCGAGCGTGGCGGCCGGCGATGCGGTGAAGGATGCGGACATCGTTCTGGCCGTGCAGGGGCCGGAACCGGCGGTTCTTGCAGGGGCGAAGCCGGGCGCGTGGATCGTTGCCGGACTGGACCCATTCGGCCAGCGCGAACGCGTGGATGCCTATGCTTCTGCGGGTTTCGAGGCGCTGGCGATGGAATTCATGCCGCGCATCACGCGCGCGCAATCCATGGATATCCTGTCAAGCCAGTCGAACCTTTCAGGCTACAAGGCGGTGGTCGACGCGGCGGGCACTTATGGCCGCGCGTTCCCGATGATGATGACCGCCGCGGGCACGATTTCCGCGGCAAGGTGCTTTGTCATGGGCGTGGGCGTGGCGGGATTGCAGGCGATTGCCACCGCCCGCCGCCTTGGCGCGCAGGTTTCCGCGACGGACGTTCGGTCTGCCACCAGGGAGCAGATCCAGTCGCTTGGCGCGAAGCCGATCTTCGTGGAAAGCGTGGCGGGGATCGAAGGCGAGGGATCGGGCGGCTATGCCACCGAGATGAGCGAGGAATACCAGAAGGCGCAGGCCGAACTGGTCAGCTCGCACATTGCCAAGCAGGACATCGTCATCACAACGGCCCTTATACCGGGCAGAGCGGCACCAAGGCTGATCACCGACGCACAGATCGCCACAATGAAGCCCGGCAGCGTGATCTTCGACCTTGCGGTTGCGCAGGGCGGCAACGTCGAGGGTTCGAAGCCTGATGAAATCGTGGTGAAGCACGGCGTGAAGATCATGGGCTATTCCAACACGCCCGCGCATCTGGCGGCGGACGCTTCGGCGCTGTTCAGCCGCAACCTGTTCAACTTCCTCTCGGCCTTCTGGGACAAAGAGCAGGGCAAGCCCGTGCTCGACGAGGAAATCGGCGATGCGATCCGGCTGACGCAGGGCGGCAAAGTCGTCAATCCGCGCCTGCTGGGCTGAAGGGGGCAAGCCAAGTGGACTTCATTTCGATCCTGTCGATTTTCGTGCTGGCCTGTTTCGTGGGCTATTACGTCGTCTGGTCGGTCACCCCGGCGCTGCATACGCCGCTGATGGCGGTGACCAACGCGATTTCATCCGTCATCGTGGTCGGCGCGCTGATCGCCAGTGCGGCGTCGGGAAGCGCCGGGTCCAAATGGCTCGGGCTGATCGCCGTGGCGCTTGCATCCGTGAACATCTTCGGCGGATTCGCCGTAACGGAGCGGATGCTGGCGATGTACAAGAAGAAGGAGAAGCCGGCGCAGAAGCCGGCCAATGGCGGGGAGGGCAAGTGATGGTCCCCCAGCCGGAAATCAACGCGCCGATGGCGGCCTTTCCCGCAGCGGCGGGCGAAGCGATTCACGCGGTCAGCCCGTGGGTTGCGCTGGCCTATCTGGCGGCGGGCGTACTGTTCATCCTTGCGCTGCGCGGGCTTTCCAGCCCGGCGACATCGCGCCGGGGCAACCGCTTCGGCATAATCGGCATGACGATTGCCGTGGTGACGACGCTTGTCACGCATTCTATCGCCAGCCTGCCGGAAATCGTCGCGGCCATCGCCATCGGCGGCGGCGTGGGCTTCCTGATCGCGCGCCGCATCAAGATGACCGACATGCCGCAACTTGTCGCGGCGTTTCACTCGCTGGTCGGCATGGCGGCGGTGCTGGTCGGCTGGGCGGCCTACCTGAACCCCTCGGCCTTTGGCATCACCGGCCTTGAAGGACTGATCGAACCGCAGAGCCGCGTCGAGATGGGCCTCGGCATCGCCATCGGTGCGATCACGTTCAGCGGCTCTGTCATTGCGTTCCTGAAACTCGCCGGGAAGATGAGCGGCGCGCCGATCATCCTGCCGGCGCGGCACGTTATCAACCTGGGCACGCTTGCGGCGATCCTTGGGCTGGTGGCCTATTTCACGCAGGATCAGGGATTGTGGGTGATCGCGGTCGTCACCGCATTGAGCTTTGCCATCGGTTTCCTGCTGATCATCCCGATCGGCGGGGCGGATATGCCGGTGGTTGTCTCGATGCTCAACTCGTATTCGGGCTGGGCGGCGGCAGCGATGGGCTTTACGCTGCACAACACCGCGATGATCATCACCGGCGCGCTGGTCGGCTCTTCAGGCGCGATCCTGTCCTACATCATGTGCCGCGCAATGAATCGCAGCTTCATCTCGGTGATCGCGGGCGGCTTCGGCGCGGACACTTCGGGCGGCGGTGAAGGCGCCCCGCGCGAGCAGCGCCCCTACAAGCAGGGCAGCGCCGACGATGCCGCGTTCATCCTTGAGCAGGCGGAAAAGGTCATCATCATCCCCGGCTATGGCATGGCCGTGGCGCAGGCGCAGCACGCGCTGCGCGAGATGGGCGACCTGCTGAAAGAGAAGGGCGTGGAGGTAAAGTACGCGATCCACCCGGTCGCGGGCCGTATGCCCGGCCACATGAACGTGCTGCTGGCCGAAGCCAACGTGCCTTACGATGAAGTGTTCGAGCTGGAAGACATCAACTCCGAATTCGCCACGGCGGACGTTGCCTTCATCATCGGCGCGAATGACGTGGTGAACCCGGCGGCCAAGACCGACAAGTCCAGCCCGATCTACGGCATGCCGGTGTTCGATGTGGACAAGGCCAAGCAGGTGTTCTTCATCAAGCGCAGCATGGGCGGCGTGGGCTATGCCGGCGTCGACAACGACGTGTTCTATATGGACCAGACGATGATGTTGTTGTCCGATGCCAAGAAGATGGTCGAGGAAATCAACAAGGCGCTGGCTGCCTAGCGACTTCGGCGGTTCCGATCCCAGGTGCGGGCCGCCGCCGCGCGGGGCATTGACTTACATTGGTGTAAGCGCATCATCGGCGGCATGAGGATGCCGGAAAACACGCTCGCCCCCGGGCTGGGCGCGCTTATTGCGCTCGCCCTGGCCCACCCTGCAATCGCAAAGACGATCGATGTCGCCGCGGGCGCGGATGCGCAGCAGCGATTGCAGGAAGCGCTGATCGTTGCCGAACCGGGGGACACCGTCGCCCTTGGCACGGGGCGGTTCGTCCTGACTGACGGTCTTTCGCTGGATGTGAAAGGCGTGACCGTGCGCGGTGCGGGAATGGAAGCCACCGTGCTGGATTTCACCGGGCAGGAAGGCGCGGGTGAGGGGCTGCTTGTCACGTCGGACGGCGTGACCCTTCGCGATTTCGCGGTCGAAAACCCGCACGGTGACGGCATCAAGTCCAAGGATGCTGACGATATCGTCTATTATCGCATCCGCGTGACATGGACGGGCGGGCCGAAGGAAACCAATGGCGCCTATGGCATCTATCCGGTGGAAAGCAGCAACATCCTGATCGACGGGTGCAAGGTGCAGGGCGCGTCCGATGCAGGCATCTATGTCGGGCAGAGCGATCACATCACCGTTCGCAATTCGATCTCGGAAACGAATGTCGCAGGGATCGAGATCGAAAACAGCCGCGATGCGCTGGTCCGGGCCAATTTCGTTACCCGCAACACAGGCGGTATACTGGTGTTCGACCTGCCCAACCTGCCGGTGATGGGCGGCGGCAACACGCTGGTGGAAGAGAACCTGGTGGTTGCCAACGATACGCCCAATTTCGCGCCCAAGGGGAATATCGTGGCAGGTGTGCGCCGCGGGACGGGCGTGATGGTCATGGCCAATGACGGCGTGCTGGTCCGCAACAATTTCATGTCCGACAACCCGACCGCGCAAGTCATGGTCGTTTCCTATCCCAGCGCTTTCGACGACAAGCGATACAACCCCTATCCGCGCAATGTCGTGGTTGGCACCAACACCTATCTGCGCGGCGGGACCGATCCGCAGATGGATGGAAAGACGCAATTGCTTGCCGCGTTCGGCGGCGCGCTTCCGCCGGTGCTGTGGGATGGGCTGGGAACGCCGGGCCAGGCCGTTGCGGCGGTCAAGGGCACCCGCGCATGGACGCTGAACCTGCCAGAGCAGGGGGACGGAACCGACAAGGCGACGCCCGCGCCGGTTACGCTTCCCGTGCCGGGGAAGACGGTCGACCCTGCATCCGTCGGTGCACCGGCGGCGCTGGATGCGCGCATCGCATCATGAAACGCGGCGCGATTATTGCGGCGGCGTTCCTTGTTGCCGGGGCGTCGATAGCGCACTCGTCGGAAAGGGGGCGGCAGCGCGTTCACGACACTGCGATAACCGGAAGCGGTTTTCCGGCGAAGCTGTCCGATTATGGTTTTTTCACCGGCGGGGCGAAACTTGTGCCGGTATCGGGCGTAACGCCCTATCGGCTCAATACGCCGCTTTGGTCCGACGGGGCGACGAAGCTGCGGTTCCTCTACCTGCCGAAGGGCACGCAAGCGAAAGCGCAAGGCGACGGACTGCTCGATCTTCCGGCCGGCGCTGCGCTTATCAAGACATTCGCCTTTCCGGAGAAGGGCAGGCTGCGCCTGATCGAAACGCGGGTGCTGATGCACAGGGCAGACGGTTGGCTGGCGCTTCCGTACAAGTGGAACGACGATCAGACCGAAGCGACGCTTGCGCTGGCCGGCGCGCGCATTGCGCTGACCACGCCGCAGGGCGTTTCGATCAGCTATGCGATCCCCAACAAGAACCAGTGCAAGGAATGCCACGCGCTTTCGGGGGCGGTGACGCCCATCGGCCCCAAGGCGCGCAACCTCTCGGATGCGTGGCTTCGCGCGCAGCACGCGGCAGGGCGGCTGAACGCCGTTCCGGCCGTGGCGCATCGTATTCCGCTGTGGGAGGATCGCGCGAACGTTCCGCTTGCGGATGCCGCGCGGGGATATCTCGATATCAACTGCGCGCACTGCCACAATCCGCGCGGTGCGGCGTCCAATTCCGGGCTGGATTTGCGCTGGGAGCAGGACAATCCGGTGAAATACGGGATCGGCAAGCGGCCCACGGCGGCAGGCCGGGGATCGGGCGGGCTGTCTTTCGACATCGCGCCGGGCGATCCGGACCGGTCGATCCTGCTCTACCGGATGGAAAGCCTGGAGGGAGGCATCGCGATGCCCGAGCTGGGCAAGGCCAGCCCGGATCGCGAAGGCGACCTGACGGTGCGCGCGTGGATCGCGTCGTTACGTTAGGGTCAGGACCTATTAATTGCACCTTCGAGGCGCCGGAATGGCGAACATATCGGGCCGAAAGGCGCGCCGCGAAGGCTGGTTGCCTTTGCAAGCGCCATTCGGTTCGAGATGGAAGCCATTCCGGCGTCCCACAGGGATTTGACCAAAATGGCCCGGCGCTGCGTTGGATAGTCTTGAAATAGAACCACTATTCCTGCGCCTATCCGCCTTGCGCCAAGCCATTTTGCCTCAAACCCCGAAGGTGCAATTAATAGGTTCTGACCCTAGGCTTTGACCCCGGGTGGCTGGACGCGCGCGGGCACAAGGGTTAGTTGCGCCCCTTTCCCAACCTTCGCGAATGAACGCTCGAATTGCCCGGAAGGGGCCGGACCGCTTGACCCTAGTCAGCTTTGCCTGCGATCCCGAACAGACCCGTGGACGGGAGTTTGCGCTTGAACAATCGTCTGCGCGCGGTCCGCGCAGCGCCTTTCAGCGTGACCGCGACCGCATCGTCCATTCGATCGCGTTCCGCCGGCTGCGCCACAAGACGCAGGTGTTCATCGCGCCCGACGGGGACCATTACCGCGTTCGCCTGACGCACAGTCTTGAAGTCGCGCAGATCGGCCGCGTTATCGCCCGCACGCTGGGGCTGGACGAGGACCTGACAGAGGCGCTGTGCCTTGCGCACGACATTGGCCATCCCCCCTTCGGCCACGCCGGAGAGGACGCGCTGGAACGGGCGCTGGCCGATGCGGGCGGCTTCGATCACAACGCCAACACGCTGCGCGTGCTGATGCGCATGGAAAGCCCCTATTGCGAGCACGAAGGGCTGAACCTTTCGTGGGAAGTGCTGGAAGGTCTTGCCAAGCACAACGGCCCGGTGTTCGAACCGTCTTGGGCGCTGGCCGAACTGGACGCCGCCTTCCCGCTCGATTTGCGCGAACGTTCGTCTCTGGAAGCGCAAGTGGCCGCCATCGCGGACGATATCGCCTATGACAACCACGATATAGACGATGGCCTGCGCGCCGGTTTCCTTGATCTTGACGACCTGCTGACGCTCGATGCGGTTTCCGCCCAGTGGCGCGAGATCGAACGCCGCCACCCGCGTGCGCCGCGCGACCGGTTGCTGCGCGAACTGGTGCGCGGGCAGATCGGGCGCATGGTGAACGACGTGATCGGGGAAACGCGCGCACGCATCCTGAACGGCGATGTCCGCACCATCGCGCAAGTGCGCGCCGCGCCGACCGCGCTCTGTGCGTTCTCACCCGCAATGGAAGCCGAGGAACGCGCGCTGAAGCGGTTCATGTATGACCGGCTCTATTACCATCCCGAACAGCTGGCGACGGCGGAGCGCGCGCGTCACGTCGTGGCCCACCTGTTCGATGGCTATGCCGCCGATCCCTCGGCCTTGCCCGAAAGCTGGCAGGAATCGCTTCCGACAGGCGAACCGGCACGCAGCCGTCATATCGCGGATTTCATCGCCGGGATGACCGATCGCTATGCGATAGACAGCTATGCCCGGCTTTACGGCAAAAGCCCCGAAGGATTGCGCAATGTCTGACGTGCGGCGCGTTGTCCTTCTGGGGGCGACCGGGATGATCGGACGGCAGGTCATGCAGCGGTCTGTCGGGCGGCCTGAGATCCGGCTGACGGCGGTCGCCCGCCGCGAAGTGCGCCTGCCCGAAGGCGCGCGGATGGAGTTGCTTCTGGCCGACCCTTCGCACTGGGAGGATGCCATCGCGGCCTCGCGGCCCGATGTCGCGGTTATCGCGCTGGGAACGACTATCCGCGCGGAAGGCGGAGACAAGGACGCGTTCAGGGCGGTTGACCGCGATCTTGTGCTCGCTTGTGCAAAGGCGGCGAAGGATGCCGGTGCCCGGCAATTGATCGCCGTGTCGTCGGTGGGGGCAAGGGCCGCCAGCCGCAATTTCTATCTCAGCGTGAAGGGCGAAACCGAAGAGGCGCTGGGCAAGATGCGGTTCGACCGGCTCGATATCCTGCGGCCGGGATTGCTGCGCGGGCGGCGGGAGGGGCCGCTGCGCGTTGGGGAGCGGATCGGAATGCTTGCCGCGCCATTGGTCGATCCCTTCCTGCGCGGCGGGTGGTCGAAATACCGTTCGATCAAGGCTTCGGCCGTCGCGGACGCGATCCTGGCGCTGGCCGGAGCCAGGGCGCGTGGCCGTTTCATGCACGAACACGAAGCGATGCGCCGCGCCATCCGCGAAGCCGCGCGCCGGGGATAACCCGCGCATCCAATTGACTCGATGATGCTGCGCTGCGAAACAAGGGCAGTCGCTGACCAGCGCGGGAGAGTTTCCGCGATTCGGGCGCATCGTTTCGACGAAGCCATCGGATCGCGGGGCGCCGAAGGAGCAACCGCCCCGGAATCTCTCAGGCTTCAGGACCGCACGGGTCAATAGCGACGCTCTGGAAAGTGCTACCGCCGCAATGGCGGGGCCGCCGAAGGGGTAAGTCCGCAGCCGCTCGCGGCGCGGGAGAAGCTCTCAGGCTTCCGTGACAGAGGGGGCACCGAAAGGTGGCCAACTGTGCGGAAGATTGAATTGTGAGCGAGACATACGAAATAGACGAAAACGGGGAACCGGCAGGCGCCGCACCCGATATGCTGCCGCTTGACGCGTGGCACCGCGAACGCGGCGGGCGGATGGTGGAATTCGCCGGATACTGGATGCCGGTGCAGTACGAAGGCATCATCGCCGAGCACCAGTGGACGCGCCAGCACGCGGGGCTTTTCGATGTAAGCCACATGGGGCAGCTGCTTGTTCCGGGAAACAGCGCGGACCCGGCGGTAGAGGCGCTGCTTCCTATCGACCTTTCCACCCTGAAGCCCGGAATGCAGCGTTATTCGCTGTTGCTGGCAGAGGATGGCGGTATTCTGGACGACCTGATGGTGTCGCGCTGGCCGGACGGGCTGTACCTCGTCGTCAACGGGGCGACCAAGTGGGACGATATCGCCCATCTGCGTGAGTTCCTGCCGGACGAGGTTACGCTCAACCATCTGGACGAATGCGCCTTGTTCGCCTTGCAGGGGCCGGAAGCCTGCACCGCGCTCGAACGCGTGGCCACCGGCGACCAGCCGGTTTCCGCGCTGACCTTCATGCGTTTCGGCACGTTCCGGATCGGCGATGCGGAGGTGACGATCAGCCGTTCGGGATACACGGGTGAGGATGGTTTCGAGATTTCCCTGCCGGCCGCGTCCGCCGCGCAGATCGCGGACCTGCTGTGCGAACAACCCGAAGTGAAGCCCATCGGGCTTGGCGCGCGGGATTCGCTGCGGCTTGAGGCCGGGCTTCCGCTTTACGGCCACGATCTCTCCGAAACGGTCGATCCGGTCAGCGCCGGACTGGCCTTTGCCATCGGCAAGCGCCGGCGGGCCGAAGGCGGCTTTCCCGGCGCGGACCGCATCCTGTCGCTGATCGCGGACGGACCTTCGGTGCTGCGCGTTGGGCTGGCGCTGCAAGGCCGTATGGCCGCGCGCGAAGGGGCGACCATCTTCAACGGCGAACAGATCGTCGGCAGCGTTACCTCGGGCGGATTCTCACCCACGTGCGAACGACCCATCGCCATGGGTTACGTGAATGCCGCGCTGTCCGCGCCGGGCACGAAACTTGAAATCGAGATGCGGGGCAAGCGCCTTGCGGCAGAAGTTGTCGCGCTGCCCTTCGTCCCCCACCGTTACCATCGCAAGGGAGCCTGACATGGCCGTTTATTTCACCAAGGAGCACGAGTGGATTTCGGTCGAGGGCGAAACCGCCCGCGTCGGGATCACCGATTACGCGCAGGGCCAGCTGGGCGATATCACGTTCGTCGAACTGCCCGAGGCGGGGGCGAGCGTGAAGCAGGGCGACAGTTGCTGCGTGGTCGATTCGGTCAAGGCGGCAAGCGACGTCTATGCGCCGGTTTCCGGTTCGATCGTAGAAGGCAACGGATCGCTGGAAGAAGAGCCGGAGCTGGTCAACACCGATGCCGAAAATGCCGGCTATCTGTGGTCCATGACCCTGTCCGATCCGGCGCAGCTGGAAAGCCTCATGGATGAGGCAGCCTACAAGGAATACGTGGAAGGCCTGTAACGATCATGCGCTACCTTCCTCTCAACGATGCGGACCGCGCGGAAATGCTCGGCGTCGTGGGCGCGACCAATATCGACGCGCTGTTTGCCGACGTGCCGGCAGAGTTCCTTCAGCCCGGCCCGATCGAAGGCCTGCCGAACCATGCCAGCGAAATGGCGGTGGAACGGCACATGGCCGCGCTTTCGGCCAGGAACCTTTCGGCAGGCTCCGTCCCGTTCTTCCTGGGGGCGGGTTCCTATCGCCACCACATTCCGGCGAGCGTCGATCACCTGATCCAGCGCGGCGAATTCCTGACCGCCTACACGCCATACCAGCCTGAAATCGCGCAAGGCACGCTGCAGGTGCTGTTCGAATTCCAGACGCAGGTTGCGCGGCTGTTCGGGACCGATATCGCCAACGCATCGATGTACGACGGATCAACCGCGTGCTGGGAAGCGGTGGCGATGGCGGGCCGGATCACGCGGCGCAAGGGCGCATTGCTCTCATCCGGGGTGCATCCGCACTATGCCGAAACGGTGCGGACGATGGCGCGCTTTACCGGAGACGCGGTGCGCCACACCGCGCCAGACCTGTCGGCCGTGCCGGACGATGCAGCCATTATCGGCGGGATCTCCGACCAGACGTCATGCGTGGTGGTGCAATATCCCGACGTGCTTGGCCGCCTGCCCGATCTTGCCGCGATAGCGGAAGCCGCGCACGACAAGGGCGCGCTGCTGATCGCGGTGGTTACCGAGCCGGTCGCGCTTGGCCTTGTCGAAAGTCCGGGTGCGCTTGGCGCGGACATCGTGGTGGGTGAGGGGCAGGCGCTTGGCGTCGGTCTGCAGTTCGGCGGGCCATACCTGGGCCTGTTCGGCTGCCGCGAGAAATTCGTGCGGCAGATGCCGGGCCGCCTTTGCGGAGAAACGGTCGATGCGGCGGGCAAGCGCGGATACGTGCTGACGCTTTCGACGCGCGAACAGCATATCCGGCGCGAAAAGGCGACAAGCAACATCTGCACGAACGCGGGGCTTTGTGCGCTTGCTTTCAGCATTCACCTGACCTTGCTGGGCGGTGAGGGCCTGTCCCGCATGGCGCGGCTTGGCCATGACCGTGCGCGGCAGGCCGCCGCGCGGCTTTCGGCCATTCCCGGCGTGTCGATCCTGAACGATGCCTGGGTGAACGAATTCACCGTTCTGCTTCCCGTCGATGCGCGGCCCGTGGTGCGCACACTGTCTGAACGGGGGGTTTTGGGCGGGGTCGCGCTGGGCAGGCTCTATCCGGACGAGGCGGGGCTGTCGCACGGCCTGCTCGTCGCGACGAGCGAATGCACCACGCGGGAGGATATCGAGGCGCTGGCAACCGCGCTTGAGGAGGTGCTGGCATGAACGACATGAACCCCTCTGGCTGGCGCCCCAAAATGGGCGGCGAACCCGGCGGCGATGCGCCGGGCGAAACCTTTACCGGCAACCGCGGCCTTCAGCTGGAAGAACCGCTGATCTTCGAACTGGGCCGCATGGACGGCTGCGGCGTCGATTTCGACGACGATCCCGGCGAACCGATGGCGGGGTTGGAAAAGCACCTGCGCGGCGCGCCGGTTGCGGTGCCCGGCCTCTCCGAACCGGAAACGGTGCGCCATTACACGCGGCTATCGCGCCAGAACTATGCGATCGACCTGGGCATCTTTCCGCTGGGGTCATGCACCATGAAGCACAACCCGCGGCTTGACGAGCGCGTGGCGCGGATGCCCGGCTTTGCGGACGTTCATCCGCTGCAACCGCAGGATACCGTTCGCGGTGCGCTGGATGTCATCAACCAGCTTGCCGGCTGGCTGATCGACCTTACCGGCATGCACGGCGTGGCGATGGCGCCCAAGGCAGGCGCGCACGGCGAATTGTGCGGCCTGTTGTGCATTCGGGCCGCGCTTGAGGCGCGCGGCGACGCGCGCGAAGTCGTGCTCGTGCCCGAAAGTGCGCACGGCACGAACCCGGCGACCGCAGCTTTTGCGGGCTACCGCGTTGAAAGCATCCCCGGCACCGCGGATGGCCGCGTGGACGTGGCGGCGCTGGAAGCGCGGCTTGGCCCCGATGTAGCGGCGGTGATGATCACCAATCCCAATACCTGCGGGCTGTTCGAACGCGACCTGAAACGCATTGCCGATGCGGTTCACGCAGCGGGCGGCTTCGTCTATTGCGACGGAGCCAATTTTAACGCGATTGTGGGCAAGGTGAGGCCGGGCGATCTTGGCGTCGATGCCATGCACATCAACCTGCACAAGACCTTTTCCACGCCGCACGGCGGCGGCGGGCCGGGGTCCGGGCCGGTTGTCCTGTCGGAAGCGCTTTCCCCCTATGGCCCGCTGCCGTTCACGGCGAAGGGTGCCGACGGCGTGGTGCATCTTGTGGAGGAAGAGGATGCGAAGGCGATGGGACACGCCCATGCCTTCGGGCGCATGGCCGCTTTCCACGGGCAGATGGGCATGTTCACGCGCGCGCTCGCCTATATCCTCAGCCACGGGGCGGACGGCTTGCGGCAGGTTGCGGAGGACGCGGTGCTAAACGCCAACTATGTGCTGCGCAGCCTGGAAGGCGTGCTCGACGCGCCATACGGGAGCAGCGGCCCATGCATGCACGAGGCGCTGTTCAGCGACGACGGACTGGCGCAGGGCTTTTCCACGCTGGACATCGCCAAGGGCCTGATCGACGAGGGATTCCATCCGATGACGGTCTATTTCCCCTTGGTGGTGCACGGGGCGATGCTGGTAGAGCCGACCGAAACCGAAAGCCGGGCGGGGCTGGACCAGTTCATCGGCGCGCTGCGCAGCCTTGCGGAACGCGCGCGGGCCGGTGACGAAGCGCTGAAGGCCGCGCCTGTGTTGGCACCGCGCCGGAGGCTTGACGAAACGCAGGCTGCCCGCAAGCCCAGGCTGGCCTGGCGCGGCGATCGCGAATAGTCAGAGGGCAAGCAAGGCCGGGAAGGGGAGAGTTCGATGCCACAACAGGGGGCGGCTTCGCACGGGCTGATCGGGTTCCTGATCCCCGTCATGGTGATCGCCATCGTGTTTGCCATCCGGTTCAGGCGGATGGGAAAGACGCGCCCGCTGCGGCTTGAACGGCTTTGGATTCTCCCGGCGATCTACGGCGCCTTCATGGCGACCATGTTGATAACCATGCCGCCGCAAGGGGCGGGCTGGTTGTGGATCGCAATGGCCCTTGCCGCAGGGGCCGTTGCCGGATGGTTGCGCGGCAAGACCATGCACATCTCGGTCGATCCGGTAACGCACGCGCTTGACCATGCGCAATCTCCCGCCGCGCTCGGGCTGCTGCTGGTTCTGGTCGTGATCCGCACGGGATCGAAGATGTACCTGGAATCGGGTGGCCCGATGTCGCACGCGGCGACGATGCTGCTGACCGACGTGTTGATCGCGTTCGCGATGGGCATGTTCACGCTGCAACGGATCGAGATGTTCATGCGCGCAAGGCGATTGCTGGCAGCGGCGCGCAGCGGCGGGGCGCCACGGAAAACCCCCGCCGTTACGGGCGGGGGCTCCTGAAGTCTTCGATCTGGAAGCTCTTACCAGAAGAAGTCGTAGATCACGTCCACCACTTCGCCGCTGTAGATGTTCACCAGCAGCACGTCGTCGTAATAGCGCACCCAGCGATAGGGGCCATAGACCGGCGGCAGGCGATAATATCCCGGATCGCCGATCCAGTAGTTCTGGCCATAGAACATCGAGTTCAGGAAAAATCCGATGCCGATGCGGCTGTAGCTGTAACCCGAGTAGGGCGCGTAATACCGGCCGACGCGATAGACGTTGCGGTGGGACCGGCGATAATGGCTCCAGTTATAGCGGCGATCATTCCGCCAGTCGTGATTCCAGCGACGATAGTTGTTGTTGCGATAGGCATACCGGTGGTCGTTCCGGTAATCGCGCCGGTCCGCGCGGTGATCGCGCCGATTGTTCCGGTAATCGCGGCGCTCCGTCCGGTGGCGGTCGGTATAGCTGCGATTGCGGTTCTGGTCCGCATAGGTGCGATTGCGCTGGTATTGTCGCCAGTTGCCCTGGTTGCGGTTTTCGGTCCGCCCCGACCAGTTCCGGCGTTGCACGTTCTGCGTCCGCTGGCGCTGGATCGCGTTCGCCCTGGCGTCGCCCCAGTTGCGGCTCTGCCGGCGCTGCGCCTGGCGCGCCTGGTTGCGATAGCTTTGGCGCTGCTGGCGCGCTTCGGCGCGGCGATCGTTCCCGCGTCGCGATTGCTGGCGCTGGACATTCTGCGAACGCGACTGGTGCGCCCGGAAGTTGCCGTGACGATTGCCTTCTTCGCGCGAGACATTGCGCGCGCGGTCCGGCGCAGCCTCGGCCGGGACGGCTATCATGACCATCGCCCCTGCAGCCGCGGCAAGGGCAGATGACTTGAGCAGGGACTTGATGTTCATTGTGATTTCTCGCTCTCCATCTTGCCGCGACGATCGCGGCACCACCTGTCATCGGTTCTATATGGCGTCGACTGACTTGGTCCTGAACCGCCCTATCGGTGTTTGTTCATCTTGAGGCACGGTTTTATGAACTCCGGTTTGACAAATGAATCGCAGGGAAGGGGTGGACGCGGTTCGGGCTGGGGGCTAACCGCCAAGCGATGCCAACCCTCCGCAAGCGCTTTTCCAACCTGATCCATTCCGACCACGGCGAGCTGTTCCCGCATGAGTGGCGCAGACGTTCGGGGTCGCTGCTTGGTGCGGTGATGATCGGCCTTGTCGCCCTGCTTTTCGCAGAGGCGGCGGACAAGGCGCAGGGCGTGTTCGATTCGATGGTGGCGCGGTGGCCTTATTCGCCGCTGGTCGTAACGCCTGCATTGTTTGTGGGTTTCGCATGGATGACGCTGCTGGTTGCACCGGCGGCGCGCGGGTCGGGCATTCCGCAGGTTATCGCCGCCAGCCGCGATCCGGATGGACTTCTGTCGCGCGGATTGCTGGGCATGAAGACCGCGCTGTTCAAGCTGGTGGTCACGCTTGGCGCGATCCTTGGTGGCGCGTCGGTCGGGCGTGAAGGCCCGACGGTCCAGCTTGGCGCGGCGATCATGGTCGGGTGCCACAGGCTGTTCGGTGCGCGCCTGACATCCGGTGTGCTGATCGCGGGCGGCGCCGCGGGCGTTGCGGCCGCATTCAACACGCCCATCGCGGGTATCGCGTTTGCGATCGAGGAACTGGCGAGCGCGTATGAACAGCGCGTGGCGGTTCTCGTCATGGGCGCGGTGATGATTTCGGGCCTTACCAGCCAGGGGCTGGCGGGCAATTACCTCTATTTCGGCACCCTGTCCGATCCGCTTCCGGTGGGATCGGCGCTTATCATCGCGCCGATCGCCGGGCTTGCGGGCGGCGCGCTGGGCGGATTGTTTTCGCGTTTTCTCCTTCTGATCACGCGCCGTCGCCGCGAAGCGAAGTCCGGCGTGTTCGCGCGCCCTCTGGTCGTCGCGCTGATTTGCGGCGTTGCCGTCGGCGTTCTGGGCGTCGTTACCAGTGGCGCGACCTGGGGCACCGGCTATGCCCCGGCCAAGGCGCTGCTTGAAGGCCAGGACGGCAGCGTGTGGCTTGGCCCGGCAAAGTTCGTCACCACGCTCGCGACCAGCGCAAGCGGCCTTCCCGGCGGTATTTTCGCGCCGTCGCTGGCCGTTGGCGCAGGGTTCGGCAAGCTGCTGGCGATGGTGTTCCCCAGCGAATCCACCGGCGCCATCGTCCTTCTGGGCATGGCGGGCTATTTCACCGGCGTCGTTCGCGCGCCGCTGACCGGTGTTATCATCCTTAGCGAGACGACCGGCAGCAGCGGGTCGATCCTGCCGCTGGTGCTGACCGCGCTGATCGCGGACTGGTCCGGCGCGCAGGTTTGCAAGCCGCGGCTTTATCACGCGCTGTCACGCGATTTTCTGCCGCGGTCCGAAGCCGGTGATCCCGATATCGAGGAAAAGGAAGAGGAGCGCCATTAGCGGCGCCCCCCACCCGAATTCATTGCAGAACTTGCGCGCCGGCCGGGTTTCCCCGGCCCGAATTGATCGCAGCGATCAGCGCGTAAGCTTCTTGTAGGCAAGACGCGTCGGCCGGTCGGCCGCGTCGCCCAGGCGGCGGCGCTTGTCTTCCTCATAAGCTTCGAAGTTGCCTTCGAACCATTCGACGTGGCTGTTGCCCTCGAAGGCAAGGATGTGCGTGGCCAGACGGTCAAGGAAAAAGCGATCGTGGCTGATGACCACGGCGCAGCCCGCGAAATTCTCGATCGCGTCTTCCAGCGCGGCCAGCGTTTCCACGTCAAGATCGTTGGTCGGTTCGTCCAGCAGCAGCACGTTGCCGCCTTCCTTCAGCATCTTGGCAAGGTGCACGCGGTTGCGTTCGCCGCCCGACAGCTTGCCCACGTTCTTTTGCTGGTCCTGCCCCTTGAAGTTGAACGCGCCGACATAGGCGCGCGTGCTCATGTCGTGGCCGTTGACCTTCATGTAATCCAGCCCGTCCGAGATTTCCTCCCAGACGTTGTGCTTGTCGTCCAGGTGGTCGCGGCTCTGGTCGACATAGCCCAGATGAACCGTGTCACCGATGCTGATCTCGCCGGAATCGGGGGTTTCCTGCCCGGTGATGATCTTGAACAGCGTCGATTTGCCGGCGCCGTTGGGGCCGATCACGCCAACGATACCGCCGGGCGGAAGGATGAACGACAGGTCTTCGAACAGCAGCTTGTCGCCATAGGCTTTCGAGATGTTCTTCGCCTCGATAACCTTGCCGCCAAGGCGTTCGGGCACCTGGATAACGATCTGCGCCTTGCCGGGCGCGCGGCCCGCCTGCGCTTCCTGAAGCTGTTCGAACTTGCGGATACGCGCCTTGGATTTGGTCTGGCGCGCGGCGGGGGTCTGCCTGATCCACTCAAGCTCTTCCTTGAGGGCTTTCTGGCGGCCGCTTTCCTCGCGCTCCTCCTGCTCCATGCGCTTGGATTTCTTCTCGAGGTAGGTCGAGTAGTTGCCTTCGTAGGGGAAGTATTTTCCACGATCGAGTTCGAGAATCCAGCCCACCACGTTATCAAGGAAATAGCGGTCGTGGGTGATCATCAGCACCGCGCCGGCATATTCCTTCAGGTGGTTCTCCAGCCATTCGACGCTTTCCGCGTCAAGGTGGTTGGTCGGTTCGTCCAGCAGCAGGATCGAAGGCTTCTGGATCAGCAGGCGGGTCAGCGCGATGCGGCGCTTTTCACCGCCCGAAAGGTTGTCCACCGGCCAGTCGCCCGGGGGGCAGCGCAGCGCTTCCATCGCGATTTCAAGCTGGTTGTCCAGCGTCCAGCCGTCGACCGCGTCGATCTTGTCCTGCAGTTCGGCCATTTCGGCGCCCAGCGCATCGAAATCGGCATCTTCCTCGGCCATTTCCATGCCGATCTGGTTGAACCGCTCGACCATGTCGGCGGTTTCGCGTGCGCCGTCCTTCACGTTTTCCAGAACGGTCTTGGACGTGTCGAGCTCCGGCTCCTGCGGCAGGTAGCCGACCGTGATGTTCTCGCCCGGCCATGCCTCGCCGGTGAAATCGGTGTCGATCCCCGCCATGATCTTCATCAGGGTGGACTTGCCCGCGCCGTTGGGGCCGACGATGCCGATCTTGGCGCCCTGATAGAATTGCAGGTTGATGTTGCTGAGCACCGGCTTTTGGGCACCGGGAAAGGTCTTTGTCATGCTCTTCATGACGAAGGCGTACTGGGCGGCCATCGGTTTCCTCTGGGAATAGGCGTAAAGGGAGGTTTGCGCGCCCTCTACAGGGCGGCCCGCAGGGGCGCAAGCGTGGCAGGCCGGTCCCGTGCAGGAAAGGGCGGTTGGAAGCTGGCCGGGGGCCGCGTTGAAACCTGCATTGTCAGGCCACTACGCAGCCCCGCAAGCAGACGCCATTGCATTCCGCCACCGCCGCGTTACCTCTCGGCGCCACGCGGAATTCGGTCCGGACGAGGCGCCGGCTCGTGACAACCGCGAGAAATACGGAGAAGGGTTCATGCTGCACGCCGAACTTCTGGAGCAGGCACGGGGCATTGGCGAGCGGATCGTCAGCCTGCGCCGTTCGATCCATCGCGAGCCCGAACTTGGCCTACATACCCCGAAAACGCGCGACAAGGTTCGCGCGGCGCTTGCGCATCTGCCGCTCGAATGGGCGGAAGGGCCTTCGACCACCGGATTGGTCGCCACCTTAATGGGCGGCGCGGGAGAGGGGCGTTGCGTGCTTCTTCGCGGGGACATGGATGCCCTGCCGATGATCGAGGAAACAGGCCTCGATTTCGCGTCCGAAATTCCCGGCGCCATGCACGCCTGCGGACACGATACGCACACCGCCATGCTGGCCGGCGCCGCCGAGCTTTTGTGCGCGCGTGCCGACAGGATCAGGGGCGAAGTGCGCTTCATGTTCCAGCCGGGCGAGGAAGGGCATCACGGCGCGCGCTTCATGCTGGATGACGGGCTGCTGGGCGGAAAGGATCGTCCGTTGCCCGATGCGGCGTTCGCGCTGCACATCATGCCCAACAGCCCGCACGGCCTTGTCGCGGGCCGCGCCGGCGCGCTGATGGCATCGGCGGACCAGTTCGAAATCACGATCAAGGGTGCCGGCGGCCATGCCTCGATGCCGCACGATGCGGCCGATCCGATCCCGGTGGCCTGTGAAATCGTGACGGCGATCCAGTCCATGGTTACGCGCAGGTTCAATGCCGCCGACGCGGTGGTGGTAACCGTCGCGAAAATCGATGCCGGAACCACGTTCAACGTGATTCCCGACAGCGCATTCCTGAAAGGCACGATACGCACGCTCTCCTCCGGGCATCGCGCCAAGGTGGCAGAACTGCTGACGCGTCTGGTGCAGGGCATTGCCGAAGCGCACGGCATGACCGCCGACATCGCGATTGAAGAAGGGTTTCCCGTCACCGTCTGCGATCCGCGCGCGGTCGACCTGGGCGAAGCCGTGGTGCGCGATCTTTCGGGGCCGGACGGTTTCATGCGTCTTGATGCGCCCGTCATGGGGGCAGAGGATTTCTCATACGTGCTGGAAAAGATGCCGGGTGCGATGTTCTTCCTGGGCGTGGCGCACGAAGGCGTTGACTGGCGATCGTGCTGTTCGATCCATTCCACCAGGATGGTGGTGGACGAAACCGTCCTGCCGCTGGGCACGGCGGTTCTGGCCGGATGTGCCGAACGCTTTCTGGAATCGGGGTTCGGCCAGGAAAAATGATGTTTTGCTAATATCACGGAAACCAAAGTTGTTGTCGTGCATTACAATATTCCGGTGCGACTGGAATCGACAGGGAATGACTGGGAAATTGCAGGTGTTCGGCAGGGCCAATTCATCCATTGCAGGTGAAGCGTTCGACGCGCGTGCGGGAAGGCGTGCCTGATGGGCCGTTCGCTGCGCATCCTCCTGCTCGACGATGAACCGTTGATCATGTTCGATCTGGAATGCGCGGTGTCCGAAGCGGGCTGCATGCCGCTGACCGCCTGCTGCATAGACGAAGCGATGGATATTCTGGTCAGCCAGATGATCGATGTCGCCATCCTCGACGTATCGCTGGGCAACGGGATCACCTGCGCGCCGGTGGCAAAGGAACTGGACAGCAAGGGCGTGCCCTACATCCTCTATACCGGCGACCCCCAGCCGCTTGGCCATGACCTTGGCGTTTTGCGGGGCGAGCTTGTGCTTAAGCCCACGCCGTCCGAAGCGGTGGTCGGCCGGGCCATGTCGTTCGCGGAACGGCCCGTGGGCTGAAACGTCTCGAATCCTTCGCAAGGCTGCGCTAGGCCGGTCGCGATGACAGAGATTGACACAATGGCAGACGCCGAACGCGTAATCCCGATGGAAGGGATTCACAATTTCCGGGACTATGGCGGCTATCGCGCCCGCAGCGGCATATTGCGGCGCGGAACCCTGTGGCGGTCCGGCCACCATTCGGAAGCCACGCCGGATGATCTGGAAAGGGTCCATACCCTTGATATCGCAACGGTTATCGACTTGCGCGGCGATAGCGAGCGGGCGCTGAACCCGTGCCTGCGTCACGAGGACTTTTCGGGCGACGTATTGTTTCATCCCGGTGAAACGGCGGGCAGCAGCGGGCAGGCCGCGCACGAGGAAGCCGCGCGCGAGGTGCAGACCGCGGCCGATGCCCATGCGGCGATGGTGCGGCTATACGAATCGATGCCTTGGCGCCCGGTGCTGGTGGGCACCTATCGCCTGATGTTCGATGCACTTGCCAATCGCGACGGGGCAAGCCTGCTCCATTGCCTGGCGGGCAAGGATCGCACCGGGCTGGGTGCGGCGCTGGTCCACAACCTGCTGGGGGTTCACCCGGACGACGCGATGGCGGATTACCTGCTGACCAACAGCGCGGGAAACATCGAGGCGCGGATCGGGGCCGGTGCCCGCCATGTCCGCGCGGGGTTCGGTCCGGAAATGGACGAGGACGCGATCCGCACGCTGATGTCCGTCCATCCCGAATACCTGGAAACCGCACTTGCCCGGATCCGGGAACGTCACGGCTCGGTCGAAGCCTATGCGGCGGAAGTGCTGGGTGTCGATCCCGCGCTTCTGGAACGCATCGAAGCGCGCTTGATCGCCTGAAAACGAAGCAATCGTGCCACGAAGCTGCGTAAAAGCGCACGTGCAGGCTGGTCAGGCGCGCGTGCAATTCCTATTTCGCGGGCCACGCAAGACCGGAGGCACCATGGCGACCACCCACAAGACCCGCATGCTTATTATCGGATCCGGCCCGGCAGGGCTGAGCGCCGCGATCTATGGCGCGCGCGCTGGAATGGAACCGATCGTGGTGCAGGGGCTTCAGCCCGGTGGCCAGCTTACGATCACGACGGATGTCGAAAACTATCCCGGTTTCCGCGACGTGATCCAGGGGCCGTGGCTGATGCAGGAAATGCAGGCCCAGGCCGAACACGTCGGCACGCGGATGATGTGGGATACGATTGTCGATATCGACCTGTCCGGCTCTCCGTTCCGCGCAACGGGCGATGGCGGCGACATTTACGAAGGCGATACGCTGGTGATCGCAACCGGCGCGCAGGCCAAGTGGCTGGGCGTTCCGGGCGAGCAGGAACTGGGCGGCAAGGGCGTTTCGGCCTGCGCCACGTGTGACGGGTTCTTCTATCGCGGCAAGAAGGTGGTGGTGATCGGCGGCGGTAATACGGCGGTCGAGGAAGCGCTATACCTCACCAACCACAGCCCGGACGTGACGCTGATCCATCGCCGCGACTCGCTGCGCGCCGAAAAAATCCTGCAAGACCGCCTTTTCGCGCACAAGGGCATCAAGGTGCTGTGGAACAAGACGGTCGATCGCTTCGTGGGCGATACGGGCGGTGCGGGGCTGACGGGGCTTGACCTGACGGACACCGAAACTGGCGAAACCTCTCATATCGAAACGGACGGCGCATTTGTCGCCATCGGCCATGCCCCGGCAACGGAGCTGTTCAGGGACAAGCTGCCGATGGATGCGGGCGGTTACCTGCTGGTAGAGCCGGGCACGCCGCGCACGTCCGTTCCGGGCATCTTCGCCTGCGGCGATGTGATGGATCACGTCTATCGCCAGGCGGTTACCGCCGCGGGCACGGGCTGTATGGCAGCGCTGGATGCGGAACGGTTCCTGGCCGCGCGCGATTTCGCGAATGCAAAGGACGTGGCGGAAGCCTGACGCGGCGAATTACCGCAAGGCGCGCAGCACACGGTCCAGCAGCCAGCTGCGCGCTTCGTCGTCCGAAAAGCTGTGCGATGCGGACTGGATTCGCTCAACGCGCGGATCGCGGGCCGGCCAGACCTCTTCGAACATCTGCGCGGTCCGGTCGTTGGCGGCGAGCAGGATCGAAACGGGGCCGGCAAATGCATCGGTGCCGGCTATCATGCGCCCGACCATCGGCGAGGCGACAGGCGCACCGGCCGCCGCGCCCTTCAACCCGCGCGCCAACTGGCCCATATCGACACGGCCCGTCAGCAGGCGCCAGATTTCGCGCGGATTGGCCAGCTTTCTGAGATAGCGGCTGCGAATGGCTGATGCGGGCATCGCGTCGGGTGCCTTTTCGCCGTCAATCGTCCACGGATTGGCCAGCACCAGGTCGTCGACTGGCAGGGACGGGCCGAACATCATCAGCGCCGTCGCCGCATCGCAACTGCCGAAGGCGACCACGCGTTCAAGCTGCGGCGCGGCCACGCGGAAGGCGGCAAGGGCGGCGCGTATATCGGGCTCGCTGCGGCGGAAATCGCCGTTCGTCCCTTCGCTGTCGCCCACGCCGCGCCGGTCGTATCGGAAAACGGGGAACCCGGCGGAGGCCACGCGGGCGGCCAGTTGCGCCTGCCCCGACCAGCTTCCGGACCGGATTTCGTTGCCACCGGAAACCATCAGCAGCCCGGTTGCAAGCGGCCCGGTGTCGAGCGTTCCGGCGAGAGTCGCGCCTTCGCACGAAAAGGTTGTGTGAAGCCGCGTCACGCCGCGATCTCCGCCGCGACGATGGCGGCAATGTCGCGCGATTGCGCGGGATTGTCTCCTGGTTCGCTGCGCAGCCACAAGCCTGCGCCTTCAAGCTCACCCTGGCTTATCTTACGCCGACCGCGTTCCTCCGGCACGGCGGCTTCCAGTCCGGCGACGAGCGCTGCACCGCAGCGATAGCCCGCAAGCTCTATGCCCGATTGCTTGCCCGTTTCCATAAGGCCGGTGGTATCTTCCTCTCGCCCGGCCTCGCGCGACGCGATCACGCGCGCGCGCAGCAACTGGCGCAGGATGGATGAACCCTTTGCCGGATCGTATTCGAAACCTGGCAGCGATTTTGGTGCCAGAAGCGCCCCGCCGCGCACCGCGAACAGGTGCGTTGCGCCAAATTCCTCGGCCGCCGCCCGCATTGCCGCGCGCCAGGTATCAAGACTCTGCGCGCTGAAATCCTGCAGGCTTTCATTGCATCCGGGCAGGTCTGGCAGGAAGCAATCGATTCCCGCCGCGTCGATCCGACGCATCGCTTCCACCAGCATCCGGCGGGTGCGGTTGGCTTCCTCGAAAAGCGCGGGGATAATCAGTAGCCGGTGCTTGCGCGTCCTGTCGAAGGCAAGGGCATATTCGGTGACCGGGCCCGCGGGTCCGGGGCAGGTCCACGCGGCAATCACGCGGCGCGCTTTGCCTCTGCGAATGTCAGCAGGTTGCCGTAGGTTTCCAGCATTTCGCCGTCGACTTCGTCATCTTCGATCATGATATCGAGCCGGTCCTCCATTTCGGTAAGGAGGCCGGCGACCGCCATCGAGTCTAGCTCGGGCAAGGCGCCGAACAGGCCGGTATCGTTGTCGAAGCCCTTTACCTGGTCTTCTGAAAGGCCAAGCACGTCGCGCAGGATTGCGCGCAGGACGGTATCGGTATCGTTGGCAAGACTGCTCACGCGGGGCGATTTCCTGTCGTTTCCACCAGTGCGGGGCGCCTTAACCGCGCGATTGAGACGAGACAAGAGGGTGCGAACGAAGCATCCGGCGCGCAAGGGCCTTGCCCAGCGACGGCCACTGGCGCGGCGCGGCAAGGCGATAGGCGTCGAGGCGCCAGCGCAGGCGCACGTCCTCCATCCAGTCGCGCTTGTAGGGATCATCGCCCGTTCCAAAGTCGATTTCCGCAACATTGTCCCGGTCAATAACGTGGCGAAACAGCGCGTGGCTCAACAGTGTGCCGGGGGAATGCTTCCTGAAAGCCTCGTCATGCGCCAGTTTGTGGATGAAGGCAGTCCCGCCTTCCACGGTCCACATTTGCGCGGCAACCGGCGTGCCGTCGATGCTGGCAAGGCCAAGGCGAAGGCGGCCTGCCGTTCCCTCTTCCCGGGCGAACTTGCGCAGGAACGCGGGGCTTCCTTCCTCCGGTTTCCACGACAGGCCGTAAATGCGCTCGTATGCGGCCCAGTCCGCCGGATCGAAGCGGGTTTCAACCTTCAGGTCGACAATCCCCGTCTTGCCCCTGCGGCGGACGGTTTCGCGAAGCCGTCCGGGCCGGGACGCCCAGTATTCGTCGAATGTGCGCCCGCCAATGTCCAGGAAATGGTTGCTGTCGCACGGTTCCAGTTGCGCGAACCATCCGGCATGGCCGAACGCGCTGGCAAGGGCGTTCGCATCGTCCTGCGGCAAGGGCGCCAGCGTTATGCGATCGGCCCGCGATGCAAGGTCGCGCGCGATTGCGGGCAGAAGCGAACGGTCGCCAAGCGGGCGCAGGAAGAAGCTGTACCAGTTCGCCAGGCCGGACAGTTGCCGCGCGCCGGTTTCCATCAGGGGAAGGGCGGCCCACCGCTCTCCGTCGCGGGCGATGGCGAGCAACGGGGGATGTGCGGCAAGGCATTCGCGCGAGAGAAGCGCGAACCACTCCAGCCGCTCAAACGGAGAGCTTCCGGTCGGGCAAAGGCCATTGCGGCGTTGCGCTTCATTAAGATCGGCGTGATAGACGATCCCGTTCAAACCCGTTTACCCCTTCGCTTCACCATTCGAGAGCCGCCTTGTCCGCCGACCCCGAACCGACAGTGCTTCCGCTTGATCACCTTGCCTTGCGCGGCGATCCCGATGCGGACGCATTGGTCCTGCGCGACAGGGTGTTAAGCTACAAGGAGTTAAACCGGCGTATAGGCGCGCTGGCGGCGTGGCTGTGCGCGCAAGTGCCCGATCCCGGCGCCCGGATCGCGACCTGGCTGCCCAAGACGGAGATCGCCTGCCTGATGCCGCTGGCCGCCGTGCGGGCGGGACTGGTCCACGTGCCGGTAAATCCCTTGCTGAAACGCGCGCAAGTCGCGCATATCATTGGTGATTGCGGCGCGGCGATGCTGGTTTCCAACAAGGCACGGCTTGCAACGCTTGAAGCGGGGGACGCCGCACAGGCAATCGTTGTGGAGGAAGGCGAGGCGCGCAATGCCGTCGACGCGGCAACCGAAATCCTGCCACCTTCGGGTGAGACCGCCGACCGGCTTGCCGCGATCCTTTATACCAGCGGTTCCACCGGGCGGCCCAAGGGCGTGATGCTCAGCAACGCGAACCTGTGGCTGGGCGCGGCAAGCGTCGCGGGCTATCTGGGTGTGGGGCCGCATGACAGGACGCTGGCGGTGCTGCCTTTCGCTTTCGACTACGGGCAGAACCAGCTTCTTTCGACGTGGTATGCGGGCGGCGCGGTCGTCCCGCTCGATTACCTGATGCCGCGTGACGTGGTGAAGGCGGTGGCGAAACACGCGATCACAACGCTGGCCGCCGTTCCGCCGCTTTGGGTGCAACTGGTCGAGCAGGACTGGCCGCAGGACGCCGCCGGGTCGTTGCGGCGGCTGACGAACAGCGGGGGGGCGCTGACGCCGGATCTGGTCCGCGCACTGCGCACGTTGTTTCCGGCGGCGGATCTTTATCCGATGTACGGCCTGACAGAGGCGTTCCGGTCAACCTATCTCGATCCCTCGCTGGTCGACACGCATCCCACGTCCATCGGCAAGGCCATACCCTTTGCGGAAATCATGGTGGTTGCGGACAGCGGGAAAGAGGCCGCGCCGGGTGAGGAGGGGGAACTTGTCCATGCCGGCCCACTGGTCGCGCAGGGATACTGGCAGGATGCAGAGCGGACCGCCGAACGGTTCAGGCCCGCGCCCCCCTGGTCGCGCCATGGCGGTCTGGCCGTGTGGTCGGGCGACAGGGTTCGCCGCGATGGCGACGGCCTGCTTTATTTCGTGGGCCGGCGTGACGCGATGATCAAGACATCGGGCAACCGCGTCAGCCCGCAGGAGGTGGAGGATGCCGCCGTCGCGACCGGATTGGTTGCAGAAGCCGTGGCAATCGGCGTTGCCGATCCGGCGCTGGGGCAGGCGATCCACCTTGTGGCGCGGGCATCGGGCGATCCCGCGAAAGCCGAAGCCGGGCTGGTTCCCGCGCTTACCAGGATGCTCCCCAACTTCATGGTGCCCCGGATGGTCCATTGGCGGCAGGCGATGCCGATCGGCCCCAATGGCAAGATCGATCGCGTGGCGCTTGCCGCGCAACTGCGCGAACAGGTGAACGCATGAAGCCGATTGGCCCCATTCCCGCAGGGTACGCCGCGCTTGACGGCGAATTGGCAATCGGCGGCAAGAAAGCATCCGAACTGGTTGAAATAGCGGGGCGAACGCCGCTGTTCATCTATTCGCGCAACCTGCTTACGCACCGCATCGCACAGCTTCGCGCCGCCATGCCCGAACGGCTTGCCCTGCATTATGCGGTAAAGGCGAACCCGTTCGGGCCGGTGCTGGAACACCTTGCGCCGCTTGTCGACGGCTTTGATATCGCATCGGGCGGAGAACTGGAGATGGCGGGCGCGGCGGGTATCGATCCGCGGCGTATCAGCTTTGCCGGGCCGGGAAAGCGCGACGCGGAACTTGAGGCCGCGATTTCGCGCGGGGTTACGCTGAACCTTGAATCCGAAGGAGAGGCGGCGCGCGCGCTGGCGATTGGTGAGCGTCTGGGTATCGCGCCGCGCCTTGCGATCAGGGTTAACCCCTCGTTCGATCTGAAGGGATCGGGCATGAAGATGGGCGGCGGGGCCAAGCCGTTCGGCATCGATGCGGAACGCGTGCCGGCGCTCGCCCGCGATATCATCGCATCCGGCGCCGAATGGCGGGGGTTCCATATATTCGCGGGAAGCCAGGCGCTTTCGGCCGAAGCGATCATCGATACGCAGGCCCAGACGCTGACGCTTGCCGCAGACCTTGCCGTGGCGAGCGGCGCCCCTCTGCCGCATTGCAACCTGGGTGGCGGATTCGGCATCCCGTATTTCCCCGGCGACGAGCCACTGGATATCGCGGCGGTCGGTGATGCGCTTTCAAGAAAGCTGGCCGATCTTCCTGAAATATTGCGGGAAACGCAATTCTGCATAGAGCTGGGCCGCTATATCGCCGGAGAGGCGGGCGTCTATCTTTGCCGCATCGTGGACCGCAAGGTGAGCCACGGCGAAACCTATCTCGTCACCGATGGCGGATTGCATCACCAGCTTGCCGCCAGCGGCAATTTCGGCACCGTCGTGCGCCGCAATTATCCGGTCGCCATCGCCACGCGCTTCGATGCGCCGGTAGAGGAAGAGGCCAATGTCGTTGGGTGCCTTTGCACCCCGCTTGACCGGCTGGCCGACAAGGCCGGTTTCCCGCGTGCCGAGGTGGGAGATCTGGTGGCGGTGTTCTGCGCCGGGGCCTATGGCGCCAGCGCCAGTCCGGCCATGTTCCTTGGCCAAGGGCCTGCAGCTGAAATCCTTGTCTGATTAATACCTTGCGCGCGCGCCGTCCCGATGCGGGACAAGCGCGCAAACGGCCTTGTTGCGCAATCGGTTGCGCAACAAGGCTAACGGTATCTTCACCCTTTTTCGCGATAGCCGGGCCCAATGGTGGTGTCCCGCATTTCCGGCCGGCCGGCGGAGGGGCGCCAACGCGACAAAGGACGTAAAATGGCGATGAACGCGCGATTCCCGAAACTGCTTGCCGGAACGGCCACGTTGAGCCTTGCACTTTCGGGATGTGCCGGGATGGGGTCGGCCCCGGAATTGCCTCCGGCTTCCTTCGTTTCGATGCAGGAACAGCCGGGCGAGGAATACAGGATCGGCCCGCTTGACGAGTTGACGATCTTCGTGTGGCGCAACCCCGAACTGGGCGCGAAGGTGCAGGTCCGGCCCGACGGGCGGATCACCACGCCGCTGATCACGGACATGCCCGCCGTGGGCAAGACGCCGTCCATGCTGGCCGAAGACATCAAGCTTCAGCTTTCGCAGTATATCGAACAGCCGATCGTTTCCGTCATTGTCGACAAGTTCGCGGGCACGTTCAGCCAGCAGGTTCGCATCGTTGGCGCGACGGAAAAGCCCGCGTCGATCCCCTACCGCGCCAACATGACGCTGCTCGACGCGATGATCGCGGTGGGCGGGCTGTCGGAATACGCGGCGGGCAACAAGGCGCGGCTGATCCGCTTCGACAAGACGACCGGAAAACAGAAGGAATACAACGTCCGCATCTCGGACCTGCTGCGCAAGGGCGACAGCAAGGCGAACGTGCTGCTTCAGCCGGGCGACGTGATCATCATCCCCGAAAGCATGTTCTGATCGGGCCGGCGCAGGGACGATACGACCGATGAACGGCATCTATGAGGAAGTGCGCATCGCGCTGCACGGGATCTGGCAACGACGCTGGCTTGCGCTGGCGATTGCCTGGATCGTCTGCCTGCTGGGCTGGGCGGCAGTGGCGCTGGTTCCCAACAGCTATGAATCGAAAGCGCGCATCTTCGTCCAGATCGACAACGTGCTGGCGGACCAGATCGGCATTTCGCAAGGGGACCGCCGCCGCGATATCGATCGTGTGCGCCAGACGCTGACGAGTTCGGTCAACCTTGAAAAGGTGATCCGGGGCACGCGCCTTGGCGATACGATCACCAATGACAAGCAGATGGAATCCGCGGTCCAGGGCCTGGCCAAGCAGATCAAGGTGGTCAGCCAGCAGGACAACCTGTTCGAAATCACCGCGACCGCCGGATACGGCCAGTTCGGCGATGTGCAGAACGCAAAGCTGGCGCAGGACATCGTCCAGAAGATGATCGACATCTTCCGCGAGGAGAACCTGTCGGGCGGGCGCGGCGAGATGAACAGCACGCTTTCGTTCATGGACCAGCAGCTGGCGGACCGTCAGAAAGACCTGGAGGCGGCCGAACAGAAGCGCGAAGCCTTTGAAGCCAAGAATTCGGACCTTCTTCCCGGCACCGGCAGCCTTTCGGCCCGGCTCGAAACCTCGCGGTCGCAGCTTACCGAAGTGGAAGCGAACCTTGTCGCGGCGCAAAGCGCGCTCGCCTCGATCAACGGGCAGATCGCCGGAACACCGCAAACCATCGTAACGCCGGGCGCGCAGGGCGGCCCTGCCGGGGCGCTGGCGCAGGCCCAGTCGCAACTTCTTGCCGACAAGGCGCGCGGTCTGACGGACGATCACCCCGATGTCGTCGCGCTCAAGGCCCAGATCGGAAGCCTGAAGAAGCAGGTCGCCGCGGAAGGCAACCGGACCTACGGCACGCCGAACCCGGCCTATACCTCGCTGCAATCGATCAAGGCGGACCGCGAAGCCAGCGTGGCGGCGCTTTCGGCGCGCAAGCAGACGCTCCAGCAGGACATCGCGTCGATGGAAGCCAAGCAATATTCCGAACCCGCCGTTGCGGCAGAGGCCGCGCGCATCAACCGCGACTATTCGGTTCTGAAAGACCAGTACGACAAGCTGCTTCGCGACCGGGAAGCGTTGCGCTTGCGCGGGCAGGTGGAGAACGAGCGCGATGCGGTGAAGTTCGACGTGATCGATCCGCCCACCACCCCGCGCACGCCTGTTGCGCCGGACCGCCCGCTTCTGCTGGCTCTGGTGCTGGTGATCGGCCTTGGCGCGGGCGGCGGCGCGGCCTTTGCCCTGGGGCAGGCGCGGTCGACCTTCGCGACCACCGGGCAGCTTGAGCGCGCGACGGGGTTGCAGGTGCTCGGCCAGGTTTCGGAATCGCTGACCCGCGCGGCGCGCGCGCAGCGGGTGAAGCACCTCAAGTGGTTTGCCGGGGGCACCGCGGGGCTGGCGGGCGTTTTCGTCCTGCTGCTCGCGCTTGAATTCATGAAACGCGGCATGGTTGCGTGAGGGGGCGAGGCGAATGACCGAACACTCCAGAATCCCGCTGCCCGGCGAACGCGCTTCCCTGATCGAACGCGCATCGAAAGGGATAGACCTTTCGGCGATCCAGCGCCCGCACCTGCCGCCCGAATTGCAGCGCCGCGCGCCCGCAAGCCCGGCACCTGCCGAACCGGCGCAACCTGCACCGACGCAAGCGCAAGTCGGGGACGTGCCGACCGTCCCGGCAGACGTGACCGCCGCCGACGAAAAAACGTTCGATCCGCCCTTGCGGCCGTTTTCCGGCCCCTACCACCCGGTCGACCGGCTGCACTTGCGCGAACAATGCCTGATAGAGCCCGAAGGCCAGGTAACGGGCGTGCTGGAAGAGTTCCGCATCGTGAAGCGCCAACTGCTTCTGGCGGCGGCGGAATCGCGCGCCGGGATCGGCCCGGACCGCGGCGAACGCATCCTTGTCTGCTCCGCCCATGCGGGAGAGGGCAAGACGTTCTGTTCGGTAAACCTCGCCCTCTCGATGGCGGCGGAAAAGGACACGCAAGTCCTGCTGGTGGATGCCGATTTCGCCAAGCCATCGGTTCTGTCCACGCTGGGCCTGCCCGGCGGTCCGGGCTTCATGGATGCGCTGGCCGATCCCTGCATCGCGGTAGAGGATTGCATACTGGGCACCGATATTCCGGGCCTCTGGGTTCTGCCCGCAGGCAATTCGACCGGTTCGGACACGGAATTCCTTGCGTCCTCGCGCACAGAAATCGTGCTCGACCGGTTAAGCGCGCAGGCGCCCAACCGCATCATGATCTTCGATTCGCCGCCCGCGCTGGCCGCGTCCCCCGCGTCGGAACTTGCCATGCACGTGGGCCAGGCGGTGATGGTGGTGCGGGCCGACCGCACCGGAGAGGCCGCGCTGCGCGATGCGCTCGGCATCCTGTCGGGCTGCGAGGACATCAAGCTTCTTCTCAATTGCACCAAGTTCTCGCCCACCGGGCGGCGCTTCGGTTCGTATTACGGATACAAGGAATGAGGACCATCGCATCTCTGGCGCGCCACGCGGTGCTGGCCGGGGCCGCGCTTGCCGTCCTGGCGCCGCTTTCGGCTTTTGCGCAGCAACTTGAATACGACCTTGGCGGCGGAGCCTCTTCTTCTGCCGGGGCGGAGCGCACGGCGCGCGAGGCGGGGCACGGTGGGGCCATCGGCGCATCGGGCGCGCGGACCACGGTCACGCCCTATCTTGAGGTGACGCAGAACCTTACCACCGACCTGAAGCATGGCGGTGACGTTCTGACCTACACGAGTGTTGCGGCGGGGGCCGATGCGTCGATTTCCGGCCGCAACACCGAAGGCGCGGTTTCGGTGCGCTATGAACGCCGGTTTGGCGAAAGCGGCAACCTGGCCGACAGCGATACCGTATCGGGCCTTGCCCGCGTCCGGCACGATGTGGTCCCGCGCACGCTCTCGATCGAGGCGGGCGGCATGGCCGCGCGCACGCGGGTTGAGGCGTCGGGTGCGGGCACGCTGAACCCTGTCGCGGTGAATGACGCGGTAAGTCAGGTGTGGTCGGCCTATGCCGGGCCATCGCTGACGACGCACGCCGGAGACGTGGCGATCAACGGATCGTACATGGCGGGCTATACCAAGGTCGGCTCTCCCCACGTGCAGGTCGCCCAAGGGCAGGCGCCGGTCGACATCTTCGACCACTCGGTTACGCAGAGCGCGCAGCTCTCCGCTGGCGTCCGGCCGGGCACGGTGCTTCCGGTGGGACTGACGGGTACCGCCGGATATAATCGCGAGGATATCTCGAACCTCGACCAAAGGGTTACGGATTTCCACGCGCGCGCCGACATGACCGTTCCGCTTACCTACGATTTCGCCGTCGTTGCGGGGATCGGTTACGAAGACGTGCAGGTATCGTCCCGCGATGCGGTGCGCGATGCGAACGGCAATCCTGTGATCGGGGCGGACGGGCGCTATGTTACCGATGGGTCCGCGCCCCGTGTGATCGCCTATGACACCAGCGGCCTGATCTGGGATGCGGGCGTGGTCTGGCGGCCAAGCCGCCGCACGGCGCTGCAGGCCTATGTCGGCCGCCGTTATGGCACGACCACCTATTGGGGCAGCCTCAGCTATATTCCCGACAGCCGCAGTTCGCTGAACGTGGCGGTATATGACGGGATTTCGGGCTTCGGCGGCCAGGTTGGCAACGCCATTCGCGCCCTGCCGACCGACTTCGAGGTTTCGCGCGATCCGTTCAACGGGAATATCGACGGCTGCGCCATCGGTTCCACCGGCGGTTCCTGCGTGAACGGTGCGCTTTCGTCTCTTGCGGGATCGGTATTCCGCGCGCGCGGCGTCAGCGCGACCTATGGCCACCGTGTCGGCCGGATGCGCGTGGGCATCGGCGTGGGCTACAATCACCGCAAATACATTGCCGCGCCGGGCACCGTACTGGCGGTAGCGAACGGCACCGTGGACGAAAGCTGGTATGTCAACGCGGGGCTGAGCGGGCCGATCGACCGCGTATCGAGCTTTTCGACCTCGCTTTATGCGAACTGGTTCAAAAGCGGGCAATCCTCGCTGGGCGACGCGACCGTTGTCGGCGCCAACGCATCCTATTTCCGCAACCTGACCGACAGGCTCATCGCGACAGCGGCGGTGGGCGTGGACGGCGTGGACCGCAGGGTTGTGCAGGACGAGCTCTATGGTTCGGCCCTGCTTGGCCTGCGGTACAACTTCTAGGCCTGGAGCGCATTCGATGTACGACGACTTCTATGGCTTTTCAGGACGCCCGTTCCAGCTGACGCCGGACCCGGAGTTCTATTTCGAAAGCAACACGCACAGGAAGGCCTTGTCCTACCTGGGATATGGCCTTGCGCAGGGCGAGGGCTTCATCGTCATCACCGGCGAGGTCGGCGCGGGCAAGTCCACGCTCGCCGCGCACCTGATGGCAACGGTGGACCGGCAGCGGCTGACCATCGCCCGGATCGTGACGAGCGCGCTGGACGGCGAAGAACTGATCCACGTTGCCGCCCATGCCTTCGGGCTTGACGTTGCCGGGCATGACAAGGCGGCGGCGCTGGCGACAATCGAAGCCTTCCTGCAGGAAGAAGCGCGTGCCGGGCGGCGCTGCCTGCTGGTTGTGGACGAAGCGCAGAACCTTTCGTTCGGTGCGCTGGAAGAGCTGCGGATGCTTTCGAACTTCCAGCTTGGCGCGCATCCGCTGCTGCAATTGCTCTTGCTGGGCCAGCCCGAATTTCGCGAGCACCTGCGCACCAGTCCCGACCTTGAGCAGTTGCGCCAGCGCGTGATCGCGAACCATCACCTTACCGGCATGGATGCGGCCGAGGTGGGCGCCTATGTGGAGCACCGCCTGCGCTGTGTGGGCTGGGACGGGGAGCGGCCTTCGTTCGACCGGGCGCTGTTCGATGACCTGTCCGACGCCAGCGCCGGAATTCCACGCCGGATCAACCAGATCGTGAACCGTCTTCTGCTGATGGGCGAGATTGAGAACAGCGCGCACCTTGACCGTGAAATGCTGGCGGCCGTCCTAGCGGACATGTCGGCCGATGCGCCGACGGCGCCTGAAGAACCGGAGGCGGCGCGGGTCCTGGCCGAAATGGATGTCGCGGATGGCGCACCGGTGCAAACGGTCGAAGCCGGCCGCGCCGCGATCGAGGAGGCACTTGCCAGCCGGGACGAGCAGATCAGCGAGTTGCAGCAGGCGGTGATCGAGCTTGCCGAGATGAAGGGCACGGCCAACGCGGCGGACCGCCCGGACGACGACGAGATCCTGGAAGCCCTGGGCGAGGCCGCCCGGCGCATCGCCTCTCTCGAAGCGCGGGTGGATGAACAGGAGCAGATGCTGCGCCACACGCTGACGATGCTGATCGAATGGTTCGAGGGTGAAGACCCGCAGCGGGCCGCAGCCTGACAGCGGCAAGGGAGCGCGCGATGAAGGCCGATCGGGCCACGGAACATCGGGCCACGGAACCGGGGCCGCCTGTCAATGGACTGCCCGTGAACGGTCTGTCCGTCGATGTTGAGGACTGGTTCCAGGTCGGCGCGTTCGAAAAAGTGATCGAGCGTGGCGACTGGGACGGGCTGGTCCCCCGCGTGGAAGCCAATTGTTCCGCCATTCTGGAAATGTTCGCCAATGCAGGCGTGAAGGGCACGTTCTTCACGCTGGGCTGGGTTGCGAAACGCCACCCTGCGATGATGCGGGCGATTGCCGATGCCGGCCATGAAATCGCCAGCCACGGTTGGGACCATGCGCGCGTCTTCACGCTGGACCCGCAACGCTTCGCGCGCGACATTTCGGAAACGCGCAAGGTGCTGGAAGACATTACCGGCCAGAAGGTATGCGGTTATCGCGCGCCCAGCTTTTCCATCGATGCGCGCACGCCGTGGGCGCATGAAGTGCTGGCCGAACAGGGTTACGTCTATTCCTCGTCCGTCGCGCCTATCGTGCACGATCACTATGGCTGGCGCGAGGCACCGCGGTTCGCGTTCCGTCCGGTTGCCGGGTCCGACCTGATCGAGATTCCCGTGACGACCGCCGAACTGGCTGGGCGGCGCATTGCGGCGGGCGGTGGCGGTTTCTTCCGCGTGTTGCCCTATGGCGTGTCGCGCTGGGCGATCCGGCAGGTGAACGCTCGGGACGGCCGCCCGGCGGTGTTCTATTTCCACCCGTGGGAGATCGATCCGGGCCAGCCGCGCGTCGCAAACGCGCCGCTGCGTTCGCGGCTGCGGCATTACACCAACCTTGACCGGATGCAGGCCAAGCTTTCGCAACTGATCGGCGATTTCCGCTGGGGCCGGATGGACGAGGTTGCCGCCAGCCAGGCGGGCATGGCGTCATGAATGCGCCGTTTTCACCATCGCGCGGCACCGTGCGCATCGCGGACCCCGGCGACCGGGCGGCCATTTCGGCATTCGTTGCCCGGCACCCCGACGCCACCGCGTTCCACCGACCCGAGTGGCTGGACGCGGTGGAACGCGCCTGCGGCCATCGCACGCACTGGTTGATCGCGGAACGCGGCGGGACGATCTGTGCGCTCCTTCCGCTCAGCGAAGTGCATTCCGCGCTGTTCGGCCGCGCGCTGGTTTCCACCGGGTTTGGGGTGGGCGGCGGACTGCTGGAAGACCATGCGGGCGAAGGGGAAGGGTTGCTGCGCGCGGCAGAGGAACTCGCCATGCGTCACCAGTGCCCATCGGTCGAACTGCGTGGCGGGCGTCTGCCGCAAGCGCGTGGCTGGCACCACAAGCTGGACAGCCACGCGGGATTCGTCGCGCCGCTTGCCGAAGACGACGAGGCGCAATTGACGGCGATCCCGCGCAAGCAACGCGCCGAAGTGCGCAAAGGGCTGTCGCGCGAAATGCAAGTGCAGACCGGACGGTCCGCTGCCGATCGCGCCATGCATTTTGCCGTCTATGCCGAAAGCGTGCGCAACCTTGGCACGCCGGTATTCCCGCGCAAGCTGTTCGATACGGTGATGGACGGTTTCGGCGAGGACGCCGATATCCTGACCGTTGTGCACGAAGGCGTGCCGGTTGCCAGCGTGTTGAGCCTGTATCATCGCGGCGCTGTGATGCCCTATTGGGGCGGCGGCGTTCACGCGGCCCGCGCGCTTCGGGCCAATGACGTTATGTATTACGCGCTGATGTGCCACGCGCGGAAGCGCGGGTGCGATCGGTTCGATTTCGGGCGCTCGAAGGTCGAAACCGGGGCATACAGGTTCAAGCGCAACTGGGGCTTTACGCCCGAACCGCTGGGCTATTCCCAATGGACGGCATCGGGGCAGCAACCGCGCGATGTCAATCCGCTCAGCCCCAGATACCGCGCGCGGATCGCGGCGTGGCAAAGGCTGCCGCTGGGCATCGCGAACCGGCTTGGCCCCTTGATCGCGGGCGGCCTTGCATGAGCGAGATCCTGTTCCTTGCGCACCGCATCCCGTTCCCGCCCGATCGCGGGGACAAGATCCGTTCGCACAATATCCTGAAGCGCCTTGCTGCGCTTGCGCCGGTCCACGTGGCGACGTTTGTCGAATCCGAAGACGACGCCGCGCATGAAGGCGATCTTGCGCGCCTGTCCGCCAGCCACTGCATCGTTTCACGCACCAGGCCGGTGCCGCTGGCAACGATAGAGGCCGTGGCGACGGGCATTCCTGTCAGCCTTGCCGCCTTCGCCTCGCGGCGGATTCGGGACTTTGTGGCGCATGTCCTGGCGTCGCGTCCGGTCTCCGTCATCGTCGTGTTCAGCGGCCAGATGGCGCAATACCTGCCCGACCGCTTTGACGGGCGCATTGTGATGGACCTGGTTGACGTGGATTCGGCAAAGTTTGAGGATTACGCAAAACGCGCCCATGCGCCGGTCGCCACGCTTTACCGGCGCGAGGCACGGCTGCTTTCCCGGTTCGAGGACCGGGTTGCCGCGCGCGCAGATCGAACCATTCTTTCGACGCATGAGGAAGCCGCCCTGTTCCGGTCGCGCCTGACAACGGCGGACGGAAACAGGGTGTCTGCCATGTCGAATGGAATAGATACGCGGTTCTTCGATCCGGCGACGGTTCGCGCTGTGCCGGACGCGCTGGGTGGCGGGGCGAACATCGTCTTCACCGGCCAGATGGACTATCCGCCCAACATAGAGGCGGTGACCATGTTTGCGCGCGATGCGATGCCGCTGGTCCGTCAGCGGATCGGCAATGCGCGGTTCCATATAGTTGGCCGGGCGCCCACGGCAAAAGTCCGCGCGCTTGAAGGCTGCAACGGAACACGTGTGCATGGCGGCGTGCCAGACATGCGGCCCTGGCTGGCCGGCGCGGACCTTGTCGTTGCGCCGCTGCTGATCGCGCGCGGGGTTCAGAACAAGGTGCTGGAAGCGATGGCCATGGCGCGCCCCGTTCTCGCGACACCCGAAGCGGCGCTGGGCATCGGGGCGAAGGAAGGCGACCAGATCGCGATAGCCGATGGCGTGGAGGGGCTTGCCCGGCGCACCGTCGAAATGCTGGAAAACCCCGACGCGGCGTCGCGCATGGGCCGGGCCGGGCGTGCATTCGTGGAAGCCGAAAAGGCGTGGGACGCCGTGCTGGCGCCGCTTGCCGCGTGGTGCGGCCTCGATCAGCCGGACCATCGCCATGCAGCTTGACCTGGCGCGCGCCGCGCCCGCGCCGATCAGAAAGTTCATGGACGGGCTTTCCCCGTCCTGGCGCGTTGCGATGACCAGCCTCTGCGCGGTGTGGCTTGCGCTCATTGTCTTGTTCATCGGCGATTGGGCGGCGATGGGCCGCCAATGGTGGGACAGTTCAACCTATAACCACATCCTGCTGATACCGGCGATCCTTGGCTGGCTTGTCACGGTTCGCTGGCCGCAATTGAAGCGCCTTCAGCCGCAGGCGTGGTGGCCGGGGCTGTTGTGGTTCGCGGGCGGTGCCTTTGTCTGGGTGCTGGGCGGCTTTGCCGGCTTCAGCCTGCTGTCGCAGGCGGGCGTGGTCATCATGTTCCAGGGCAGCGCCATTGCGCTGCTCGGCCCGCAGGTAAGCGCCGGTCTGGCCTTTCCGCTGTTCTACATGGTCTTCCTCGTCCCCTTCGGCGACGAGTTCATTCCCGCATTGCAGCTGGCGACAGCAAGGATCACGATGGCCTTGCTGCACGGATCGGGCGTTCCGGCGTCGATCCAGGGCGTGTTCATCACAACGCCGCGCGGCTATTTCGAAGTGGCCGAGGCATGCTCAGGCGTGAAGTTCCTGATCGCCATGGTGGCCTATGGCACGCTTGTGGCCAATGTCTGCTTCCGCAGCTGGCCGCGCAGGGCGGCGCTGCTCGCAGCCTGCTTTGTGGTGCCGATCCTTGCCAACGGTGTTCGCGCATGGGGCACGATATTTATCGCCCAGTATCGCGGGGTGGAGTTCGCCGCGGGCTTCGATCACATCTTCTATGGCTGGGTCTTCTTCGCGATCGTCATGGGCCTTGTCATGGCGATGAGCTGGCCTTTTTTCGACCGGCCGATGGACGATCCGATCGTCGATGCACCGGCAGTCGAAGAAAACCTGCTGCTTCGCCGCCTTTCGTCCGCGACCGCGCCTTTGACGGCGGTGCTGGCCGCCCTTGGTGCGATTGTTCTGGCTGTCTCTCTATGGGCATTTGCGGCGGACCGTATGTCGGCCACCATCGCCGCGCAGATACACCTTCCCGATGTGCCCGGATGGCACCGCGTGGATTATGCGCCCGCCCACACTTGGCAGCCGGTTCACCAGGGTGCGGACCATCGCCTGCTTGGCCGGTACGTGGACGGTGCCGGTCACGTCGTGGATGTTTCCTACGCACTCTATTCGCGGCAGGGGGACGGCGCGGAAGCCGGGGGCTTCGGGCAGGGTGCGGTGCCTTTGGGGAGCGACTGGGCCTGGGCCTCTCCGGCGCCGGGGCCGGACGGCGGCCTTGGTGAACGGATACAGGCGCCGGACGGGACGGAGCGGATCGCCGTTACCTGGTATCGGACCGATGGCATGACCACCGGCAGCAATCTGCGGCTCAAGCTGGCGAACATCCGCGACCGGCTGTTGGTCCGGGCGACACCGACCGCGACGCTGATCGTGTCGAGCGAACAGGCGGACGGCGGCAACGCGGAAAGCGCGATTACCGCCTTCTTGGCTTCCATAGGCGCGCCCGGTCCGTGGATGGACCGCATCGGCGCTGTGGAGTAGGCCGCGCGGATGTGCGGAATTTCCGGTATTTTCCATACGCAGGGGCTGAAGCCTGTCGATCCGGCGCGGATCGAAAGGATGTGCGATGCCATTGTCCATCGCGGCCCGGACGGGCACGGCATCTGGACCGCGCCGGGCATAGGGCTGGGGTTTCGAAGGCTCGCCATAATTGACCTTGCCGGATCGCCGCAGCCCATGGCCTCTGCAAACGGGCGCGCGATGCTCGTCTTCAACGGCGAGATTTACAATTTCCGCGAATTGCGGGCCGAACTTGCTGCACAAGGCGCGCATTTCCACACCGATGGCGATGGCGAAGTAATCCTGGCCGCGTGGCAGCGTTGGGGCGTCGATTGCCTGCCGCGCCTGCAAGGCATGTTCGCCTTCGCGCTCTACGATCTTGACCGCAGAACGCTGCTGCTCGCGCGGGATCGCCTGGGCGTGAAGCCATTGCACATGGCGCACCTTGCTGACGGCAGCGTGATCTTCGGATCGGAACTGAAGCAGCTGCTTGCCCATCCGTCCTTGCGGCGAGAGATCGACCCGCTCGCGGTCGAGGACTACCTGACCTGGGGCTTCGTTCCCGAACACGCATCGATCCTGAAAGGCGTCGAAAAGCTGGCGGCGGGGCATTATCGCCTGCTGCGCCACGACGCGCCGCCTCCGCCGCCGGTCCAATGGTGGGACGTTTCCTTTACGGAGCGTGAGCCGGGCAAGGCAGCGGACCTCGAAGCACAAATGCTGCACCACTTGCGACAGGCTGTCTCGTCACGGATGCTGGCGGACGTGCCGCTGGGCGCGTTCCTTTCCGGCGGTGTGGACAGCTCTTCGGTGGTGGCGCTTATGTCGGAAGCGAGCAGCCATCCGGTAAAGACCTGCTCGATCGGGTTCGACGTGCCCGACTTCGACGAGACGGCCCATGCGGACCTTGTGGCGCGCAAGTTTGCAACATCCCATCGTTCGCGCGTCGTTTCGGCCGACGATTTCGCGCTTGCAGGCAGGCTTGCGGAAATCTTCGACGAACCCTTCGCCGATGCCAGCGCGCTGCCCACCTTGCGGGTGTGCGAGCTTGCCCGCGAACACGTGACCGTCGCGCTGTCGGGCGATGGCGCGGATGAGGCCTTCGCCGGGTATCGGCGGCAAGTGTTCCATCATCGTGAGGAGCAGGTTCGCGGCCTTTTGCCGGGATCGTTTCGCGAACCCGTTTTTGGCGGGTTGGGGCGCCTGTACCCCAAGGCGGACTGGGCACCCCGGCCGTTTCGCGCCAGGGCCACGTTGTTGAGCCTCGCCCGCAACGGAGAAGAAGGTTATGCGCAGGCCGTTTCGGTAACGACGCCCGAACAACGCGCCGCGCTCTATACGCCCGATTTCGAACGCCTGCGCGGAAGCTACCGGGGGGAGGCGCCATTCGTCGACCTGATGCGCAAGGCGCCCGCGCGAAGCGGCCTCGACCGCGCGCAGTATGCAGACCTCAAATTCCATATGCCCGGCGATATCCTGACCAAGGTCGACCGGACGAGTATGGCCGTGAGCCTTGAAGCGCGCGAGCCGCTGCTCGACCATCGCCTGGTGGAATTCGGCGCACGCCTTCCCGAAGCGATGCGTGTGCACCGCGCCACGGGCAAATGGCTGATGAAAAAGACCATGCGCCGCTATTTGCCCGACGAGATCCTGTTCCGGCAGAAAATGGGCTTTGTGACGCCGATTGCCGCGTGGCTGCGCGGCCCGCTTGCCGCCGATGCAGCCGCCATCGGCACTTCGGGGCCGCTCGCGGCAACAGGATGGTTCGACCGCAAGCGGATCGGCGCGCTGGCCGCTGCCCATGCTTCGGGGCGTAGCGATAACAGTCGCGTGCTTTGGCAATTGCTGATGCTGGACAAGGCGCTGGGGCGACTTGGTTGACATCCGGTAACCATCTTAGGACGTTCTTCACCATTGCGGACTAAACCACTCTTGGTTTGATGGTCCGTGACGGTTGATGCGAACGTTTCTGAAAACACCTTTGGCGATTGCCGTGCTGATCGGGCTGCTGTGCGGCCTGTTCGCTGTCGCCGAACCGTTGAACCACGCTTATTGGAACGTCAGGTTCAAGGTGGGAGAGGTCCGGGCGCCTGATTCCATCATTGTTCTTTCGATCGCTCAGGATACGGCCAACAAGAACAATCCTACCTGGTCAACAAGGCAACAGGCGCATCTCCTAGAACTTCTCCGTCGGCAAATGCCGCACAAGGTGTATTTCGACAGCAAAGTGGATAGTGGCGCGGATCCAGCTGCAGATTCATCGCTGGCCGAGGTTGTGAAGAGCTTTGGCGGTGATTTGGCTTTCGTCGTTCGTGGTGCAAAAAATGGCAATTTCACCGCACAAAACTTTGAGTTTCCGCCCGATTCGATCGTCGGCCATGCCCCAATTGTCGTTTCGGATTGGCACACCAATTTTCTCGATTTCGCGCTTGATACGCCGTACACGGTCGACATTGGGGACCGTTCTTATCCAACCCTAGCATCTAGTGTTTCCGGCGTTCGATCGGGCCTTCAACGCTTCTATGCCTTCGATCCGTCAATGGCACCTGAATCGGTGCGCACGATTACAGCGAAACAGTTTATTCAAGGTGACTTTGAGCCCGGCCTTCTGACCGGCCGAACAGTTATTGTGAGCTCCGAAGATCACAGCAGTGAACTTGGCTACTTCGGGCACGGGAGAGTTGCGCCAGTTGTCGTGGATATTTCAGGAGCGCAGGAACTCAAGAAACCGATTCCGTACGTTCTTGGATGGATTCCGCTATTTCTTCTATCTTCTGTTATCATTTTCTTTGCCAGCAGAGCGAGTCGGCGATTGGTGCGTAGGGGGCTATACGTGTTGGCGCTCGCAGCAGTATTGCTTTTGCCGATCGTCCTGCAATTTGCAGGGATTGTTTCCGCCCCCGAAGTCGCACTCGTTACGATCATTGTGTATGGCGTGGGCCGCCTCTGGCAAAAGTGGCGCAAACGGGTCCAGCATACCAGCAGGTCTGGCTTGCCCAATATGCTGGCGTTAACTGAACGAAGCCTGCCGACCGGTCACGATGTCGTGGTGGGCGTTATCGCGCGCTATGACGAGTTTCTGGCCACACTGCCTTCTTCGCTCCACGGTGAGTGCGCCCAGCAGATTGCCCGTCGGCTTTCCATTGGTTCCGGCTGTTCTGAAATCTATCATGGTGAAGGCGGCCATTTCGCGTGGCTCGACGAGGCGCGGCCGCTTGAAACCCAGCTCAATCACCTGGAGGGGTTGCGCGCGCTCTTTTCCGCGCCGCTCCAGATCGGCGAGCACACGTTCGATACCAATATCCACTTCGGGCTTGACCGGAACGAAGGTCTGGATGCGCTCGCGCGGCTGAATAGTGCGCTTGCCAGTGCCAGCGAGGCGCTGAAAAACGGCAGGACGGCTGAATATTTCGAAGCCGCGCGGCTTGCCGAAGCGCCGTGGGAACTCTCGCTTCACGCACGTATAGACGAGGGGCTGCGCAACGGCGACATCTGGCTCGCTTACCAACCGCAGTGGGACTATCGCGAAAACCGCATCGCTGGCGCAGAGGCGCTGATCCGCTGGAACCACCCGACGCGCGGCCCGATCCAGCCCGACGCCTTCATCCTCCAGGCGGAGCGGGCCGGGCGCATCGACACGCTCACCTATTGGGTTCTGGAGCAGGCCATTACGTCGGCGGAAACGATGAACTCGTTCGGCGAGCGTTTCCAGATGAGCATCAACCTCTCGGCGCAGATGGTCGACAAGCCGTCGCTGGTCAGCAGCATTTCGGAGATCGTCCGCCGCCGCGGTATCGATTGCCGGTTGCTGACGATTGAAGTGACGGAGACGTCCAGCGTTCACAATCGTCCGGCGGCCCGCCACAACCTGGGCCAGCTACGGTCGATGGGTTTCAGGCTTTCGATCGATGACTTCGGCACGGGTGAAGCGAGCCTTTCCTATCTGGCCGAATTGCCGAGCGACGAACTGAAGCTCGATCGTCGGTTCGTGGCGGCCATCACGAGCAGCGATCGCAACCGCAAAATCGTTTCCAGCACCATCGGGCTTGCGCATTCATTGGGGCAGGTCGTGGTTGCCGAAGGCATAGAGGATATCGCCACGTTCAACCTGCTGCGCGAACTGAATTGCGACCAGGGGCAAGGCTATTTCATCGGACGCCCGCAACCCTTCGCGCAATTGCGCGATCACTATGCGGGAATGGTGCGGCGCGACGGTTCCACCGAATCCGAAACGTTTAGAGATTGTTAACCATCATTCTCAATGCTATAGAAATGTCTCCAACATTTGATGGAGGCAAACATGACTGGTGGCTGGCTCTGGTCGTTCTTGTTCAAGTGAGCTAACCCTCTGGTTTGCCTGTGGTTTTTGCGATTGACGCATGAAGCGCAGGACCAAGGGGTCGCAGGGTCTCATGGGGGCAATAGTTCCCTGAGATCGACTTGGTAATGACCGATTCGTTAACGCAAAATCCCGCGCGGACCGTTCCGTGCGGGATTTTCTTTTGCTGAATCGAAATTTTTTCGCCGGGGTTTTCGCGCCTTCCGACCGGCCATGACACTCGCCTGGATGGCGTTGGCCGACAACAAAATGCGCGCGAACAATCAGGCGCTGTGCGTGCGGTGTCGTGTCATTCCTCGCCGTGGCCAAGGGCCAGATAGTCTGCCGACTGCATCTCGATCAGCCGGCTCTCGGTCCGTTCGAACTCGAACCGGCCATCGCCTTCCGCATAGAGGTTTGACGGCAAGGCATCGGCCGTGGCGATCAGCTTCACCCGATGTTCGTAAAGCGCGTCGATCATTGTCACGAACCGCGCCGCCTCGTTGCGCTGTTCCTTTGACAGCTGCGGAATTCCCACGATGATCACCGTGTGATAATTGCGGGCGATGGCAAGATAGTCCGATGCGCCCCGCGCCTCGGCACACAGCCGCTTGAAGCTGAACACCGCCACGCCCTTCAGGCTTTTGGGAACGTGCATCATCCGCCCCCCACCGACATCGAGTTCGGCGGAGGGGACGTGCTCGCTGTCCTCGGGCGGATAGTCGGTCAGGCGGAAAAACGCTTCGCGGACCGCTTCGGTTGCTTCCGGACCGTTGGGAACATGCCATGTGCCAACGCCGCGCAAGCGTTCGAGCCTGTAATCGGTGGGGCCGTCGAGCGGCAGGATTTCCAGCCTTTCCTCGATCAGGTCGATGAACGGCAGGAAATGCTCGCGGTTCAGCCCGTCCTTGTAGAGCTGATCTGGCGCGCGATTCGACGTTGTGACCACGGTAACGCCGCCATCGACGATCATGGCCGTGAACAGCCTGCTCATGATCATGGCGTCGGCGCTGTTGTTGACGACCATCTCGTCGAACGAGAGCACTTTGGTTTCCGCAGCGATCTGTGCGGCAACGGGAAGGACGGGATCGCCGCCCATCTTCTTGCGCTCCTCGCGCAGCCGTGCGTGAACCTCCAGCATGAATTCATGGAAATGGACGCGCCGCTTCGCCGCAACGTTCAGGCTTTCGTGGAACAGATCCATCAACATGGACTTGCCGCGACCGACGCCGCCCCACATGTAAATTCCGCGCGGCGAAACCGATGTGGTGCGGCCAAGCAGCTTTGCGAAAATCCCGGGGGTCGCAGAAGGCGATTCAAGCTCGGCCTGCAATCGGTCAAGCTGTTCGGCCGCGCGCGCCTGGTCCGCGTCAGGCTTCAACTCGCCTGCGGCGACAAGCGCGGCATAGCGCTCGCTAACCCGCATCACTTCGGCGTCGTCGGTTTGCGGATGGTGCCGGAAAAGGCGGCGATAATCTCTGCATCCTGTTCTACCACCCCGCGCAGGAAGACCAGTCGCCGCGTTTCGCGCAGCAATTCGGTTACCGCGTCGATCGGCAGGTCAGCACGGCCGGCGCCGATGAACTGGACCGAAAGATCGAGCGTAACCGCCGTTCCCGCCTCGATAACGCCAAGCATGCGCGAACAACCGAACAACGCGATATCGATCAGCGAAAGCGTGGTTCCGCCGTGGATATTGTCCGCAAGGTTGGTGTGCCGTCGCTCAGGGAAAGCGCGCAACCGAGCTTTTCCGTCTTCGTCGCGGCGAATGATCAGCTTGGGAAACATCCACGCGTTGAAGCGCGTTTCGTCGTCCAGCTGCCATGTGCGCCAACCCGGATTTTCCGGATCGGGTTCGCTGCGAAATCCCCGGCCTGCGAAACCGTCAGACAACCCGTTCTGCCTGCATCTTCTTGATTTCGGCGATGGCGCGCGCGGGCGACAGTCCCTTGGGGCAAACGTTCGCGCAGTTCATGATCGTGTGGCAGCGATAGAGCCGGAAAGGGTCTTCCAATTCGTCCAGCCGTTCGCCGGTCATTTCGTCGCGGCTGTCGGCCAGCCAGCGATAGGCTTGCAGCAGGATCGCTGGGCCAAGGAACTTGTCCGAATTCCACCAATAGCTCGGGCACGACGTGGAGCAGCACGCGCAAAGGATGCATTCGTAAAGGCCGTCCAGCTTTTCGCGCTGTTCCGGGCTTTGCAGGCGCTCCTTGCCGGATGGCGTGGGCGATACGGTCTGCAGCCACGGACGGATGGAGGCATATTGCGCATAGAAGTGCGTGAAATCGGGCACGAGATCCTTGACCACTTCCATGTGCGGAAGGGGGGTAATGCGAATCTCGCCCTTCAGATCCTCGATAGCCGTGGTGCAGGCGAGGCCATTGCGCCCGTTGAGGTTCATGGCGCAGGAACCGCAGATCCCCTCGCGGCAAGAACGGCGGAACGTGAGCGTGGGGTCCTGCTCCGACTTCATCTTGATCAGGGCGTCCAGCACCATCGGACCGCATTCGTCGAGATCGATCTCGAACGTGTCGTAGCGCGGGTTCTCGCCACTTTCCGGATCGTAGCGATAGACCTTGAACTTGCGGATCCTGCCCTGGGTCGCGGCAGCGTGGTGCTGCGACTTGCCGGTGATCTTGCTGTTCTTCGGAAGTGTGAAGGTTGCCATGATCTGCCCCTGTGGCGTGCGGGTCCGATTGCCCGGACCGAGTTCGTTCTTGTCGAGTCCTATTAGCGATTGGGCCGCGTCGGGCAAGCGCAGGGAACGCCAACCGCCATGCAAATGGCGAAAAATCTATCCTTAGCGCCCGATTTTTTCGCGATTGGATTTATCCCGCGTCACTCGACCATGAATGGTTAATTTCGCCTTTCCGTCGGATCAGTCCGAAATGGAGATTAACCCGAAAGAAACCTCTGCAACGCTCACATTGCGCCCGGGGCCGGGTTCAAGGGTCGTAACCCGGTCACATCGAATGGGGGCATTCGCATTGGCCAGCAGCCATGCGATCTGACGGGGGCGACAGACATGATGACTGTTTTTTCCAGCCTCGCGAGGCGGCAGGAAGGTTTCGCGGCGGTTGAAACGATCCTGGCCTTGCCGATCGTCCTTGCGATGGCGTTGGGCACCCTTTCGTCAGGCAGCCTGTTACTGACGAAGAGCCAGTTGAACCGCGCGGTAAGCGAAGCCGCACAATATGCTTCGGCAAATCCGCAGCGCAGCGACGCCCAGATCCGGGAGATCGTTCTGGACAGCTATCACGGCAGCGATGCGCTTGCGGCAACGGCGATAGACGTTTCCCGTGGCGGGGCGCCGGGCGATGCGCGCTATATAGAAGTCGAAGCGAAAGTGCGGACCAGATTGCCGACGGTTCTGTTCCGGGCGCCGGGCATCACGCTCGTGTCCAGGAAGAAGGCGTTCATCGGCTAGGCGGCTGTCGGGGCTGCGTCCGGGGTGACGGGGGGATCCCCGGACGCAAAACCGTCAGGCCGACAGGCGGCGGCACCTCGGGCGTGAGACAGCGTTTCATCGTGCAACATGCTCGCCACTCATCACGGTGGCACGATTTCATGCGTGTGATAAGCAGGTGCAAACAGACGGAGAGGGGGGCAAGTGGGCCTGAAAACCTGGTACGACGATCACATCGTGCCGCGCCTGATCACGTGCGCATGCTGCACACCCGCGATCATGGACCTGCGGGAAAAGGTAATCCCGCTGGCAAGCGGAAACGTGTTCGAACTTGGCTGCGGGGGCGGGATCAACCAGCGCTTCTACGATCGCCGGAAAGTTTCCGCATTTTCCGGGATCGATCCGACGCGCAAGCTGCTCGACTATGCGCAAGAGCAGGCGCGGAAAAAGGGTTGGGACGCCGATATTCGTGAAGGGAAGGGGGAAGCCATTCCCTTCGGCGACGATACGTTCGACACGGTCGTGTGCACGTATACCCTGTGTTCGGTTGACGATCCCGTGCGCGTTCTTTCCGAAATGAGGCGCATACTGAAGTCGGGCGGCCAGTTCCTGTTCCTTGAGCACGGGCTTTCACCGGATCACCGCGTTGAAAAGTGGCAACGCCGGATCGAGCCGGTGTGGAAGCGGCTCGCCGGTGGATGCCACCTTACCCGGTCAGTGGGCGGTGCTGTGATCGACGGGGGCTTTGTGCTGGAAGATCACGAATGCACCTATGCGCCCAAAGCGCCGAAGTGGGCAGGCTGGATGGAATGGGGCGTCGGGCGCAAGAGCGGGTAGCAACCGGGCCGATTTGCACGCGGGAGATTTACACGCGGGGTATTTCCACGCGGAACTGGGCCGCTAGATCGCGCGGACTTCGCCCACTTTCATCACCAGTGCATTGGCTTCGCCATATTGCTGGTCGCGGGCGGCGCGCACAAAGCGTTCGGGCGCCTCAAACGGGTTTTCGGGCGTCAGCATGATGGACCCCCAGTGCATGCCCACGGTCCGGTCCGCGCGAATATCGCGGGCGATCGATATCGCCTCTTCGGGCGTCGCGTGGCTGGGTTCCATGATTATGCGCGGCTCATAGGCGCCAATGCCGACGAGTGCGAGATTGAACGGACCGGCGCGCTCTCCGATTTCGCGGAAAACCGCGCCGTATCCGGTGTCTCCGCCGAACCAGATCTTCTTGCCGCCCCCCGAAATCGCCATGCTCGCCCACAGCGTCTTGTTACGGTCAAACGGTCCACGTCCCGAAAAATGCACTGCGGGCAGGGCAGTTATCTCCGCAGACCCAAGGGCGATCGTCTCCCACCAGTCCAGTTCCGTCACGTCCGGAAAACCCAGGCGTCGCAGCAATGTACCCACGCCAAGGGGGCATACGACCGGCGTTTCCGCGCGGTAGCGGTACGCGCGCAGTGCGGCGGTATCGATGTGATCGTAATGGTTGTGGCTGATGACGATGCAATCGAGCCGGGGCAATTCGTCCGCGCGCAGCGCAGGGGGCAGGAACCTGCGCGGCCCCATGCCCATCGGGCCGGCAACGTCTCCCAGATAGGGGTCTGTCAGGATCAGCTTTCCGCCCAGTCGCATGACGAAGGCGGCATGGCCAAGCCAGCACACATGGCCTTCGGGCATGGTCGCGATATCCGGCTTGTCGCCGGTCGCCAGGCCTTCAGGCACGGGCGGAAGTTTTGCCCTCCGCATTTCCCACAGCAGGAATTTCAGGAAATCGCGAAACCGGGCGCGGTTCGGCGGGCTTCCGGGCGGGTTGCGAAATCCCCCGCCCGGCCGATGATGCGCTGGGCGATCTTCGGGCCGGGTAGGGGTTCCGCTATTCACTTGCTACAGGTCAGTTGCCGAACGTTCGCTGCCACCAGCCGCGACGCGGAGCCTCCTGGTCTTCCGAGGTTTCGGCATCCGGCGCTTCTGCGGATTCCGTCACGGCCGTTTCGGGCGCATCCGATGGAGTCGCGGCAGGTTCTTCGGCCTTGGCGGGCGCTTCCGGCTCTGCCGGGGTGTCGGCCTGCGGCGCTTCTTCCTTGGGCGCATCGGCCTTCTTGCGACGGGTGCGCTTCGGCTTTGCCGGAGCCTCTTCGGCGGCTTGCGACTCTTCGGCAACCGGCTCGGCATCGGCCTTCTTGCGGCGGGTGCGCTTGGGCTTGGCCGGCGCTTCCTCCGCAACCGGAGCGTCGGCGGCAGGGGTGTCCTGCGCGGCAGCGTCGGCCTTCTTGCGGCGGGTGCGCTTCTTCGGCTTCACCTCCTCTGCGGGAGCCTCGTCCGCCTGAGCCGTCTCGGCCGGAGCGTCTGCGGCAGCGGCATCCGGCTCCGCGATAACCGCGATGTCGTCGATGAGCTGTTCGCTCATCTCGTTCATCGCTTCGCTGTCCGCACCTTCCTCTATCGCATTGTCGACGCCGGCTTCGCCATTGTCCTGGCCGTCTTCGCGCGGACCGCCACGCCGGCGGCGGCCGCGACGGCGGCGCTTGCGCGGACGATCTTCTTCGCCTTCGGCGGTTTCACCGGTTTCCTCGCTGTCGCCAGCATCTTCATCGGTTGCAGTATCGGCAGAAGCGTCAGCCTCGTCCTGTTCGTCGCTATTGTCGCCATTGTCGGCACGGTCGCGATTGCGGCCGCGACGGCGGCGACGGCGCTTCTTGCGGCCGGAACCTTCACCGCTTTCGCGCTGGCTTTCGTCTTCGTCTTCGAATTCGTCCTCGTCCTCGATTTCCGGTTCGTCATCGTCGACGATGGGTTCGAAACTGGGAACGAAGTCGGGCCGTGGCCCGCGCGAGGAAACGCGCATTTTCGCGCCTTCGTTTTCGCCCTCGGGGATGACCTCCACCGAAACGCCATAGCGTTCCTCGATCTCCTGAAGGTCGAAGCGCTTGGCGTTGAGCACGTAGATCGCCGCTTCCTGGCTGGCATAGAGCGTGATCACGCTGCCCTTGCCCTTGGCGGCCTCGTCCTCGATCATGCGCAGGGCGGAAAGCCCCGCGGAAGAGGCGGTGCGGACAAGGCCCGAACCGTCGCAATGCGGGCAGGCGCGCGTGGTGGCCTCAAGCACGCCGGTGCGCAGGCGCTGGCGGCTCATTTCCATCAGACCGAAGCCCGAAATCCGGCCCACCTGGATGCGCGCGCGGTCGTTCTTCAGCGCTTCCTTCATCGCCTTCTCGACCTTCCGGATGTTCGATCCGTATTCCATGTCGATAAAGTCGATGACAACAAGACCAGCCATGTCGCGCAGGCGCAACTGGCGGGCGATCTCGCGCGCGGCTTCAAGATTGGTGGAAAGCGCGGTCGCCTCGATCCCGTGTTCCTTGGTCGACCGGCCAGAGTTGATGTCGATCGACACCAGCGCCTCGGTCGGGTTGATGACCAGATAGCCCCCGCTTTTCAGCTGCACGACCGGATCGTACATGGCGGTCAGCTGGTCTTCCGCGCCATAGCGCTGGAACAGCGGCACCGGATCGGCATAGTGCTTTACCCGCCGCGCGTGGCTGGGCATCAGCAGCTTCATGAAGTCCTTGGCGGCGCGATAGCCATCGTCGCCTTCGACAATGACTTCCTCTATCTCGCGATTGTAGATGTCGCGGATCGCGCGCTTCACAAGGTCGCTGTCCGAATGGATCAGCCACGGGGCGCTGGACTTGAGCGTCTGTTCGCGGATGCCGTCCCACAGCCGGGCGAGATAGTCGAAATCGCGCTTGATCTCGGTCTTGGTGCGTTGCAGCCCGGCGGTGCGCACGATGCAGCTCATCGAGCGGGGCAGGTCAAGCTCGGAAATGATCGTTTTCAGCCGCTTGCGGTCCGCGGCCGAGCTGATCTTGCGGCTGATGCCGCCGCCGTGGCTCGAATTGGGCATCAGCACGCAATAGCGGCCGGCAAGGCTGAGGTAGGTGGTCAGCGCCGCACCCTTGTTGCCGCGCTCTTCCTTCACGACCTGCACCAGCAGGACCTGGCGGCGCTGGATCACGTCCTGGATCTTGTAGCGGCGGCGCAGGGCCATGCGCTTGGCGCGCACTTCATCCACTTCCTTGGCCTGCGAACGGCCCCGGCGGCGGCCCCGGCGCTGGCGACCGGAGCGGGCGCGCTGCTCGTCACCGCTTTCGCCATTTCCGTCGTCGTCGTCGGACTCGTCGCCTTCGTCGCTGTCATCGCCGTCGCCGTCGAAACCGTTTTCGACCATTCCGCCCTCGATCGTGGCGACCTGGGCCTTTTCGGACGTGTCGACTTCGGTCACGCCGTCACCGGCGAGTTCGTCGGCCAGCGCGTCGCTCGATTCATCGTCGAGATCGGCGTCGTCGTCTTCGTCGTCCTCGGCTTCCTGCGCGGCGCGAAGCGCGGCTTCCTCTTCCGCGTGCGCGGCTTCCTCTGCCAGAAGCGCTTCGCGGTCTTCCTTGGGGATCTGATAATAGTCGGGATGGATTTCACTGAAGGCGAGGAAACCGTGACGGTTCCCGCCGAAATCCACGAACGCCGCCTGCAGCGACGGCTCGACGCGCGTCACCTTGGCGAGGTAGATATTTCCCTTGATTTGCTTGTGTTCTGCGGACTCGAAATCAAACTCTTCGATGCGATTGCCCTTGAGCACCGCCACCCGGGTTTCTTCCTGGTGGCGCGCATCGATCAGCATGCGCGTGGTCATTGTGATGTCTCCAGCCGCACCGGCGCAGGGCAGGGCCCGATGCCGCGGTGCGGTTCCTTGTGTAAGCGCGCGCGCGCTCGGTCCGGGTGATTTCCCGGCCGCTGCGCGGCGCGAATGCGAAAGTGCCGGTACGCAGCGGGGGAACGTTTCGTTCGTTTCGCTGGCCGACCGGCGGCGGTGTTCGTGTGTCTGCGGTGAGGACGATTCGCGGCGACTGGCGCGTGCCGGCGGCGTTCCAACGCGCATGGGCCTGCCCGGCGCATGCAATCTGGAACGGAAAACGGCTCATCATCACGGCTTCAACCTCTGTCGCGCGGCGCAAGCGTTATTGCTTTTTGAGCCTCGCGGTGGCGGGACAGGTCCAGATCGCCGTTGCCGCGGGATTTCCGCGCCTTTCACTGCCCGGTTTCCCGTGACTGGATCGGAAGGCGGCGAGGCTGGACAGCCCCGATGGAACGAGTTGCTAGCATTGCAATTGCGAAGCGGCAATCAAAACCGTTGCGCGGCCCTTTCGCTATCTTCGCCGCAAGGTTTTCTGCCGGAACGTTTTATGCTGGACCGCCGCTTTGCAGGCGATGCATAGAACCGATCCGGAAATGCGTATTCTTACCAAACTGGCGTGGCGGGCAATTGCGATGGCCGCGGTTATGCCGCTGGCGTCCTGCGGCGTGCATGAAAGCGCGCGCGTGCCCGATTACGTGATCCGCATCGCCTTGCCCGATAGCGAAGGTCAGATCGGCCTTCCGCCAATTCAGGGGCCTGCCGATGCCAGCCGCCCTCTTGTGGTGATCGATGCCGGTCACGGCGGGCACGATCCGGGGGCCAGCGGGGCCGGCAAGCTGCGGGAAAAGAACGTTACGCTGGCGCTGGCGCTGGCGCTGCGCGATGCGCTGTTGAAAGACGGACGCGTGCGCGTTGCGCTGACGCGTTCGGACGACAGGTTCCTTGTGCTTGAGGAGCGATCGGGCATCGCCCGCAGGCTGGGGGCCGACCTGTTCGTTTCGATCCACGCCGATTCCGCCGGGAATCCCACGGCCAGCGGCGCGACCGTCTATACGCTGTCCAATCGCGCATCGGACGCTGTGGCGGCCGATCTGGCCAATCGCGAAAACAGCGCGGACACCATCAATGGCGTCGCCCTGGGTGAAAAGCCGGATGCGGTGTCGACCATTCTTGTCGATCTTTCCCGGCGTGAGACGGCGCGGGAATCCCGGTCATTTTCGGACCTTATCCTGCGAGAGGCCAGGCCGGACGTCGCCTTCCACCCCACGCCGCAGCGGCAGGCCGCGTTCGTGGTGCTGAAATCGCTGGATCTGCCGTCGGTTCTGGTCGAGGCGGGCTATATCAGCAATCCTGAGGATGCCGGTCGCCTGACGGACCCCGCGTGGCGCAAGGGTTTTGCAGACGATCTGGCGAAGGCGATCGAGATTTTCCTCGCCCGCAAGAGCGCGTCCGGGCAATGAGCCGTCATCAGCCGGTCGCAGGCCACTGGCGCGCGACGAAAGCATCGTGCTAGAGGGCCGCCACGATGGCCGACGATACCCTGCTGGAACATTTCCGATATCGCATTCGCCGTGACTATGCGGGCGTTGCCGACTGGTGGCGGCGCAACTGGCGCAATGGCAAGTGGTTCCGGCGCGGCGTTTTCGCGCTTGGCGCGTTCGCGCTGATCCTGCTGGGCGCATGGTTCATGGTCGTTCGCGACCTGCCGTCCACCGACAAGCTGCTGACCTATGAACCGCCGCTGCCGACCATGGTTCGCGGGATCAACGGCGAGATCGTTTACAGCTATGCGCGCGAGCGGCGTGTGCAGCTTCGCTTCTCGGATTTTCCCAAGCCCCTGATCGATGCGTTCCTTTCGGCCGAGGACCGCACGTTCTGGACGCATGGCGGTGTCGATCTGGGCGGCCTGGTCGGCGCGGTGATCGACTATGTGCGCAAGTTAGGCACGGGAGAACGGGCCAAGGGCGGCTCTACCATCACGCAACAGGTCGCCAAGAACATCCTGATCGGGGACCAGTATTCGATCAGCCGCAAGATCAAGGAGATGATCCTTGCCCGGCGCATCGAAGGCGTGCTGACCAAGCAGCAGATCCTTGAGCTTTACCTGAACGAGATCCCGCTGGGGCGGCATGCCTTCGGCGTTCAGGCGGCCGCGCGCGCCTATTTCAACAAGGACGTGGACCAGCTTGACCTGCACGAGGCCGCGTTTCTTGCCATCCTGCCCAAGGCGCCCGAGATCTATGGCCGCAAGAAATACGAGGCCAAGGCGATAGAGCGCCGCAACTGGGTGCTTGACCAGATGGTGCGCAACGGTTGGGCAACGCGCGAAGCGGCCGACATCGCGAAAGCGAAGCCGCTGGGCCTCGTCAACCAGCGCGACGACGAATACCGGGCGGACGCCGGATATTTCTTCGAGGAAGTCCGTCGCCGCCTGATCAGCCGCTATGGCGAAACCGCGAAGGACGGGCCGCACAGCGTCTATGCGGGCGGGTTGTGGGTGCGCACGTCGCTGGACATGCAGCTCCAGAACGCGGCGCGCGATGCCTTGCGCGCGGGGCTGATGCGCTATGGTGGCAATCGCGGATGGCACGGGCCGATCGCGCACCTGAAGATGACGGACGGCAAATGGCGGTCCGAACTCGCCTCGTCCTACATCGGCATCAACTATCGCGACTGGCGTGTCGGGGTGCTGACGGACGTTTCTGGCGGGCAGGGTACAATCGGGTTCACCGACGGAAAGACCTATCCGATCAGCCTGCCGTCCGGACCGAAGGCGGGCGACGTTGTGGCGGCCGCGCCGAACGGAAACGGTTATGCGCTGAAAATTATCCCCGAGGTTTCCGGCGGCATGGTGGTGGAAGATCCGCAAAATGGTCGGATTCTTGCCATGCAGGGCGGTTTCGATTCCCGGCTTGGCGCGTTCAACCGCGCGACACAGGCCGAACGCCAGCCCGGATCGACGATCAAGCCTTTCGTTTATGCAACCGCGCTCGATTACGGGATGACCCCGGCGACGCAGGTGCTGGATGGAACGTTCTGCGTTTATCAGGGCGCGGCGCTTGGCCAGAAGTGCTTCCGCAACTTCGCCAACGAAGGCGGGGCCGGCACCCACACGATGCGCTGGGGGCTTGAGCAGTCGCGCAACCTGATGACGGTGCGCATCGCCAACGATACCGGCATGGATCACGTGGTGAACACGATCAAGCGGGTGGGAATCGGCGATTACAAGCCATACCTGTCGATGGCGCTGGGCGCGGGCGACACGACCGTAGAGAAGATGGTCAACGCCTATGCGGCCATCGCGGACCATGGCCGCCAGCATCCGGCGACGGTTATCGACTATGTGCAGGATCGCAACGGCAAGGTGATCTGGCGCGCGGATACGCGGCGGTGCGACGGGTGCGACATGCCCGAATGGGACGGCAAGCCGATGCCCCGCTTTGCTGACAATGGCAAGCAGGTGCTCGATCCGCGCACCGCATACCAGGTGGTGCACATGCTGGAAGGCGTGGTGACGCGCGGCACCGCGGTCGTCCTGCGCGATCTCAACCTCCCGCTCTTCGGCAAGACCGGCACGACGACGGGGCCGAACAACGTGTGGTTTGTTGGCGGCACGCCCGAGATCATCGCGGGGGTCTATGTGGGATACGACCAGCCGCGCAGTCTTGGCGGATGGGCGCAGGGTGGGCGCATCGCGGCGCCGGTGTTCAAGGAATTCGTGCAGGCCACGCGCAAGCGCTGGAGCGACATTCCCTTTGCCGCGCCAGACGGTATCCGCATGGTCCGCATCGACCGGGTCACAGGCAAGCGCGTGTTCTCCGGGACGCCCGAAGACAGGGTGGCGAAGGCTTCGGTGATCTGGGAGGCGTTCAAGCCGGATACGGAACCCAAGCGGACGATCGGCGCGGGTGAACTGACTGCAAAAGAACAGATTCTCGACGCTTTGCGCCGCGCACGTGCAGCGCGTCTTGCGGCCGCACAGCAGAAACAGAAGGACGAACCGGGCAACTTCGCGGAAGAGCAGGGCGGCATTTACTGACACCTGCTGACGCGGGCTGAGAGAAGTGCTATCCGGTTTGGTATGAAACAGATTGTCCTTCGCCTTGCCGCCGCTTCGCTGGCACTTTCCGTGCCGGTGGCTGCCCATGCCGAACTGCCGGTCGGAGCCACTGCGCCCGAGTTTTCCGCGCGTGGCGCGCTGGCCGGCAAGGTGTTTTCGTTCAACCTGGACAAGGCCCTGAAACGCGGACCGGTGGTGCTCTATTTCTTCCCGAAGGCGTTTACGCCGGGATGCACGCTGGAAGCGCACGCCTTCGCCGAATCGATCGCGAAGTTCAAGGCGCTGGGTGCCAGCGTGATCGGCATGTCGACGGACGACCTGCCCGCGCTCAAGAAGTTTTCGCGCCTTGAATGTCGCGACAAGTTCCCGGTTGCCAGCGCCAGCCCGGCGGTGGTCTCCGCCTATGACGTGGACCTGAAGAAGGAAGGTGCTTCGACCGGGCTGACCAGCAGGACCAGCTATGTGATCGGCCAGGACGGGAAGATCGTGATGGTGCATTCAGACATGGACTATCGCGACCACGTGAAGCTGACGCTTGAGGCGGTGCGCAAGCTGCACGGGCACTGACCCGCGGCGCTCCGCGAGGGCGAACGGGTATTGTCGCGTCCGTTCGCTTTACAATCCGCGTGGCCCCGCTAGGGGGAGCGGCTACCTTATGGAGATTGGATTGCCATGCGTGCCGAAGGGCAGGCCAACATCGAACGTATCGAAGCATCGCTGGCGCTGGTGCGCAAGTTCCTTGACTGGGACCGCGCGCTGCGGCGGCTCGACGAGCTTAACGCGCGCGTAGAGGACCCCACCCTGTGGGACGATCCCAGGAACGCGGAAGCCGTTATGCGCGAACGGCGCAGGCTCGAAGCCGCGGTCGGCACCGTGAACGAGATTTCGCAGGAAATGGCCGACGCGGTGGAGTTCGTCGAAATGGGCGAGGCCGAGGGTGACGATACGATCGTTTCCGAAGGGCTGAGTTCGCTGGAAGCGCTGGCAGAGCGCGCGGACAAGGACAAGGTCCAGGCGCTTCTGGCTGGCGAGGCCGACGGGAACGACGCCTATCTGGAAGTCCATGCCGGCGCGGGCGGAACCGAAAGCCAGGACTGGGCCGAGATGCTGCAGCGCATGTACACGCGCTGGGCCGAACGCCACGGCTACAAGGTCGATCTGGTGGATTACCATTCGGGCGAACAGGCCGGGATCAAAAGCTGCACGCTGCTGATCAAGGGCGAGAACGCCTATGGCTATGCCAAGACCGAAAGCGGCGTGCACCGCCTGGTGCGCATCAGTCCCTATGACAGTTCGGCGCGGCGCCACACCTCGTTCAGCTCCGTCTGGGTCTATCCGGTTATCGATGACGATATCGACGTCGAGATCAATCCGGCGGACCTGAAGATAGACACCTACCGCGCGAGCGGGGCGGGCGGCCAGCACGTCAACACAACCGATTCGGCGGTTCGCATCACCCACCAGCCCACCGGGATCGTGGTGGCCAGCCAGAACGACCGTTCGCAGCACAAGAACCGCGCCACCGCGATGAACATGCTGAAGGCGCGCCTTTACGAAAAGGAGCTTGCCGAACGCGAAGCGGCGGCATCAGGCGAATATGCCGCCAAGACCGAGATCGGATGGGGGCACCAGATCCGGTCTTATGTGTTGCAACCGTATCAGCAGGTGAAAGACCTGCGCACCGGTGTGGTTTCGACCAACCCGACAGACGTGCTCGACGGCGCGCTTGACCCTTTCATGGCCGCCGCCCTTTCGCAGCGCGTGACGGGCGAGACCGTGGAAGTGGAGGACGACGATTGAGATGGGCTGCTGCCTTTCTGCTTCTGGCGCTGGCCGCATGCCACCAGGCAAAGGACAGTGACCGGCCGGATGCCGTGCGCGAGTTTCCGCGCGCGCACCGGCCCGTGTCCGCACCCGGATCGACGCAGTTCAGCAGCGAGGAAGACCGGGACAACCGCAACGAAGCGACCACGGTCATGGACATGGCCGATATAGAACCGGGCATGACCGTGGCCGATATCGGCGCGGGCGAGGGGTATTACACGGTCCGTCTTGCCGAACGGGTGGGGGCCAAGGGCCGCGTTCTGGCAGAAGACATCGCGATCGGGGCGATCCGCCGGCTTGGCGCGCGGGTTGAACGCGACAGGCTGGACAATGTTTCGATCAAGCTGGGAACGCCCGGCAACCCGAAACTTCCCGCGGGCAGTTTCGACCGGATTTTCCTGGTGCACATGTATCACGAAGTGGCCGAACCCTATGCGTTCCTGTGGAACCTGCGCCCCGCGCTGAAGAAGGGTGGAGAGGTCGTCGTCGTCGATGTCGACAGGCCGACGGATCAGCACGGGATACCGCCGGCGCTTCTGTTGTGCGAATTCGAAGCGGTGGGCTTTCGCCTCACCCAGTTTCACCGTAAGCCGGCGATTGCCGGGTATTATGCTCAGTTCGAGGCGACAGGGGATCGGCCCGAACCTGCAAATATCGTTCCTTGCCGGTTAGAAGGCGGCAAGGTTGTGCGCGCCGCAGCGCGCTGAAGGGGTAGAGAATGTCGTCTTTCAAGGGTTTGAAGCCAATTCTCTATGGCGGCCGCGAAGTCTGGCCGCTGATCGAGGGTGGCAAGGGCGTATCGGCGACGAACCATGCAAGTTCGGGCGCATGGGCCGCGGCGGGCGGCATCGGCACGGTCAGCGCGGTGAACGCCGACAGCTACGATGCCGAAGGCAAGATCGTGCCGCAGGTCTATGAACAGCTGACCCGCAAGGAGCGGCACGAACAGCTGATCCGCTATGCGATCGACGGCGCGGTGGAACAGGTTAAGCGCGCCTACGAGATCGCCGGCGGCAAGGGTGCGATCAACATCAACGTGCTGTGGGAAATGGGCGGCGCGCAGCAAGTGCTGGAAGGCGTCCTTGAACGCACGCGCGGCATGGTGACGGGCGTTACCTGCGGGGCGGGCATGCCCTATAAGCTGGCCGAGATCGCGCAGCGTTTCAACGTGAACTACCTGCCGATCATCTCGTCCGCGCGCGCGTTCCGTGCGTTGTGGAAGCGTGCCTATCACAAGGTCTCGGACCTGATGGCCGCCGTGGTCTATGAAGATCCGTGGCTGGCTGGCGGGCATAACGGATTGTCCAACGCGGAAGACCCGCTGAAACCCGAAGATCCTTATCCGCGCGTCAAGGCGCTGCGCGATACGATGCGCAAGGAAGGCATTTCCGACGACGTGCCGATCGTGATGGCCGGCGGTGTCTGGTACTTGCGCGAATGGAACGACTGGATCGACAATCCCGAACTGGGCACCATCGCCTTCCAGTTCGGCACGCGTCCGCTGCTTACCGAGGAAAGCCCGATTCCGCAGGGCTGGAAGGATGCGTTGCGCGACCTTGAACCGGGTGACGTGCTGCTCCACCGCTTCTCACCCACCGGGTTCTATTCCTCGGCGGTGCGCAACCCGTTCCTGCGCAACCTTGAAGCGCGGTCCGAACGCCAGATTCCCTATTCCAAGGTCGAAGCGGGTGACCATACGGTGCGGCTCGACGCGGGGGTGAAGGGCAAGAATTTCTGGGTAACGCCCAACGATCTGCAGCACGCGCGCGAATGGGTGGAAGCCGGCTATACGGAAGGCCTGCGCACGCCCGACGACACGATCATTTTCGTCAATCCGGATGAGCGCAAGGAAATCCAGCAGGACCAGAAGGACTGCATGGGCTGCCTGTCGCATTGCGGTTTCTCGTCCTGGAAGGACCATGACGATTACACCACCGGACGCCTTGCCGATCCGCGCAGCTTCTGCATCCAGAAGACCCTGCAGGACATCGCGCACGGCGGCGACGTGAACCAGAACCTGATGTTCGCCGGCCACGCCGCCTTCCGGTTCAAGCAGGATCCGTTCTATTCCAACAACTTCACGCCAACCGTGAAGCAACTTGTGGATCGCATCCTGACCGGGGATTGAGCGATGATGGCCAGCCACTTGCTCACCGCGTGATCGCTAGGCATCTTCCGGTCGCGGGCGACGAGGAGAGGCGGAGCATGCACGTTATCCTGATGGCGGTGGGCGAAGACCGCCCCGGTCTTGCGAGCTCTCTGGCAGAGGCAATCGCGGGTGCCGGGGGCAACTGGCTTGAAAGCCACTTCGCGCGCCTTGGCGGCAAATTCGTCGGGTCGGTTTTCGTCGAACTGCCCGCCAATCGGCAGGCGCAACTGGACGAGGCGCTTGCAGCGATGAATGCCGCCGGGTTCCAGGTGACGTCGGTCCCCTCTGGTGAATCGGTGCCGCAAGGCGGGCAGTCGTTTACGTTCGAAATTGTCGGCGCCGATCGTCCGGGGATCGTCCGCGAGGTTTCCGCCGCGCTTGCCGCGCTTCACGTCAACATCGACGAACTCGAATCGGAAACGGAGCCGGGCGCGATGTCGGGCGAGCCCTTGTTCCGCGCACGCGCGCGGGTTCAGGTTCCGGACGGAACGCCGATTGCGCACGTCCGCCAGGCGCTTGAGCGTATATCGGGCGAGATCATGGTCGATTTCGAGGGCTGATTCCCCTCGGTATTCCCGCCCGCAATGGGTTTTCAGAATTTGGGCAGGAATCGGGGCGACACCCTCGGAAGCCGCCCCGCCTGTTTCGATCCCGCCTTGATCAGTCGAAGTCCCAGGCCCGTTCGCCATGGCTGGAAAGGTCGAGGCCGGTGCGTTCGTCATCCTCCGTCACGCGCATCGGGATGACCATCGAGACCATCAGCGCGCAGATCACCGTCGCGACCACACTCCACAACGCGACAACGCCGACACCGGCGACTTGCGCAAGGATCTGGCTGCCCATGCTCATGCCTGCGGCATAGCCGGTGCCGCCGAACGTGGGCGAAAGGAATATCGCCAGCATCAGCGAACCGAGCATTCCGCCCACGCCGTGAACCGCGAAAACATCGAGCGAATCGTCGATCTGCAAACGCTGTTTCACAAGCTGGATCATCGCATAGCAAACGATTGCGGCGGCAACCCCGAACAGCATCGCCGTTCCCGGCGAAACGAAGCCCGCAGCGGGCGTGATTGTTGCGAGTCCGGCAACCGCACCGGTCGCGAAGCCGACGGATGTGGGCTTGCCCACGGTCACGCGTTCAACCAGCAACCAGACGAGCGCGGCAACGCTGGCCGCGACATGCGTGTTGATGATGGCGGCGGCGGCATCGTCATTCGCGGCAAGGGCCGATCCGCCGTTGAAGCCGAACCAGCCCACCCACAGCATGGCGGCGCCCGCCATCGTGAGCGCAGGCGAATGGGGCAGCATCAACTGTTTCGGAAATCCCATCCGCTTGCCCAGCAAAAGCGCGATGACAAGCGCCGAAACGCCGGCCGTGGTATGGACCACGATGCCGCCCGCGAAATCCAGTGTGCCCAGCCTGCTTGCAAGCCAGCCGCCACCCCAGATCCAGTGCGCGACCGGGGCATAGACGATAAGGCCCCACAAGGCGCAGAACGCGACCACCCAGCCGAACCGCGCACGATCCACCCAGGCGCCGACCATCAGGGCAGGCGTGATCAGCGCAAAGCACATCTGGAACAGGACGAAGGCGCTTTCCGGGATGGTCGTGCTACCGCGAACGTTCCCCAGATTGATCAGCATCCAGGCATTTCCGCTGCCCAGCCATCCGCCGGTGACATTGCCGAAGGCCAGCGTATAGCCGACCACCACCCACAGCAGCGAAGCAACCGCAGCGATCGCGCCGATCTGGACCAGCACCGCAAGGAATCCCTTTTGCCGGACCAGCCCGCCATAGAACAGCGCAAGGCCGGGCATCGCCATCATCAGGACCAGTGCCGAGGAAACCAGTATCCAGGCGGTGTCGCCGGAGTTCGCCGCGTCGGCCAGCGTCAGGTTACCCGCTGCCTGGGCATGAGCCATGACGGGTGCCGCAAGGGCGATGCCCGCGACAGCGGTCAGAACTTTCTTGATCACGCGCAACCCTCCCATGGCGCCGCCCCCGGCCCGGCGCACGATCTTCTGGCGCGGCGCTCTAGAGCAACAAACGGATGCCTTACAAGCCGGTTGTGAAAGATTCCTGTGCGTCAGGCCGGCTTGCCGATCACGCCCAGCCTTCAAGCACCTGATCGGGCGGGCGGTGCCCGTCTGCCCAGAAGCGAATATTGGCGATCACCTTTTCGCCAGACGCCTGCCGGCCTTCGAACGTGGCGCTGCCGACGTGGGGAAGCAGGGTGGCATTGCCTAGCGTGCGAAAGCGCGGATCGATTTCCGGTTCATTCGCATAGACATCAAGGCCCGCACCGCCGATCCGGCCTTCCTGCAGTGCGGCGATCAGCGCGTCTTCGTCTACAAGCTCGCCGCGCGCGGTGTTGATCAGATAGGCATTGGGCTTCATCAGCGCGATGCGGCGCGCATCGATCATGTGGTGCGTTTCGGGCGTTGCCGGGCAGTGCAGCGACAGGATGTCCGCTTCTTTCACCAGCCGGTCCAGATCGGGTTCGTAGCGCGCGCCCAGCATGTTTTCGATCGCTTCGGGTAAACGCTGTCGATTGTGGTAGGCGATCGACAGGCCAAAGGCGCGGGCGCGGTGGGCAACGGCCTGGCCGATCCGGCCCATGCCGACGATCCCCAGCAGCTTGCCGCCGATCCTGTGGCCCAGCATCGCGACCGGTCCCCATCCTTTCCATTCCCCCGCGCGCAACATGCGACCGCCTTCCACGAACCGCCTGGGGACGGAAATGATCAACGCCATCGTCATGTCCGCGGTGTCTTCAGTAAACACGCCCGGCGTATTGGTGACGATGATCCTGCGCGCCCGTGCCGCGGCAAGATCGATATGTTCGATGCCGGCACCGAAATTGGCGATCAGGCCCAGCCGGTCGCCCGCGGCCTCGATCATCCCTGCGTCGATCCGGTCGGTCACGGTGGGCACCAGGACGTCGCACCGCTGCATCGCGGCCACAAGCTGGTCGCGGCTCATCGGTTCGTCCGCCCCGTTGAGCGACACGTTGAACAATTCGTCCATGCGCCGTTCCGTTTCGGGCAAAAGGCGCCTTGTGACGATAACGGCGGGCCGCCCTTCGACTCGGCGTTCCGGCCTCATGTCGGCGGTAGAAGCGGGCGAGGGGCGGGGTCCGGTCATCGCCCCGATGGCTATGACGCCTTGCCCGGCACGGTCAAGCGCGGCGGTAAAAAGAGGCGCCGGTGCGCGCGTCGATTGCCTTGTAACGCACAGCCGATGTTGTATCGCTGTGACGTATCGTGGGTTGAGGATGAATCGTTTGATTCCGAACGTTTCCGCAAGGTTGTTTGCCGTGGCTGCCGCCGCGTTGCTGTGCGCTTCGCCAGTGCTGGCAAGCGCGCAGGACATTGCGGTTCCCTATTGGGCTTCAATGAGCAAGGACAAGGCGAACGTCCGCGTCGGCCCCGGACTTACCTATCGCATCGCGTGGGTCTACCAGCGGAAGGGACTGCCCGTGAAGGTGTTGCGCACGATGGGGGGCTGGCGCCTGATAGAAGACCCCGATGGCGCGCGTGGCTGGCTGTTGTCGCGCTTCCTCAGCCGCACGCGTACCGCGATGGTCAAGGGCGATCAGAACGCGCGAATGCTTGAGAATCCGGATGGAACGGGGCGCGTGCTCTGGCGCGCGCAGCCGGGCGTGGTGGGGCGCCTTGGCGATTGCGAAGCGGGTTGGTGCAAGATCGACGTTGGCGGGCGCAAGGGCTGGATCGGACAGAGCCACGTCTGGGGCGTAGGGAACCCCTGAATTGAAACGGGCCTGAATCGAAACGGGGCAGTCGGATGACCGCCCCGCCTCTTTTTCGAAAACCTGAAATTGCCCTATTCGGATGCGGACGCAGAAGCGTCAGGAGCGGCTTCGCTTGCAGCCGGCTTGACCGATTGCGTTTCGCCCTTGTCGGACGTTACCGTGAACGATCCGTCCGCCGCCGGTGCGGTTTCGGTGTAGCACTGGGGTTCCGCACTTCCACCGGTTGGCGTGAAGCATGTCTTGCCGTCCTTCACGGACCAGGCGCCCATTGCCAGAACCTTGCCGCTGGCGTCGGTATCGGTGTACGTGCCGTCGGCATTGATCGTCGTGGTCGTGACGGTGCCGTCGGCAGAGGTGGCCTCGTACACGCCCGGTGGCGAGCCGTTGGCCGTAAGCGGTGTCGCTTCCGTTTCGGTGGCTGTAGGTGTGGGTTCGGGAGCGGGTTGCTGCTGGCAGGCAGCCAGAGCGCCGACGAATGACAGGACCAGAAGTTTCTTCATAACATCTCCCCCTTATTTTCTTGTCTTGGCGTCGTAAGCACGACGATGCGCACATAGCACGCTCGCCGCACTTCACGAAGTACGTTCAATATGGAGGTAACGGGAGAGGCCGGCCCGGATATCCGGGCCGGCAGGATCAAGCCATTTCGACAGCGACCGCCGTCGCTTCGCCGCCACCGATGCAAAGCGACGCAACGCCCTTTTTCAGGCCGCGCGCCTTGAGCGCGTTCAGAAGCGTAACGATGATGCGCGATCCCGATGCGCCGATCGGGTGTCCGAGCGCGGTCGCGCCGCCGTTCACGTTGATCTTGTCGTGCGGAATGCCAAGGTCGTGCATTGCAAACATCGCGACACAGGCGAAGGCTTCGTTTACTTCGAACAGATCGACCTCGTCCATCGTCCAGCCCGCGCGATCAAGCACCTTGGTGATGGCGCCGACCGGCGCGGTTGTGAAATCCTTGGGTTCCTGCGCATGCGCGGCGAGGGCGACGATCTTTGCAACCGGCTGCTTGCCCTGTGCCTTGGCCACGCTTTCGCGGGTGATGACCAAGGCGGCGGCGCCGTCCGAGATAGAGCTGGAGGTTGCGGCCGTGATCGTGCCGTCCTTGGCGAAGGCCGGGCGCAGCGTGGGAATCTTGTCCGGGCGGCCTTTGCCGGGCTGCTCGTCTGTATCGACCACGGTTTCGCCCTTGCGGGTGACCACCGTAACCGGGGCGATCTCGTCCGCGAACTTGCCTTCGTCGACCGCCGCCTTCGCGCGGCGCAGCGATTCGATGGCGTATTCGTCCTGGTTTTCGCGCGTCAGCTGGTATTCGTTGGCGGTATCCTGCGCGAAAGTGCCCATCGCGCGGCCCGCTTCGTATGCGTCTTCCAGCCCGTCGAGGAACATATGGTCATAAGCGGTGTCATGGCCGATGCGCGCGCCCGAACGATGCTTCTTGAGCAGGTATGGGGCGTTGGTCATGCTTTCCATGCCGCCCGCGATCACCATGTCCACCGATCCGCTGGCGAGCGCTTCCGCGCCCATGATGACCGTCTGCATGCCTGAGCCGCAGACCTTGTTGACCGTGGTCGCCTGCACCGACTTGGGCAGGCCGGCCTTGATCGCGGCCTGGCGTGCCGGAGCCTGGCCGAGCCCGGCGGGAAGCACGCAGCCCATGTAGATACGTTCAATCCCGTCGCCCGAAACGCCGGCACGTTCCACTGCGGCCTTCACCGCGGTTGCGCCAAGGTCGGTTGCGGAAACGTCCGCAAGCGCGCCCTGCATCCCGCCCATCGGCGTGCGGGCGTAGGAAAGGATTACAATCGGATCTGCGGCGGAGAACTGGGCCATGGCCTCTGAGCCTTCCTGTGCTAGGGAAATGAGGGTTGGGTTCGGTGCAGCGCATACTGCTGCACCGCACAAATTGCAATTCGACCGTTGGTCGGATCGGGCTGCCGGACGGCGAAAATGCACCGGACCGGCGGGAAGGGGGCGCGGCTTGCTGCAAACGGACACGCTATGGCTCGTTCCGCAATGGGTGATGATAGCAGGCGGCGGCATCCTGGGCGCCCTGATGGGGAGTTTCATCGGCGCCGCGCTGGTGCGTATGCCGCAGGGGGCATCCGTCGTGTTCGGCCGTTCCCGGTGCGATTCTTGCGGGAAAGTTCTGGCTCCGGTGGAACTGGTGCCGATCGTCTCGTTCGTGCTTTCGCGCGGGAAGTGCCGCGCTTGTGGTGCATCGATAGACCGCTGGCAAACGGGTGCAGAGGTCGCGGGCTTGCTGATCGGTGCGCTGCCCTGGATCTTCGCCGAGGATGCGCTTGTGGCGCTGTGCGCCATGCTGATGGGCTGGCAACTGCTTCTGCTCGGCCTGCTCGATCTCAAGCACCTGTGGCTGCCCATGCGCCTTGTGGGAGCGCTGGCCTTGAGTGGTATTGTCGCGGTGGCGGGGCTTGGCTGGGCAGGAGACATGCATGCGCGGCTGTTCGCGTCACTGACCGGCGGCGTGCTGGGCTGGGGAATCCTTGCCGCAGTCTCTTTCGCTTATCGACGGACGCGCGGCGTTGAGGGAATGGGGCGCGGCGATCCGCCGCTGCTTGGCGCAATCGGGCTTTGGCTGGGACCGTTGGGCGTTGTCGAGGTTCTGCTAGGCGCAAGCATCGCCGGGATACTCGCCGCCGTTGCGATGATGGCCATGAAGCGAGAGGTGGCGGGTGACACCGTGCTGCCACTGGGGTCGTTACTGGCTTGTGCCGCATGGCCACTGTTCGTGCTGCAGGGGTTCGGATAGACTGCCGCCAGAACGGACATAATGAAAAGGGGGAGAGTATGCAGGAAACCAGCCGCGAAACGATGCTTGCCGCGCTTGAGCAGCAGCGCGCCGCCTTCACGGCAGCCCGGCCGGAAGAGCTGGCCGTCAGGAATGACCGGCTGGAACGGTGCGTTGCCATGATGAAGACGCACGGCGAGGAATTTGCCAGGGCGATGAGCGCGGACTTCGGCCACCGCAGCCACGAACAGTCGATGATGACCGATATCATGCCGTCCGTCGGCTCGGTCCGCTATTGCCAGAAGCACATGGCGAAGTGGGCGAAGGCGGAAAAGCGCAAGCCCAATTTTCCGCTCGGCCTGCTCGGCGCGAAGGCCGAAGTGCGGTATGAGCCGAAGGGCGTTGTCGGAATTGTCAGCCCTTGGAACTTTCCCGTGGGGCTGACGATGGCGCCGCTGGCGCAGGCATTCGCGGCGGGGAACCGGGCGATGCTGAAGCCCAGCGAGTTTACCGAGCGCACATCGCAGCTGATGGCGGATGTCTTCGCGCGCTATTTCGCGGCGGACGAAGTGACGGTCGTCACCGGCGGGCCGCAGACCGGGCAGGATTTCTGCTCGCTGCCGTTCGATCACCTGCTGTTCACCGGGGCAACGTCCATCGGCAGGCACGTGCTTCATGCGGCGGCGGACAACCTTGTCCCCGTTACGCTGGAGCTTGGCGGGAAAAGCCCGACGATCTTCGGCCGCAGCGCCGAAGTGAAGCGCGCGGGGGAACGCGTCGCGCTGGGCAAGATGCTGAACGCCGGACAGATATGCCTTGCGCCCGATTACATGCTCGTACCCGAAGAGATGCAGGCGCAGGCCATCGATTCGGTCGTGCAGGGCGTTTCGTCGATGTATCCCACGCTGCTTTCCAACGATGATTACACATCCGTAATAAACGGGCGTCACCGCGAGCGGCTGCAGGGCCTGATCGACGATGCGAAGGCCAAGGGTGCCGAAGCGATCGAGGTGAACCCGGCTGGCGAGGATTTTTCCACCACCAACGGCAACAAGATGCCGCTCACCATCCTGACCGGCGTGAACGACGATATGAAAGTGATGCAGGACGAGATCTTCGGGCCGATCCTGCCGGTGAAAACCTATCGCGGTATCGACGAGGCGATCGATTATGTGAACGCGCATGACCGGCCGCTGGGGCTGTACTATTTCGGGGAAGACGCAGGCGAACGCGAAACGGTGCTGAACCGCACGATTTCGGGCGGTGTGACGGTGAACGACGTGATCTTCCACGTCTCCATAGACGACTTGCCGTTCGGCGGGGTCGGACCGTCCGGAATGGGCAGCTATCACGGTGTCGAGGGATTCCGCACGTTCAGCCACGCCCGTTCGGTTTATCGCCAGCCGAAGCGCGACATTGCCGCCCTGGCCGGGTTGCGGCCGCCCTATGGCAAGGCGACGCAACGCACGATCAAGTCGCAGATGAAATGACACACATGTAACAGAGGCAGCGCGAGCGGGGCGTGCGACCAGTCGAGTTTCTGCAAGTCATTCGCAATAGCCGCTAAAACCGGCATTTCGCACTTGCACCCACTTGCGCCGCCCGAAAGGCGGGACTAGGGCGCGTGGCACATCCCAAGCCACGACGAGTCAGCTCTTGGTCGATCTGTCACAATATCTTCCGATCCTGATCTTTATCGGGATCGCTCTCGCCCTTTCGGCCTTCTTCGTATTTGCGCCGATCGGGGTTTCCTATCTGACCGGGACGCACAACCCGACGTCGGACAAGCTGAGCGAATATGAATGCGGCTTTCCCGCGTTCGAAGATCCGCGCAGCCAGTTCGACGTTCGGTTCTATCTCGTGGCGATCCTGTTCATCATCTTCGATCTGGAAGCCGCGTTCCTGTTTCCGTGGGCCGTTTCGCTGCGCGATACGGGCTGGGCGGGCTGGACGACCATGATGGTCTTCCTGTTCGAACTGGTGATCGGCTTCATCTATGCATGGAAGAAGGGAGCTCTGGACTGGGAATGAGCACTCTCGTCGACAGCAAGGGGCAACCGCTGGCCAGCGCCGGCGACGTTACCCCGCCCGACCAGGCCTTTTTCACCGACCTCAATAACGAGGTTTCGGACAAGGGCTTTCTCGTCACCTCGACCGAGGAACTGTTCCAGTGGGCGCGCACCGGAAGCCTGTGGTGGATGACCTTCGGCCTCGCCTGCTGCGCGGTTGAAATGATCCACGTGAACATGCCGCGCTATGACATGGAACGTTTCGGCGCCGCGCCGCGCGCCAGTCCGCGCCAGTCGGACGTGATGATCGTCGCCGGCACGCTGTGCAACAAGATGGCCCCGGCGCTGCGCAAGGTCTATGACCAGATGTCCGACCCCAAGTACGTGATCTCCATGGGATCGTGCGCGAACGGCGGCGGCTATTACCACTACAGCTACTCGGTGGTGCGCGGGTGTGACCGGATCGTGCCGGTCGATATCTATGTGCCCGGCTGCCCGCCGACTGCGGAGGCGCTGCTTTACGGCGTGATGCAGTTGCAGCGGAAGATCCGCCGCGTCGGCACGCTCGAGCGCTGAGGAGGGGCACATGACCGAAGTTCTCCACTCCGCGCCGAAGTGGTCCTCCAACGAGGGTGTGAAAGACGCGCTTTCCGCCGCTCTGGGCGATATGCTGCTCTCCGCGAAGGAAGAGCATGGCGAGATCGTGCTGACGGTCGTGCGCGACCGTATAGAGGACGCGCTGCGCCTTCTGCGCGACGATCACGAATACCAGATGATGATGGAGATCGCAGGGGTCGATTTCCCGGCGCGCGCAGAGCGTTTCGAAGTCGTCTACATGCTTCTGTCGCTGACCAAGAACCACCGCATCGTTTGCAAGGTCAACGCTTCGGAAGATACGCCGGTGCCGACCGTGACGACGCTGTGGCCCAACGCGGGCTGGCTGGAGCGCGAGGTGTTCGACATGTACGGCGTGCTTTTCGCCGGCAACACGGACCTGCGCCGCATCCTGACCGACTATGGCTTCGAAGGGCACCCGCAGCGCAAGGACTTCCCGCTGACGGGCTATGTCGAGCTGCGCTATTCCGAAGAGGACAAGCGCGTGGTCTATGAGCCGGTGCAGCTGGCGCAGGATTTCCGCACGTTCGACTTCATGAGCCCGTGGGAAGGCGCGGAATACGTACTGCCGGGTGACGAGAAGGCCGAAGCGGCCCCGCCGCCACCGCCGCCACCGCCTCCGCCTCCGCCGCCTCCCGCCGCCAAGGCGGATGCCGCGCCGGCGGAAAAGGCGCCTGCCAAGAAGGCGCTCGCGAAAAAGCCCGCGGCCAAAAAGCCGGCGGCGAAGAAGGCCGAAGGGGCGGCCAAGCCCAAGGCTCCGGCAAGGAAGCCCGCGGCCCGCAAGAAGAAGACTGACGGAGACGGCGCATGAGTGGCCTCTCGCTGGAACAGTCGCCGACCACCGAAGGCGACGTCGTAACCAATTACACGATCAATTTCGGACCGCAGCACCCGGCCGCGCACGGCGTTTTGCGCATGGTGATGGAACTGGACGGCGAAGTGATCGAACGCATCGATCCGCACGTCGGCCTGCTTCACCGGGGCACTGAAAAGCTGATCGAGCACAAGACCTATACGCAGGCGCTGCCATACTTCGACCGCCTCGATTACTGCTCTCCGCTGGGCATGGAGCACAGCTATGTGCTGGCGATCGAGAAGCTGCTGAACCTTGAGGTTCCGCTGCGCGGACAATACCTTCGCGTGCTGTTCGCGGAGCTGACGCGCATCTGCAACCACATGCTGAACATCGGCAGCCACGTGATGGACGTGGGCGCGATGACGCCGAACCTGTGGCTGTTCGAAATTCGCGAAGACTGCCTGAACTTCTTCGAACGGGCTTCGGGTGCGCGGATGCACTCCGCGTGGTTCCGCCCCGGCGGTGTGCACCAGGACGTGCCGCTGAAGCTGCTGACGGACATTGCCGACTGGCTCGATACGCGTCTGCCGAAGCTGTTCGAGGACGCGATGAGCCTTGTCATCGACAACCGCATCTTCAAGCAGCGCAACGTCGATATCGCCGTCGTCAGCCGCGAAGACGCGATGCGCTGGGGCTTTTCCGGCCCAATGATCCGCGCCGCGGGCATTCCGTGGGATCTTCGCAAGAGCCAGCCTTACGACGTTTATGACCGCATGGACTTCGAGATCCCGGTAGGCACGAATTCCGACTGCTATGACCGGTTCATGGTTCGTGTGGAGGAAGTGCGCCAGTCGGCCAGGATCATGAAGCAGTGCCTTGCCGAAATGCCCGACGGGCCGGTGGCGAGCAGCGACCGCAAGGTGGTTCCGCCCAAGCGCGGCGAGATGAAGAGTTCGATGGAAGCGCTGATCCATCACTTCAAGCTCTACACCGAAGGTTTCCATGTCCCTGCGGGCGAGGTCTATGTCGCGACCGAAAGCCCCAAGGGCGAGTTCGGCGTCTATCTGGTCAGCGACGGGTCCAACAAGCCGTATCGCTGCAAGATCCGGCCAACCGCGTTCAGCCACCTGCAGGCGATGGACTTCATGAGCAAGGGCCACATGCTGCCCGATGCGACCGCCATTCTCGGCGCGATCGACGTGGTGTTCGGGGAGTGCGACCGTTGAATTTCAATACGCAGCAACAATTGACCGTGCTCGCCTCCGTCACCGGACTGGCGCTGGCGGCGGTCTTCTTCGCGATGGTCTTTCTGGGTGCGCAGACGCCCGACTGGCTGCCGATGATGATCACCGGGATCGGCGGGTACGAGATCGCGACCTTCGCGAACCAGCAGTGGCGCCGCATTGCCGCGCGCCGGGCGGGAGGTCGCTGATGGCCGATCGTCATCCCGAACCCGATAGCGCGGAACTGCGCGCGCGCTGGGGCAACTTCGCCTGGACAAAGGAAAACGCGGCCAAGGCGAAAGAGGTCGTCGCGCGCTATCCCGAAGGCCGCCAGCGCAGCGCGGTGATGCCGCTGCTCGACCTTGCGCAGCGCCAGGTGGGCGCGGAAACGAACACGCAGGGCTGGTTGCCGCTGCCGGTGATGGAGTACGTCGCCACCTATCTCGACATGCCGGTGATCCGCGTGCTCGAAGTCGCGACGTTCTATACCATGTACAACATTCAGCCCGTGGGTCGCTTCCACGTGCAGGTCTGCGGTACGACGCCGTGCATGCTGCGCGGGTCGGAAGGCATCATGGACGCCTGTTACAAGCGCGGCATGAAGAAGGGGCACACGACCGGAGACGGCCTGTGGACGCTGACCGAGGTGGAATGCATGGGCAACTGCGCATCCGCGCCGATGGTCCAGATCAACGACGACAACTACGAAGACCTGACGCCGGAACGGCTTGATGCGGTGCTTGACGCACTGGCCAAGGGCGAAACGCCCAAGCCGGGCACGCAGGAACCCGGACGTCACACCGTGGAGCCGCTGGGTGGTCCCACCACATTGAAAGACATGGTCGCCGAAAACCACGATTACCGGGGTGAATGGTAATGGCGGGCTTCGACCAGCTTGAGGCGCATCCGCTGCGCACCGGCCTGATCTGGGGGATCACTTTCGTGCCGATCTTCGCGCTTATCACGCGGGCCACGCAGGGCCGCTGGCTTGAACAGGCAGAGTGGCTGGGCGTTGTGCCCGCCGCGCTGGCGGGCGGTGTGATCTGGGCTTTCGTCTATCGTCGTATCCTCAGTGGGGAGAAGCGTGGTGCTTGAAGACAAGGATCGCATCTTCACCAATGTCTATGGCTACCAGCCGTGGAACCTGAAAGAGGCGCAGGCGCGCGGCGCATGGGACAACACGAAGGACATCCTCGCCAAGGGCAAGGATGTCATCATCGAGGAGATCAAGGCTTCGGGCCTGCGCGGTCGCGGCGGCGCCGGTTTCCCGACCGGCCTCAAATGGTCGTTCATGCCCAAGGAAGCGCCGAAGGATTCGAGCGGTAACGCGCGGCCCAGCTTTCTGGTCATCAACGCCGACGAATCCGAACCCGGTTCGTGCAAGGACCGCGAGATCATGCGGCACGATCCGCACCTCCTTTTCGAAGGGGCGCTGGTCGCCGGTTTCGCGATGGGCGCGCGCGCGGCCTATATCTATATCCGCGGGGAATATATCCGCGAGGCCGAAGTGCTCTTCGCCGCGCGTGAGGAAGCCTACGCGGCCGGCCTGCTGGGCAAGAACGCTTGCGGTTCGGGCTATGATTTCGACGTGTTCGTGCATCGCGGCGCGGGCGCATACATCTGCGGCGAAGAAACCGCGATGATCGAAAGCCTTGAAGGCAAGAAGGGCCAGCCCCGCCTGAAGCCGCCGTTCCCGGCGGGCGCGGGCCTTTATGGCTGCCCCACCACGGTCAACAACGTGGAATCGATTGCTGTCGCGCCCACGATCATGCGGCGCGGCGCGGCGTGGTTTTCAAGCTTCGGGCGCGAGAACAACCACGGCACCAAGCTGTTCCAGATTTCCGGTCACGTGAACAAGCCCTGCGTGGTCGAGGAAACGATGAGCATCCCGTTCGGAGAGCTGATCGAAAAGCACTGCGGCGGCATTACCGGCGGCAGGGACAACCTGCTGGCCGTGATCCCCGGCGGGTCTTCGGTCCCGCTGGTTCCGGCGGCGGACATCTGGGACGCACCCATGGATTTCGACGGCCTGAAGGCGGTCGGCTCGGGCCTTGGTACCGCGGCGGTGATTGTGATGGACAAGTCCACCGACATAGTGAAGGCGATCAGCCGCATCAGCTATTTCTACAAGCACGAAAGCTGCGGCCAGTGCACGCCGTGCCGCGAGGGCACGGGCTGGATGTGGCGCGTGATGAAGCGGCTTGAAAGCGGCGATGCCGATCCGGCCGAAATCGACATGCTGTTCGAAGTGACCAAGCAGGTCGAAGGCCACACCATCTGCGCGCTGGGCGATGCGGCGGCGTGGCCGATCCAGGGCCTGCTGCGCCACTTCCGCCCCGAAATCGAACGCCGCATTGCAGAGAACGTGCGGGAGGCTGCCGAGTGAGACATTCGTTGGCCCGACCGGCTCTGATTGCAACTGGGGCATGCTGCCTGATTTCCAGTGCACCCGCCCTCGCGCATGACGAGCAGCATCCGCTCAATCCGGAATCGCAGATCGGAACGCGCTTCAAGCAGAAGCCGAATAGCCTTGACGAAGCGCAGCGACGCGAACTCGTCAATTATGTTGCGCTCTGCGTACAGAAGAGCGTTCCGCAACGTACCGATTGGTACCTGCGGAATAGCGACGACAAGTCTTACGTTAAGCCGAAAGGCAGCCATAATATCGGCACTTTTCTTGTTGTCGACTATTGCCTAGGTGACACCATGATAGGTGCGACGAAGGAGAGGGGCCTTTCGACCTCTCAGTCAGCGATGAGGGGCTTGCTGGCCGAACAAGCATATCTTGCCAACCGGCGCACTTATATAGCGCCACCTCCTGACTCCGTCGTGCCGGCTCGCACATTCGTCGCAACAGGTGATGATCTTCCCATTGCACGCGGACTTGCGCAGTTTGAGGATTGCATCGCGATGACTGATCCGGCTGGTGCCGATGCCTTGCTGCGCACGAAGCCCGCTTCGATTGATGAAGACACGGCTGCGCGCGCGCTTGCACCGGCATTGGGCAAATGCCTGCCGAAAGGTCAAACTCTCTCATTCACCGCGCAGAGCGTGCGTAGTTTTGCCGCCGAAGGGATGTGGCAACGCTTCGTCGCGCCGACTGCCCCCAGCTATACAGGCCAGCCCTGATGCCAAAGGTCAAAGTCGACGGCGTTGAACTCGAAGTTCCGCAGGGCGCTACCGTCCTGCAGGCGTGTGAGCTTGCCGGCAAGGAAATCCCCCGTTTCTGCTATCACGAACGGCTCAGTATCGCCGGCAACTGCCGGATGTGCCTGGTCGAAGTGAAGCCGGGGCCGCCCAAGCCGCAGGCTTCGTGCGCGCTTCCCGCCAGCGAAGGTCAGGAAATCCGCACGGACAGTGAAATGGTCCGCAAGGCGCGCGAAGGGGTGATGGAGTTCCTGCTCATCAACCACCCGCTCGATTGCCCCATTTGCGACCAGGGCGGCGAGTGCGACCTGCAGGATCAGTCCATCGCCTATGGCCGCGGCGGCTCTCGCTATCACGAGAACAAGCGCGCGGTGACAGAGAAGTACATGGGGCCGCTCATCAAGACGGTGATGACGCGCTGCATCCACTGCACCCGCTGCGTGCGTTTCTCCGAAGAGATCGCAGGCGTGGACGAGATCGGCGCGCTTTATCGCGGCGAGAACATGCAGATCACGACCTACCTGGAACAGGCCGCCGCGCACGAGCTTTCGGCGAACGTGATCGACCTTTGTCCGGTCGGGGCGCTCACGTCGCGTCCTTATGCGTTCGAGGCGCGTCCGTGGGAGCTTAAGAAGACGCTCTCGATAGACGTGTCAGACGCGGTCGGCTCCAACATCCGTGTCGACAGCCGCGGGCGCGAGGTGCTGCGCATCCTGCCGCGCGTGAACGATGACGTGAATGAGGAATGGCTTACCGACAAGGGCCGGTTCTGCGTGGATGGCCTTGTCCGCCGCCGTCTCGACAAGCCGTGGCTGCGCGTTGACGGCAAGTTGCAGGCGGCCAGCTGGCAGGAAGCATTCGCGGCCATCGGCAAGATCAACCCCGGCAAGGCCGTTGCGGTGATCGCGGGTGACATCGTCGATTGCGAAACGATGTTCGCAGCGAAGAAACTGGCGAACGCGCTGGGGTCCGAGCTTCTCGAAGGTCGGCAGACCGGTCTGGCCTATGATTGCACCAACCTCGCCGCTGTGAACTTCAACACCACGTTCGCGGAAGTCGAGAACGCCGACGCTATCCTGATCGTGGGCAGCCAGGTTCGCGACGAGGCCGCGCTGGTCAATGTGCGCATCCGCAAGGCGGTGAAGAAGGGCGCGAAAGTGTTTGTGGTCGGCCCCGAATGGGAGACGACCTATCCCGCCACCTTCCTGGGTGACGACATCGCAGTGATGGGCAAGCTGCCCAAGGATGTGAACGATGCATTCAAGGCGGCTGAGCGCCCGGCGATCATCGTTGGCGGCGCGGGTGCCGCCAAGGGCGGCATCGAGGCAGGGCTGGCCTTTGCCGAGAAGTTCAAGCTCGTCCGTGACGGGTGGAACGGCTTCAACGTCCTCCACTTCTCCGCCGCGCGCATGGGGGGCCTGATGCTGGGTTACGCGCAGAAGGGCGGCATTGCCGACCTTGTGGCGGCGAAGCCGAAGATGGTGATCGCGCTGGGTGCGGACGAGGTGGACTTCACGAAGTTCGCGGACAGCATGATCGTTTATATCGGCCACCACGGCGACAAGGGCGCACACGCGGCCGACGTGGTGCTGCCGGCTTCCGCCTTCACCGAGAAGGACGGAACTTACGTCAACACCGAAGGCCGCGTGCAATACGCCGAAAAGGCTATCTTCGCTCCGGGCGACGCGCGCGAGGACTGGACCATCCTTCGCGCGATGGCGGATGCGCTGGGAGTCTCTGTCGGGTTCGACAGCTTTGACGAACTGCGCGCCGCGATGATCGCCGAGGTTCCGGCGCTGGGCACGGAAGGCCTGGCGAACTATGGCGCGCTTCCCGCCGCGCCCAAGGACGCGAAAGCCGAAGGCACGATCGGCTACCCGATCAAGGACCGCTATCTTACCAACGCCATCTGCCGGGCTAGCCCGACGCTGCAGCGCTGCTCGGCCGAACTGCTGCATGGCGAGACTTTCGCGGAGGCCGCGGAATGACCGAATTCTTCCAATCCCTTGGCATGAGCTATGACTGGGCGTGGTTCGTCGCCACGATCTGCGGCGTATTGCTTATCGCGCTGCCGCTGATGCTGGCGGTGGCGATGGTGATCTATGCGGAGCGCCGGTTGTGGGCCTTCATGGCGCTGCGGCGCGGCCCCAACGTGGTCGGTCCTTTCGGTTTGTTGCAGTCCTTCGCGGACGGCCTGAAGGTGATGCTGCAGGAAACGATCATTCCTTCGGCATCGAACAAGGGCTTGTTCCTGATCGCGCCGATCATCACCTTCACGGTGGCGCTTTCGGCCTGGGCGGTGATCCCGTTCAATTCGGGCGCGATCCTTGGCAACATCAACGTCGGGCTGCTCTATGTCCTCGCGATCTCTTCACTGGGCGTTTACGGCACGGTGATCGCGGGCTGGGCGAGCAACTCGAAATATCCGTTCTTCTCGGCCATGCGCGCTTCGGCGCAGATGATCAGCTATGAAGTTTCGATTGGCTTCATCCTGATCTGCATCGTGCTGTGGGCCGGAACGTTCAACATGAACGCCATCGTGCAGGCGCAGCAGGGGCACATCCTTGGCATTTTCAATGCCTTCGCGCTGAACCCGCTGCTGTTCCCGATCTGGGTGATGTTCTTCATCTCCAGCCTTGCCGAAACGCAGCGCGCACCGTTCGACCTGACCGAGGCGGAGAGCGAACTGGTGGCCGGCTATCAGACCGAATATTCGTCGATGGCCTTCGCGCTCTACTGGCTGGGCGAATATGCCAACGTTCTGCTGATGTGCACGTTGAACGCCACGCTGTTCTGGGGTGGCTACCTGCCGCCGATCGACTGGGCGCCGCTGTATTTGCTGCCCGGATTCGTGTGGCTGCTCATCAAGATCTGTATCTTCTTCTTCATGTTCGGCTGGGTGAAGGCGACCGTGCCGCGGTACCGCTATGACCAGCTGATGCGCCTTGGCTGGAAGATCTTCCTGCCCCTTTCGCTGCTGTTCGTGTTCGTCGTCAGCGGCTACCTGATGCTTACGGGACATTTCGCATGAGTGTCGGCCAGCTCGTAAAGAGCTTCACCCTCTGGGAGTTCGTGAAGGCGCACGCCCTCACGCTGTCGTACTTCTTCAAACCGAAGGCGACGATCAACTACCCATTCGAGAAGAACCCGCTTTCCCCGCGCTTTCGCGGCGAGCATGCCCTGCGTCGTTATCCCAACGGCGAGGAACGCTGCATCGCGTGCAAGCTGTGCGAGGCGATCTGCCCGGCGCAGGCCATCACCATCGAGGCCGAGCCGCGCGATGACGGATCACGCCGCACCACGCGCTATGACATCGACATGACGAAGTGCATCTATTGCGGCTTCTGTCAGGAAGCCTGCCCGGTGGATGCCATCGTCGAAGGGCCGAACTTCGAATACGCGGCCGAAACGCACGAAGAGCTGCTTTACGACAAGGCCAAGCTATTGGCGAACGGGGACAAGTGGGAGCGTGCGATCGCCGCGAACCTTGAAGCCGACGCACCGTATCGATAGGGGGCGCCGGGGCCATGATTCAGACAATCGCATTCTATCTTTTCGCGGGCATCATGCTTCTTGCGGGCGCGTTCACGATCTTCGCGCGCAACCCGGTCCATTCGGTGCTGTGGCTGATCGTCGCGTTCTTCAACGCCGCCGGCCTGATGGTAATCGCGGGGGCAGAGTTCATCGCGATGCTGCTCGTCATCGTCTATGTGGGCGCGGTCGCTGTGCTGTTCCTGTTCGTCGTGATGATGCTCGACATCGATTTCGCGGAACTGCGCGCGGGCTTTGTCCGCAACTTCCCGGTCGGGCTGCTGCTGGCCATCGTCCTGCTGGTGGAACTGGGCATCGGCCTGTTCGCCAACAGCGCGGGTGGGTTGAAGCTGGGGTCGCCCGACGGTTCGGCCGCGCCTTCGCTGGGCACCACCAACACCGAAGCGATCGGCGCGCTGCTTTATACCCGCTACCTGTTCCTGTTCGAGGCCGCGGGCATCATCCTGCTGGTCGCGATGATCGGCGCAATCGTGCTTACCCACCGCCAGCGCAGCGACAACCGCGGGCAGAGCGTGTGGAAACAGGTAACCCGCCGGCCCGAAGAGGCCACGCGCAACGTCAAGCCCGAGGTCGGAAAGGGGGTCGAACTGTGATCGGAATCGAACACTATGTCGTGGTGAGTTCGATCCTCTTCGTGATGGGCGTGCTCGGCATCTTCCTTAACCGCAAGAACGTGATCGTGATCCTTATGGCGATCGAACTGATCCTTCTGGCGGTGAACCTGAACCTCGTCGCTTTCAGCGCCTATCTCCACGATCTAACCGGCCAGGTCTTCGCGATGTTCGTGCTGACCGTGGCGGCCGGCGAAGCGGCGATCGGCCTTGCGATCCTGGTGATCTATTTCCGCCGCCGCGGCACGATCGCGGTGGACGATGTCAATCGGATGAAGGGATAGTCCGTTGCACGCCATTCTCTTCATCGTTTTCCTGCCGCTTCTGGCAGCGATCGTCGCCGGTCTGGGCAACCGCGCCATCGGCAACGTGCCGGCCAAGGTCGCCACCACCGGCGCGCTGTTCATCGCCTGTGCGCTGTCCTGGCCGATCTTCATCAGCTATCTCGCGGGCAGCGCCGAAGCGACGGTTACGCCGGTGCTGCACTGGGTCCAGTCGGGCGGGATGGCCTTTAACTGGGAACTGCGCGTCGATGCGCTGACGGCAACGATGCTGGTGGTCGTCACCAGCGTCTCCGCGCTCGTCCACCTCTATTCGTGGGGGTACATGGAGGACGATCCGGACCAGCCGCGCTTCTTCGCCTACCTGTCGCTGTTTACCTTCGCCATGCTGATGCTGGTAACGGCGAACAACCTGGTGCAGATGTTCTTCGGATGGGAAGGTGTCGGCCTCGCTTCCTACCTGCTCATCGGGTTCTGGTTCCGTAAGCCCAGCGCAAACGCCGCCGCGATCAAGGCCTTCGTGGTCAACCGCGTTGGCGACCTTGGCTTCATGCTGGGGATTTTCGGCACGTACCTGGTGTTCAACACCGTATCGATCCCCGAAATCCTGCAGGCGGCCCCCGGAATGGCGGGTTCGACCATCGGTTTCCTCGGCCATCGTTTCGATACGATGACGGTGCTGTGCATCCTTCTGTTCATCGGCGCGATGGGCAAGTCCGCGCAGCTGGGGCTACACACCTGGCTTCCGGACGCGATGGAAGGCCCGACCCCGGTTTCGGCGCTGATCCACGCCGCGACGATGGTTACGGCGGGCGTGTTCATGGTCTGCCGCCTGTCGCCGATGTTCCATGCCAGCCCCGATGCCTCGCTGTTCGTGACCTTCATCGGCGCGGCGACGTGCTTCTTCGCCGCCACGATCGGCACCACGCAGTGGGACATCAAGCGGGTGATCGCCTATTCCACCTGTTCGCAGCTGGGCTACATGTTCTTCGCCGCCGGCGTCGGCGCCTATGGCGCGGCGATGTTCCACCTGTTCACCCACGCCTTCTTCAAGGCGCTGCTGTTCCTTGGCGCGGGTTCGGTCATCCATGCGATGCATCACGAGCAGGACATGCGCTATTACGGCGGCCTGTGGCGGAAGATTCCGTGGACCTTTGCCGCGATGATGGCGGGTACGCTGGCGATCACCGGCGTGGGTATCGAGAATTTCTTCGGCTTCGCGGGCTTCTATTCGAAGGACGCGATCATCGAGGCCGCCGCCGCTTCCGGCACGCCGCTGGGCGGGTTCGCCTGGTGGATGGGCGTGATCGCGGCGTTGCTGACCAGCTTCTATTCATGGCGGCTCGTGTTCCTGACGTTCTACGGCAAGCCGCGCTGGATCGAGAGCGAGCATATCCAGCATTCGGTCCACAAGACGCCCGAACAGGCGGGCGCGGACACCACCGGCGGCTATCACCCGCATGAAAGCCCGCTCAACATGATGGTGCCGCTGGCGGTGCTGAGCATGGGCGCGATTTTCGCAGGGCTGGTCTTTACCGGTTGGTTCGTCGGCCCCGAAACGGGCGAGGGCTTCTGGAAGGGCAGCCTGTTCTTCGACGCGCACCTGATGCACGCGATGCATGAACTGCCGGAACTGACCAAGCTGGCCCCGACCATCGTCATGCTGATCGGCTTCGGCGTCGCGTGGTATGCCTATATCCGCAACCCCAAGCTGCCGGCGGCTTTCGTCAGCCAGTTCGGGGTGGTTTACCGCTTCGTCTACAACAAGTGGTACTTCGACGAGCTGTACAACTTCCTGTTCGTGCGCCCGGCCTTCTGGATCGGCCGCCAGTTCTGGAAGATCGGCGATATCGGCATCATCGACCGCTTCGGCCCCAACGGCGCTGCCTGGGTGGTGGCGCAGGGCACGCGCGGGGCGGTGAAGCTGCAGTCGGGATATCTCTATAGTTACGCGCTGGTCATGCTTGTCGGCCTTGTCGCGGCAATCAGCTGGGTGATCGCACAATGACCGGTTTTCCGATCCTTTCGCTGATGCTGCTGGTGCCGCTCGTCGCGGCGGTGGCCTGCCTGTTTGCAGACGCCAGGACGGCACGGATGATCGCGCTTGTCGCGACGCTGGTCGATTTCGCTCTGGGCGTGGTGCTGTGGGCGAACTTCGATATCGGCGGTGCGCAGTGGCAGTTCCGCGAACATGTTGACCTGTTTGCCGGGTTCTCGTGGAAACTGGGAATTGACGGTATCGCCCTGCTGCTGATCGAGCTTTCGGTTTTCCTGATGCCGATCTGCATCGGCGCCAGCTGGAAATCGATCGACAAGCGCGTTGGCGAATACATGGCCGCGTTCCTGATCATGGAAACGCTGATGATCGGCGTTTTCGCGGCGCAGGACCTGTTCCTGTTCTACATCTTCTTCGAAGCCGGCCTGATCCCGATGTACCTGATCATCGGCGTGTGGGGCGGCACGGACAGGATTTACGCCAGCTACAAGTTCTTCCTCTACACGTTGCTCGGCTCCGTGCTGATGCTGATCGCGATGTTCTGGATGGCGAACGAGGCGGGCACGACAGACATTCCCACGCTGATGCAGTATGACTTCCCGGTCTATGCGCAGCACTGGCTGTGGCTGGCCTTCTTCGCCAGTTTCGCGGTGAAGATGCCGATGTGGCCGGTCCACACCTGGCTTCCCGACGCGCACGTCCAGGCGCCGACCGCGGGTTCGGTCATCCTGGCGGGCGTGCTGCTGAAGATGGGCGGTTACGGCTTCATCCGCTTCAGCCTGCCCATGTTCCCGCAGGCGAGCGCCGATTTCGCTTGGGTGATCTTCGCGCTTTCGATGATCGCGGTGGTCTATACCTCGCTGGTCGCGCTCGTGCAGCACGACATGAAGAAGCTGATCGCCTATTCATCGGTCGCGCACATGGCGATCGTGACCGTGGGTCTGTTCGCCTTCAACGTGCAGGGCCTTGAAGGCGCGATGATCGTCATGCTCAGCCACGGTATCGTGTCGGGCGCGCTGTTCCTTTCGGTGGGCATCATCTACGACCGGCTGCACACGCGCGAGATAGACCGTTACGGCGGTCTTGCCATCAACATGCCGCGTTATGCGCTGTTCTTCATGCTGTTCACGATGGCCTCTATCGGCCTTCCGGGCACAAGCGGTTTCGTGGGTGAGTTCCTCAGCCTCGCCGGTATCTACCAGCTTTCAAGCTGGGTGGCGCTGGTTGCGACGACGGGCATCATCCTGGGCGCGGCCTATATGCTCTATCTCTATCGCCGGGTGATCTTCGGTGAGCAGAAGAACGCCGATGCCGCGGCGATGGCCGACCTCGATTGGCGCGAAATCGCCATGGTCGTGCCGCTCGGCCTCGTCATCCTGTGGATGGGCGTCTATCCGGAAAGCTTCCTTGCGCCGATGCGTTCGGACATCCAGGCGATCGAAGCGCGCGTCGCGGCCACCGCGCCGAAGAGCGACGCGCAACCGACGCCCGGCAATCCCGAAGCGGCAGCCAGGGCCGAACATCACGAAATTGCTGAAGCGCAAGAGGGGGCGCACTGATGGATCTCGCGCATTCACTCTGGCTTGTCGCTCCGGAAGAGGTGCTCAGCATCTCGGGGCTGGCGCTTCTGCTTGTCGCCGCGTGGGGTGGAGACAAGGCTTCGCGCCTGATTTCGATCCTGTCGGTTGCGGCGCTCGTCGCAGCGGCCGCACTTACCGTGCCCGCGCTTTGTGACGGGGCGATGGGGCCGTCGACTTCGGCCTTCTACGGCCAGTTGCACGTCGATGCCTTCGCTGCCTTCGGCAAGGTTCTGGTCTATGCCGCCGCCGCGGTCACGCTGATGATCGCGCCCAGCTTCTTCGAACGGGTTGGCGCGATGCGCGCGGAATTCCCGTTGCTGGTGCTGTTCGCCGCACTGGGCATGGGGATCATGCTCGCCGCAACGGACCTGCTGGCGCTCTATATCGGTCTGGAACTGAACTCGCTCGCGGCATACGTGCTGGCGGCCTTCCTGCGGACGGACGACCGTTCGGCGGAAGCGGGCCTCAAGTATTTCGTGCTCGGCGCGCTCGCCAGCGGCATCCTGCTGTTCGGCATGAGCCTGACCTATGGCTTTACCGGCACGACCAACTTTGCCGGCATCCGTGCCGCGCTGGATGGCCCGGCGGCGATGGGGGCACTGTTCGGCGTGATCTTCATGCTGGCGGGGCTTGCCTTCAAGATCAGCGCCGCGCCGTTCCATATGTGGACGCCGGACGTTTATGAAGGCGCGCCGACCCCGGTCACCACCTTCTTCGCCACCGCGCCCAAGGTGGCCGCGCTGGGCCTGTTGATGCGCGTATCGCTCGATGCGTTTGGCGGACAGACCGGCGCATGGCAGCAGATCGTGATCTTCGCCGCGCTGCTTTCGATCATCGTCGGTGCATTGGGAGCGATCGGGCAGGCCAACATCAAGCGACTGATGGCCTATTCGTCGATCAACAACATCGGCTTCATGCTGATCGGTCTTGCCGCCGCGACGCCTCAGGGTGCGTCGGCCATGCTGGTCTATCTGTGGATCTATGTGGCGATGAGCGTGGCGGGCTTCGTCGCGATCCTGCTGCTGCGTGACGAAAACGGAAACCAGGTGGAAGCCATCGCCGATCTGGGCGGCCTTTCGCGCACCCGGCCGGGCCTGGCACTGGCGCTGGCAACCGTGATGTTCAGCCTGGCCGGCATTCCGCCGCTGTTCGGCTTCTGGGGCAAGTTCGTGGTATTCCAGGCCGCGGTCGAGGCAGGGCTGACGCCGCTGGCCGCAATCGGTATCGCCGCTTCGGTTATAAGTGCGTTCTATTACATCAAGGTCGTGAAGGTGATGTATTTCGACGAGGAAACCGGCCGCGTTACCGGGCCGGCGGAACTGTCGCACCTCGTGATCCTGACGGTGGCGACGCTTGTTATCTCGCCCTTCGGCTATCTCCTGACGAAGTGGCTGGGCGGACTGGCCGATGGCGCGGCAACCGCGCTGTTCCACGTCGTTTGATACCGTCCGCTTGATCGAGACCGTACCGGAACTGCCCTCCACCAACGCCGCGCTGCTGGCGCGGTTGAGCGGGGGAGGGCGCCCGTCAGAAGGCGCCTGGCTCGTGGCGGACCGGCAAACCGCCGGGCGGGGTCGCGCGGGCAGGGCATGGAGCGACGGTGCCGGCAATTTCATGGGTTCGACTGTCGCGTGGCTACGCGCAGGCGATCCTATAGCCCCTACGCTGGCGCTTGTCGCGGGCCTTGCCGTGCACCGCGCCGTGCGCGACGTTGCGCAAGACCTGCCGGGCCTGAGTTTGAAATGGCCGAACGACGTGCTGGTCGATGGCGCGAAGCTGGCGGGCATCCTGCTTGAACGGCAAGGCGACGCAATCGTGGTTGGCATAGGGGTGAACCTCGCCTCCGCACCCGATGTTCCGGGCCGCCAGACACAAAGCCTTGCCGCCCTGGGCTTCGATGTGCCGCGCGATGCGTTTGCCGCCCGCCTCGAAACCCGGTGGAGCCTGCTTCTTTCCCGCTGGCATGCGGGAGAATGGCCCGCCCTGCGCGAGGAATGGCTTGCGGTCGCACACCCAGCGGGAACGCCGATCGTGGTTCGCGATGGCGAAGGTGAGCCGATCGCCGGAACCTTTGCGGGAATAGATGCCAACGGAATTGCGCTTCTGCGCTTGGCGGACGGCACCATGCGTGTCATTGCGGCGGGCGACGTTGAACTGGTGGCCGAGGACAAGCTCTAGACATGCTGTTGGCAATCGACGCGGGTAACACGAATGTCGTCTTCGCGCTGGTCGAAGACGGCAAGATCCTTTCGCGATGGCGCATTGCCACCGATCCACGCCGGACTGGTGACGAATATGCCGTGTGGCTCAGCCAGTTGATGCAGCTTGAGGGGTATGACCCTAAGGCAGTGGACAAAGTTATCGTGTCGACGGTCGTCCCGCGCGCGATGCACAACCTTGAAGTGCTTTCGCAGAAGTATTTCGGGTGCGATCCGCTGATCGCCGGTATTGCGCCGGTTGATTACGGCATGGACATCGACGTGGACGAACCGCGCTCGCTGGGCGCGGACCGGGCCGTCAACGCCATTGCCGCCCACGCGAAATACAGCGGCGACCTTATTATCGTGGATTTCGGCACGGCCACCACGTTCGACGCCATCGATTTCAACGGCGCCTACAAGGGTGGGATCATCGCGCCGGGCATCAACCTGTCGCTCGATGCGCTGGTAAGCGCCGCGGCCAAGCTGCCGCGCATCGCGATCGAGCCGCCGCGCACGCTCAGCGTGATCGGCCGCAACACCGAAGACCAGATGCACATCGGCGTGTTCTGGGGCTACGTGGCGATGATGGAAGGTCTGATCGAGCGCATTCGTGCGGAGATCGGCCGACCGGCAAAGGTTATCGCGACGGGTGGCCTTGCCGTGCTGTTCGACGATCACACCCATATCTTCGACGCGGTCGACGTCGACCTGACCCTTGAAGGTCTGGCCATTCTTGCGGAACGAGCAAAAGCCAAGTGAAATCGAAAAAGGAACTTCTCTTCCTCGCCCTGGGTGGTTCGGGCGAGATCGGGATGAACGTCAACCTTTATGCCTGCGACGGCAAATGGCTGATGGTTGACCTGGGCATGACCTTTGCCGATCCGTTTTATCCGGGCGTCGACCTAGTGTTCGCGGACCTTGAGTTCATCGAGGAGCGGACCGACGATCTTCTGGGCATCGTGCTGACGCACGCGCATGAAGATCATATCGGCGCCGTCCCCTATTTCGCGCAGGAACTCGGCGTGCCGCTTTATGCAACGCCGTTCACCGCGCGGCTTGTTGCCGAAAAGCTGGAAGAAGCCGGGCTGCTGGACGAGGTGGAGCTGAACGTGATCCCCAACGAGGGTGCGTTCAGCCTTGGCCCGTTCGACATTCGCTACATTCCGCTGGCGCACTCCATTGCGGAAGGCAACGCGTTGCTGATCGATACGCCGCACGGCCGCATCTTCCACACCGGCGACTGGAAGCTGGATGACGAGCCGCGCATCGGCGAACCGGCAACCGAAGAGGAACTGATAGAAATCGGCGAGGACGGCGTCCTTGCGCTGGTCTGCGATTCCACCAACGTCTTCAATCCCAAGCCGTCGGGTTCGGAAGGAGAGGTTCGCGCCGGACTGCTCGACACGGTCTCCGGCCTGTCCGGACGGCGCGTGGTGGTAACGACCTTCGCATCCAACGTGGCGCGCCTGCGGACACTGGGAGAAGTGGCGCAGGCGACCGGGCGGCAACTGTGCGTTGCCGGGCGTTCGCTCGACCGGATCATCCGCGTGGCGCAGGCATCGGGCTATCTGAAAGACTTTCCCGAAACGATCGGAATGGACGAGGCGATGGACCTGCCGCGCGGGGAAGTGATGGTGCTTGCCACCGGCGGGCAGGGCGAGGCCCGCGCGGCGCTGGCGCGTATCGCGGGCGACCAGCACCCGATCCGGCTTGAAGCGGGCGATGCGGTGGTCTTTTCAAGCCGCCAGATCCCCGGAAACGAACTGGCCATCGGCCGCATCCAGAACGCGCTTGTCGCCAAGGGCGTGATGCTGGTGACGGACCGCCAGAGCATGATCCACGTTTCCGGCCATCCGGGGCGGCCAGAGCTTGTCGCGCTTTATGAATGGTTGCAGCCAGAGATGCTGGTGCCCGTGCATGGCGAGATGCGGCATATGACGGAACAGGCGCGATTGGGCCGCGAAGAAGGTATTGCGCGCACCATCGTGCAGAAGAACGGCGATCTTGTGCGTCTGGCGCCCGATGGGCCGGAAAAGATCGACGAAGTGCGCGCGGGGCGGCTCGTTCTGGATGGCGACATCATCGGGCCTGCGGACGGCGAAGCGATGGCTGCACGGCGAAAGCTGGCGTTCCAGGGGCTCGTCACGGTCGCACTGGCCGTGTCTCCGGCAGGGAAGCTCGTTTCACAGGTCGAGGTTGCGCCGATCGGGCTGCCGCTGGAGGACGACATGGCCGCCTTCCTGGCCGAGGCACGCGAAGACGTGGCGCAGGCGCTGCGTGACCTTAAGGGCGACCGCAAGAAAGACAGGCTGGCCGTCGCGGAAGCCGCCAGACTGGCCGCGCGCCGTGCGGCGCAGCGCTGGTCGGGCAAGAAGCCCGTCGTCCAGGTGCTGTTGTGCGAGGAGTAAACAGGCGATGCGCTGGTTCTCGATCATCATGATCTACGGCCTGTTCTGGGTGCTGACCGCGTTCGTGGTGATGCCGTTCGGGTTGCGCACCCCGCATGAGGACGATGACGCGACGCTTGTAAAGGGGCAGGCCGAAAGCGCACCGACGAACTTCCGCCCCGGACGGATCATCCTGTGGACGACGATCGTTTCCGCCATCGCATTTGGTATTTTCTACGCCAACTATCACTATGGATGGCTGACGTTTTCCGACATAGATTATACGCGCCGGATCAAGGAATAAGGCGTGTTTCTTCAGGCGCCTTCGAAAGCATAGCCGGCCGATCGCACGGTACGGATTGGATCGGCGGCGCCGGGCAAGGCAATGGCCTGGCGCAGGCGGCGGATGTGAACGTCGACCGTGCGCAATTCGATATCGCTGCCGCTGCCCCATACCGCATCGAGCAATTGTCCGCGCGAAAACACGCGGTTCGGATGTTCCATAAGATGACGAAGCAGGCGAAATTCGGTTGGCCCGATCTTCATCGTCTGTCCGCGGCGGGTGACGCGGTGCGCGGTGGGATCGAGCGCGATGTCGCCGACGGAGATCGTCTCTCCCGCAAGGGCAGGCCGCACGCGGCGCAGGACCGCGCCGACGCGGGCAATAAGTTCGCGCGGGGAGAAAGGCTTGGTCACGTAATCGTCCGCGCCCGTTTCCAGCCCGCGAACCCGGTCATCCTCGTCGCTGCGCGCGGTGAGCATGATGATCGGCACGTGGGCCGTTTCCTTGTTGCGGCGCAATCTGCGGCAGACTTCTATCCCGCTGGTTCCGCCGATCATCCAGTCCAGCAGGACCAGATCCGGCACGTCCTCGCTCGCCATGATCAGGGCCTCGTCCCCGTCATCGGTTGAGCGCACGTCATAGCCTTCACCGCGAAAGCGGTATTCGACCAGTTCGGCCAGGGCGGAATCGTCTTCGACAAGCAGCAGTTTCGGCGCGGGCACGGCAATATCTCCTGTGCGGTTGCGCAAGGCCAACACGCCTAATGTTACACCGCTATGACCATAATCTACGCATGATGTGTCGAACGGCCGTCAAATCTGTCGCGCGCGCTATGCCGGCGGGATCGTGTCTTCCCGGTCGGGCAGCGTTTCACCGGTCGCGGCGAAATAGACCATTTCTGCAATGTTGGTGGCATGATCGCCGATGCGTTCGATGTTTCGCGCGACGAACAGCAACTGGGCGGCCGTGCTGATTGTAGCCGGATTTTCAACCATATAGGAAACGAAGTTGCGGAAGATACTGTCGTAAAAGGCGTCCACCTTGGCATCGCGCCGCACGATTTCCACCGCGGCATCTGCATCGCGTGCGGCATAGGCGGTCAACACGTCGTGCACCATCTCGCTCGCCATTTCGGCCATGGCGGGAAGCAGGGTGAGCGGTTCGAAACGCTTGCGCCCCTCGATATGGCCGACGCGCTTTGCGATGTTCTTTGCATAGTCGCCCACGCGCTCCACCACGCCCGCGATCTTCAGGGCGGCAACAACCTCACGCAAGTCGTCCGCCATCGGTGCGCGTAACGCAAGGAAGCGCACAGCCAGCCGGTCGACCTCCGATTCCAGCTGGTCGATGCGCTTGTCACGCGCGACGATCCGCGCGGCGAGATCCTCATCGCCGGTTACCAGCGCGTCCATCGCCTCGCTGATGGAAAGTTCTGCCAGCCCGCCCATTTCCGCGATAATTCCGCGCAGGCGCGTGATGTCTTCGTCGAAAGCCTTGACGGTATGTTGTGCGACCATGGTCAGCCGTGCCTTCCGGTGATGTAAGCCCAGCCGGGAAAATGGCGGGGATTCGTGAAAATATCCGGTGTCGCCGCAAATTCAACGATCTTGCCGGGAAATGGAACCGCGCGATGCTGCGGAATATGTGGGGATTGTCCTGTCATGCGCATCGAAGGTGGCGCTGGCATGACAGGCGCCGACATTGGCTGGTGGCCCGCCCATAAAAACCTTCATTCCGCCATGCCGCGCAACGCATTCGGGGCGCTCAGCCTTCCGGGTCTTTCAACGCAAGCGACACGGTTACCGTGGTGCCTTCGCCAACCTTGCTTGCGATGTCGAGCGTGCCGCGGTGCCGCTCTACGATATGCTTCACGATGGCAAGGCCCAGGCCCGTTCCGCCCGCGGCGCGGCTTCGACCGGGGTCGGTCCGGTAAAACCGGCGGGTCAGATAAGGCAGGTGATCGGCGGCTATGCCTTCGCCGCGGTCGCGCACTTCGAGGATGGCGTTCTTCCTTTCGCAGCGGACCGAGAGCGTTACCGGCTTTTCCGGATCGCCGTATTTCAGCGCATTGTCGACAAGGTTGCGGATCAACTGGTCCAACTGCTGCCTGTCGCCCCGCACGACGATAGGGTCTCCCGACCATTGCAGGTCGAGCCGGCCTTCTCCTACGTTTGCAACCATGCTGCTGTGGATCGACTGGACAAGCTGGTCCAGCGCAACGTCGTCACGCGGGGCATCGTGCTTTTCGGCCTCGATCCGCGAAAGCGACATCAGGTCTTCCACAAGCGTTTGCAGCCGCTTCGCCTCGCGCAGAACGGTGCTGTGGAACCGTGCGGCGGTTGCCTTGTCGATCTTCGCGTCAGGATCAGCCAGCGTCTCTATATAGCCGATGATCGAGGCGAGCGGCGTGCGCAGCTCATGGCTGGCGTTGGCAACGAAATCGGTATGGGCGCGGCTTATGTCTGCCTCGGCCGTGCGGTTCACAAGTTCCACCAGCGAGAATCGGTCATCGATGGGAACGACGCTGACCTGCCAGATGCTGCGCGGTCCGGTCAGCCCCTTTACCACCGCGCGACCGCTACGTTCTGAAACAAGCCGGATCGCTTCCGGATGGCGCAGGGCGACGCGCGCATCCTGCCCCACGATGTGCTGGCCAAGCGCTTCGCGCGCCGCCGCATTGGCAGATGCGATACGCTGGTCGTCCATGATCATCAGGGGCAGGCCGAACGATTCGATCAGGTCGACCATCGCCTGGCGCGAAAGGCTGCCGTCCTCGATATTGCGGTATTCGATTTCGGGCGCTGGCCGGCCCAGCCAGATCGTGCCGAGCCAGACGACGAGCACACCGGTTGCAAGCCAGGCGTTGGTACCCGCCAGCAACAGGGCGAGCGTTGCCGCCACGGCGATTGCAACCGCTGTCCAGGAAATCGAGGAACCCTTCATCGACGGCATTCCACTCGGCGATCCAGTTTTGCGGCCGTCCGGTGCAGTCCACGCGCGGCCGATACGGCCATAGGCGAGGGCGGGCGGAACGGGCAAGCAGGGTTGATACGGCAGGGCACCAGCGCCCGTTACGGGGAATTTGTGACAGAAGTCTGACAGTGCGGCCGCAAGACGCCGCGTATTGCGGCAAGTGCTTTTCGCAGAGGGGTTTTCCGCAGGCCGCGTTCGGGCATGATTGCACCATGAAACGCCGATTCGTTCTTGCCGCCCTTCCGCTCGCGGCGCTTCTGGCGGGTGCCGCGCCGCGTTCGCCCGCGTCCGAACCGTCCGCAGCGCCGCTTCCGGATACCGTGGACGTTGCGCTCAACACCGGCAAGGGCACGATCGTTGTCGAACTCGATGCGAAGGATGCGCCCGTCACCGTGCGCAATTTCCTGCGCTATGTGGACGAGAAGCGGTTCGACGGCATCGTTTTCTACCGCTCCATGCGGCTCGACTGGGGCAAACAGCCCAACGGGTTGATACAGGCCGGCACGCGTGGCGATCCCAAGCGCGTGCTGCCACCCATCGCGCACGAACCGACCAGCGAGACCGGTATCCTGCACAAGGCGGGAACGCTCTCCATGGCGCGATTCGCGCCGGGAACGGCGACCAGCGAGTTTTCGATACTCCTGTCGGACATGCCATCGCTGGACGCACATCCCGAATCCGACGATCCCGAAGCAAGGGCCGGCTATGCGGCGTTCGGGCACGTCGTCGCGGGAATGGACGTGGTAAAAGCGATCTGGGAATCCCCGCTTTCGCCCACCAAGGGCGAGGGCGGACTGAAAGGGCAGATGCTGGACCCGCCGGTAAAGATTCTGACCGCGCGCCGCGTTCCGGATTTCGTGCCGGAACCGAAGGAGACCGCCGAACCCGTCGAATCGACCGATTGACGGGCATTGCGTTTGCCGACGGCGGTGCGGCCCGCGACCGCATCACGGAACGTGTGGCTGGCAGGCTGGCTCGTGCCCGCAGATGGTCTTGTCTGGATCGGGAAGTGGTGACCCCTACGGGAATCGAACCCGTGTTTCAGCCGTGAGAGGGCCGCGTCCTGACCGCTAGACGAAGGGGCCGTTCTGCTTCACCGCTCCGCGCCATCGCGCCCGAGCGCTGGCTCGGCGGAGATGGTGACCCCTACGGGAATCGAACCCGTGTTTCAGCCGTGAAAGGGCCGCGTCCTGACCGCTAGACGAAGGGGCCGTGCACGGCTGGCGCCGCTGGCAAGGCCCGCGCCTCTAAGGGACAGATCGAAAAGGGTCAACCCCCGTTGTGACACTGGCCGTGCATAGCCGTTCAATCCGCCCAGGCGGCATCCTCTACGTGCAGCTCGGCGGCGGGGCGGCTGCCCCAGTCGTCCATCTTCACGCGGCCCGCCAGCCATAGCTTTCTGCCGCGCGCGCCATGCAGCAGCGCCTGGCCCATTTCGGATTCGGCGGCGCGGAATGCGATAGCCTTGAAACTGCGTCCATCGGCGCCCGCGGCCACCATCCGGACGTGTCCTGCTCCCACGATATCGCATTTGACGAGATGCACCGGCCCCACCGCGACACGCGGCCCCGGCCAGCCCACGCCGAACGGCCCGGCTTCTTCAAGCGTTTCGACCAGCGAAGGCGTCAATCCGCCGGGCGCAACCGACAGGTCAAGCAACAGCGACTGGCGCGCCTGCGCTTCGGCCACGTCGCGGGCAAGGCGATCGTCCAGCCATTCGGCGAGGTCCGGCAAGCGCGACGGTTCGATTGTCAGCCCGCAGGCCATTGCATGCCCGCCGCCGCCGACCAGCAGCCCGGCCTCGCGCGCGGCGATGATTGCGGCGCCCAGGTCCACCCCGGCAATAGACCGGCCCGATCCCTTGCCGTTGCCGGCCTCGTCCGCGTCCAGTGCGACCACCAGCGACGGCTTTCCGCTTTTCTCCTTGATTCGCCCGGCAACGATGCCGATCACGCCGGGATGCCAGCCTGCGCCGGAAAGCAGCAGGACGGAGCGGTTGTGCTGCGCATCCATCTGCGCTTCGGCCGCTTCCTGAACCGCCTGTTCGATCGCGCGGCGTTCCTCGTTCAGGGCAGATAGCCGCTGCGCGATGTCGCGTGCTTCGTCGGGATCGGTCGTGGTCAGAAGGCGCACGCCAAGCGTTGCCTCTCCCACGCGGCCACCGGCGTTGATGCGTGGCCCAAGCGCGAAGCCAAGGTCGCTGCATGTCGGTGCCCGGTTCAGCCTGCTTGCGTCGATCAGCGCGGAAAGCCCCGTGTTGCGCCGCTTGCCCATCACTTTCAGGCCTTGCGCCACGAAGGCGCGGTTCAGTCCCCTGATCTGCGCAACGTCCGCCACGGTGCCCAGCGCGACGAGATCGAGCAGGGCCATCAGATCGGGTTCGCGGCGTGTCTTGAAATAACCGCGCGCGCGCAAGTCCCGCACGGTTGCGATTGCCAGCAGGAACGCGACACCGACGGCGGCGAGATGCCCGTGCGCGGCGGCTTCGTCGTCTTCGTCCAGCCGGTTGGGATTGACCAGCGCCGCCGCACGCGGAAGTTCCGGCGCGCATTTGTGGTGGTCCACCACGATAACGTCCACGCCTTCCTTGTCCGCGGCAGCCAGCGCTTCGTGCGCCATGGCGCCGCAATCGACCGTCACGATCAGGCTCGATCCCTCGCGCGCCAGGCGCACCAGAGCTTCGCCCGAGGGGCCATAGCCTTCCAGCAGGCGGTCGGGGATGTAATGGCGCGCTTCAACACCCAGTTCGCGCAGTAGCAGGATCAGCAGGGCCGCACTGGTTGCACCGTCGACGTCGTAATCGCCATAGATCGTGATCGCCTCGCCCGCTTCGACCGCGGATGAAAGGCGCGCGGCGGCGTTGTCCATGTCGCGGAAGATCGAAGGATCGGGCAGGAAGTCCCGCAAGGTCGGGCGGCGGTGCCGCGCAAGGTCGTCTGCCGCCACGCCGCGAGAGAGCAGCAACTGGTCCACAAGGTTCTCATCCAGCCCGCCCGGAGGCAGGCCAGCGTCCGCCATATCCATGTTGCCGCCGCGCCAGCGCCAGGCGAGGCCGGAAAGGGAGCAATCGATGCATGTGACGAGCTTCATGCCCATCCGGCTATCCGATTGCGGGGCGACAAGAAAGAGGGCCGTCGCCGGTGCGCACGGACTTGTTGACAACCGCTCGCACCGCGCGGAGACCTTTCAGCCTATGAGTTCCAGGCAGCTCCTTATCGTCTGGCATTCGCGCACAGGTGCCGCGAAAGCCATGGCCGAAGCCGCGTTCGAAGGTGCGCGCGGGGCGGGCGACGTGCGCGTTCTGCGCGCGTGCGATGCGGATTCGGACGATGTCCTGGGGGCAGGGGGATATATTTTCGCCTGCCCGGAAAACCTCGCGACGATGAGCGGCGAGATGAAGGAGTTCTTCGATCGGTGCTATTACCCGGTTCTGGGCAAGGTAGAGGGAAGAGCCTTCGCCACGCTGATCGCCGCCGGATCGGACGGAGCGGGGGCACAGGCCCAGATCGACCGCATAGCGACAGGATGGCGCCTCAAGCGCGTTGCCGAACGCCTTATCGCCAATACGGATGCGCAGACACCCGACGAGATCTTGGCGCCCAAGACGCTGGACGAAGCGATCCTGAAGCAATGTCGGGAAATGGGCCAGGCGCTTGTCACCGGCCTGGAGATCGGTGCGTTTTGAACCTGAATTTCGGGATCAGCCTCCGAAATGGAGGCGTCAACGGTTGTGCTGACTCGACGCACCGTGACGGATAGGCCAAGTGTCTTGCAAGGGGACAAACGTGGCTGACAGCGACCGGCGGAACGAAGGCATGCGGATGGCGTGTCTCGTTTTCGAATCGGGCCGCCGGCCCGGCCTTGCGGCGATAAAGGCGTGTTCGGCGGGAACAGGGGCTTTTACCGTCTCCCACGCGGATGATGCCGCTTCCGGATGGATAGAGGTTCTGCGTGATGGCCTGACGTTCGATCTTGTCGGCCTTTCGCCGGGAGGTCCGGCAGACCTGCCGTCCATGCCACACCGTTTCAACCTGCCGGCAACTACCCCAGATCCGCCCGGCGAGGCCGTGATCATCGCGCTTGGTCCGCACCTTGCAGGTTCGGAACGGCTGATGCCCGTCATTCGCACGGTCGCCGGGCTGGCCGCGGCGCTTTCGGGGCTGGACGGGATAAGGGCAGTGGGATGGTTGCCCTCCAAAAGCCTGAGCAGCGCGAACTGGTTCGAAAGCGCGATTACCGCATGGCTTGATGGCGGCCCGTTCCCGTCGCTTGCATTGGCGGCCTTCTACCGCAATCGCATCGGGAACCTGTGCAGCACCGGCTTGTCGTTCGCCGGAGGGCAGGATTTCGAGCTTGCTTCGGCCGATCCGGACCTTGCCGCAGACGATGGCCGGCTTGCCATGCGTCTTGCCGATTGGTTGGTGGCGAACGGGCCGGCAGAAGCCGCGAAAACGATCGAATTTCCGGGGTGCGGAGCGTTGCGGGTAGAGCCCGGACCCGGCGGACTGCTTTCCGCAAGCAGGGTGTGACGGGGCACATTCGATCGACGCTTTCGTTCCGCGCCGTCAACCGGCCGGGGGATGCGGCTTACGATGCCGGATTGCAGCGGCACCACATATTGCCGCGCCAGTTGCTGCGGCGGCGGTCGCTGGCGGCAATGCTGGAAGCGCTGGGCGCGGAGCGGACCGGCTTTCACGATTTCCGCCGGAACGGGATGCTGCTTCCCGCATCGCGTGTCGCGGCGCGCAGGATCGGCCTGCCGCTACATCGCGGGCCGCACCGGCACTATAACGAAATGGTGATCGAACGTGTCGGCCGGATCGAGGCCGCGTGGTCCGCGCGCAGAGGGCGTGCGGCCTCGCTTGCAGATACGGACGCACTGGCGCGCCTGGACTTGCTGCAACGCGCGCTGCGTCGGCTGCTGCTCGATCCCCGCCGGATCGGCGCACTACCCCTCAACCGGCACGATCCGGCGCTGGATTTCAGTCATCTCGACCGGATGGCCGATGCGCTTTGGGGCGCGACTCAGTGGGGGTAGCGTTCCGTTTCGCGCGCGAGGGCGGCGCGGGCCTCGTGATATTCGTCCGCAAAGCGGTTCACGCGGTCGGCAACGGTTTCAACGGCGTCGATGGTGCCAATACCCTGGCCGCAGCCCCATATGTCCTTCCACGCCTTTGCCTCGGTATTTCCGCCCGAACCGAAGTTCATCTTCGACGGATCGCTGACGGGCAGGTTGTCGGGATCGAGCCCGGCATTGACGATGGAATTGCGCAGATAGTTACCGTGAACGCCAGTGAACAGGTTGGAATAGACGATGTCGCCCGCCGCGCTTTCCACGATCATTTTCTTGTACCCCTCTGCCGCGCGCGCTTCCTGCGTGGCGATCCAGGCGGAGCCGATATAGGCAAAATCGGCGCCAAGCGCCTGCGCGCCGAGGATTGATCGTCCGTGCGCGATTGCTCCCGACAGCGCCACCGGGCCATCGAACCAGCTGCGAATCTCCTGCATCAGCGCGAAAGGCGATTGGGTGCCGGCATGGCCGCCTGCGCCGGCGGCGACCGGGATCAGCCCGTCCGCGCCTTTTTCAACCGCCTTGCGCGCGAAGAAATCGTTGATCACGTCATGCAAAACGATCCCGCCCCAGCGATGCGCGGCGGCATAAACGTCCTCACGCGCGCCAAGCGACGTGATCATCATCGGCACCTGCCACTTTTCGCAGAGCGCCATGTCTTCATCGAGCCGGTTGTTCGTCTTGTGGACGATCTGGTTCACGGCGAAGGGCGCCGCCGGACGATCCGGATTGGCGCGGTTATGCGCGGCCAGTTCCTCGGTTATCTGGTGCAGCCACTCGTCAAGCTGGCTTACCGGCCGGGCGTTGAGCGACGGGAAGCTGCCCACGATTCCTGCCTTGCACTGGGCGATGACCAGTTCCGGTCCGGAAATGATGAACAGGGGCGAGCCGATGACCGGCAGGCGCAAGCGGGAACAGACGTCGGGCAAGGCCATGCTCGGACGGACTCCGTGTTAATCGATCGGTTAAACTGATGCTATGCGGCGGTGTGCCGTTCAGGTCAACAGGTCTTCGATGCCGTAGAACCTTGCCGCCGTCCCGGCGAAAAGCGCGCGCTTCTCATCGGGCGTGGCGCCGCTTGCCAGTCGTTTGAAGGCGTTCCACAACACCGGATAGCTCGCGCCCCACTTGTCGACCGGATAGTTGCTTTCGAACATCGCGCGGTCCGTGCCGAACGCCTCGATGCAGGTTTCTATATAGGGACGCCACATATCGGCCAGTTTCTCGGAATGAACGCCCGCTTCCGGCCCTTCCTCGGGCATCCCGCAAAAAGCCATCGCCAGGCCGCCCAGCTTGATCGAAACGTTGGGACACTTGCCGATTTCAAGGATCTTTTCGCGCCATGCGTCGAAACGTTCGGGCATCTTGCCCTTGTAGCTCGCGATGTTGAGCGGGGTGCCGCAGTGGTCGAGCACGATCGGCTGATCGGGGAAGGCCCGCGCAAGGTCCAGCACGTCGCCAAGCTGCGGTTCCAGCAACCAGGCATCGAAGGTAAGGCCCAGTTCGCCAAGGTGCTTGAAACCCGTCCGGAAAGCGGCCGAATGATAAAGCCCCTCGGGCGCGTGGAACGGCGGCCCCAGCACATCCGGATCGGCATCCCAGGCGCCCTGGTGACGGATGCCCTTGAACCGTCCGCCGCCCGCCGCGATCAACGCTTCCAGGACCGGGCGCGCGCCGTCGCCAAGCTGCATGTCGGCATGGCCGATGATCGCCTCGCACGCGCGAAAATCGCCATAGAGCCCGCTTGCGCTTTGCGCGGCAACTCCGTTCACGAACTCCACTTCGCCAACCGGCTTCATCGCGTCGCTGGCACCGGCCCGGTAAAAGGCGCCGCATTCCATGAATACCGTGCCGATCACGTTGTGACCGCTCTTCGCATCGGCGTTAAGCGCGTCGAACGTGTAATATGCGGACGGCAGAAGAGCGGCGATGAAAGGGTGATACGGTTCCGGAAAACTGCCGATAAGCGGCCGCAAGTCCCAAAGGTGGTGGTGCGGATCTATAATCGGCAGATCGGGTTCCAGAATCTCTTCGGCCGTAACGTCGTTCATTTCCAGTCCGCTCCCACGCGCTCGTTTTCGTTGGGGCAGACTATGGATTACGCGGACGCGCCCGTCGAGTGACACTTTGCAACGCAATCAGAAGCACGCGGGAAACCCCAGCCGGCCGCGTTCCTGGCGCCGCCGGCAGGGTGTATGATTCAGCGTTCCGCCGCGTTCGCCGCGCTCAACACCGCGCGAACGGTGGCGGTGGCCACGTCTTCATCGATGCCGACGCCCCAGATGACCTCGCCATCGGGAAGCTCGCATTCGACATAGGCGGCCGCGCGCGCATCGGTGCCAGTCGCCATCGCGTGTTCGGAATAATCGCGGACGGTCAGGTTTACGCCGAATTCTTCGCGAAGCGTTGCGACGACCGAAGAGATCAGCCCGTTACCGCGCCCGCTGATCGTGCGTTCCTTGCCGTCGACGGTAACCTTGCCCGAAAAAATCCGCGTGCCGTCGGGTGTGCGGGTTTCGTCATAGTCGACCAGCTGGATATGCTGGGGTTCGTCAAGGCGATAGGCCTCACGGAATACGTCCCAGATGTCCTGCGCCTGCAATTCGCGCCCTACCTTGTCCGCCAGGTCCTGCACGTGGCGTGAAAAGTGCGCCTGCATCTTCTTGGGCACCTTCAACCCGCGATCCTGTTCGAGCACCCACGCGAAGCCGCCCTTGCCGGACTGCGAATTGACGCGGATCACCGCTTCGTAATTGCGGCCAAGGTCCGCCGGGTCGATCGGCAGGTAGGGAACCGCCCATACCTGGTCGTTGCGCTTTTCCTGCGCGGCGAAGCCTTTCTTGATCGCGTCCTGGTGGCTGCCGGAAAACGCGGTGAACACCAGTTCCCCACCATAGGGATGGCGCGCCGGCACGGGCAGCTGGTTGCAGTATTCGACCGTCTGGATAACCTCGTCGATGTCGGAGAAATCCAGTTCGGGATCAACACCTTGCGTGTACATGTTGAGCGCGACTGTCACCAGACAGCAGTTGCCCGTGCGCTCACCATTGCCGAACAGGCAGCCTTCCACCCGGTCGGCGCCCGCCATCAGGCCCATTTCCGCCGCCGCGACGCCGGTGCCGCGGTCGTTGTGCGTATGCAGGCTGATAACCGCGCGGTCGCGGTTCGGCAGGTTGCGGCAGAAATATTCGATCTGGTCGGCATAGACGTTGGGCGTTGCCGCCTCGATCGTTGCCGGCAGGTTGAGGATGATCGGGCGCTCCGCCGTCGGTTGCAGCACGTCCATCACCGCTTCGCAGCATTCGATCGAAAAATCGAGTTCCGCGGTAGAGAATGTCTCTGGGCTGTATTCGAAGTGCCAGTCTGTACCGGGGAAGCGCGCCGCCTGATCGCGCAGCACCTTCGCGCCGCCGACCGCGATATCCTTGATCTGTGGCTTTTCCAGCCCGAAAACCACCTGACGCCACAGCGGCGAAACCGCGTTGTAGAGATGGACGATCGCCGCATGCGCGCCCTCAAGGCTTTCGAACGAGGTCTTGATCAGGTCTTCGCGCGACTGGGTCAACACCTGCACCAGCACATCGTCGGGAATGCTGCCCGAACGGACGAGGCCGGAAATGAAATCGAACTCGGTCGCGCCAGCGCTGGGGAAACCGACCTCGATTTCCTTGAGGCCGACCTTCACCAGCAGATCGAAGAAGCGCTTCTTCTTTTCGGCATCCATCGGGTCGATCAACGACTGGTTGCCGTCGCGCATGTCGGTGGAAAGCCAGCGCGGCGCCTTTTCGATTACGCGCGTGGGCCACTGCCGGTCAGGCAGGGCGATCTGGGGAAACGGTCGGTATTTCACCGAAGGGTCGCGGAGCATTGTCATGGCTTTGTATCTCGGTTCTGGAATTCTGCGGTGCCGTTGTCGGGTCGTCGGGTCCCCTGGGCGCCGTGCGCGCCGCGGATACGACGCGTCAGCTCACGCCCAAGGGCGGATAAGTCGCAGGGTAAGGTCCAGCCGGATCGTCATGCGGCGAGCCTATGATCAATTCGCGCGCGAATGTCCAGTCCTGCAGGAGCCGAAAGAGGCATCGACGCAAGATCGTTGCGCGGGCATGATGCACGAAAGACCTTTCCGGACAATATTGGAACCGGGCAATTTTGGAGGATGTGCGTGGCCGAAGACGTGAAACCGCTTTGCATCGAAATCCGGCAGAGCCAGCTTGATGACCTGGCAAGACGCATCGACATGGCGCGCTGGCCCGAGAAGGAAACGGTGGGCGACTGGTCGCAGGGCGTGCCGCTGCAGGCGATGCAGGATCTCGTCGGCTATTGGCGCAAGGACTATGAATGGCGCCGGTGCGAGGACTGGCTGAACGAAAGCGGGCAGTCGATCACCCGGATTGACGGGCTGGACATCCATTTCCTGCACGTCCGTTCTCCGGTGGAAAATGCCACCCCTCTTGTCATGACGCATGGATGGCCCGGCTCCGTGGTCGAATTTCGTGATGTGATCGGGCCGCTGACCGATCCCGAAGCACATGGGGGAAGGGCGCAGGACGCGTTTCACCTTGTCATGCCCTCGCTTCCCGGATTCGGCTTTTCCGGCAAGCCCGAAGGCACCGGCTGGGGGGTAGAGCGGATAGCTCGGGCGTGGGGCGTTCTGATGGAGCGGCTTGGCTATACCCGGTGGTTTGCGCAGGGCGGCGACTGGGGCTCGGCGGTGACGACCGCAATCGGCGTCCAGAAGGTGCCGGGCTGTGCGGGCATCCACCTGACCATGCCGATTGCGCGTCCGCAGCCGGAAGATCTTGCCGCGCCCGGTCCTGACGAGCAACGCGCGCTTGCCGCGCTTCAACACTATCAGGAATGGGATTCGGGCTATTCCACGCAGCAGCGCACCCGCCCGCAGACAATCGGTTACAGCCTCGTCGATTCCCCGGTCGGCCTCGCGGCGTGGATTTACGAAAAGATGTGGGCGTGGACGGACAACGCCGGTTCTCCCGAAGAGGCTTTGAGCCGCGACGCCATTCTGGACAACATCATGCTTTACTGGCTGCCCGCGACCGGCGCATCGTCCGCAAGGCTCTATTGGGAGAGCTTCGGGAGCTTTTCCCCGCAAACGGTTCAAATGCCCGTGGCGGTGAGCGCCTTTCCGAAGGAAATCATCCCCGCCGCGCGCAAATGGTGCGAACGGGTCTTTCCCGATCTCGTCCATTGGGGGGACATGGAACAGGGCGGCCACTTCGCCGCCTGGGAGCAACCGGGGGCTTTCACCGCCGAACTGCGCAAGGCTTTTGCCGCCATGCGCTGATCCTTGCGGTGGAGCGCGACGGCGTCAGCCGCAGCGGATGGCGTCTATCCGGTTGTCTTCGCTTACGATGATGTTGAGCCGTCCGGGCAGATAGTCCTGCGTGACAGCCTCGCCCGGACGAATCCAGCGAATGGTCTCTCCGGGAAAAAGCCCGGCGATCTCAGCGCGCAGGGTCGGTTCGTCGCGCCGGTTCATGTATTTCTCGACGCGCGTGGCGCCGCATGGATCGTCAGCGGAAGCGGAGGAAGCGTTCGCGTCCGGCGTTACGGAAGCGGCAGTAACGGTAGAGGCGTCCGGTCCCGGCGCGCCACCATTGCGTTGCCCGCACCCCGCCAACGCGCCAAGCGCAGCTGCAAGCATCACCGCATTGACGAAACTGCGAACCACGAACGGTCTCCGGTATTCCTCCAAATTGGATCAATACCGGAGACTCCGTTATGGTTCCATTACGATCGTCGACGGCTCTTGGCCGCCGGTCGGTCAGTTCTTGGCCTTGTCCACCAGCTTGTTCGCCCCGATCCAGGGCATCATCGCACGAAGCTGGGCACCGGTCTGCTCGATCGGGTGTTCGGCCTGCAGCTTCCGCTTTGCCTTCATCTCGGGATAGCCCATCTTGATGTCGGTCATGAAGCGCTGGACGAACTTGCCCTGCTGGATGTCTGCCAGCACGCGCTTCATTTCGGCCTTGGTCTCGTCCGTGATGATGCGCGGACCGGTGTGGTAATCGCCGTATTCCGCGGTGTTCGAGATCGAATAACGCATGTTGGCGATGCCGCCTTCATACATCAGGTCGACGATCAGCTTCACCTCGTGAAGGCATTCGAAATAGGCCATTTCCGGCGCGTAACCGGCTTCGACCAGCGTTTCGAAGCCCGCCATGATCAGGTGCGACAGGCCGCCGCACAGCACGGCCTGCTCACCGAACAGGTCGGTTTCGCACTCTTCCTTGAAGTTCGTCTCGATGATGCCCGAACGCCCGCCGCCAACGCCGCTGGCATAGGCGAGGGCCACGTCGTGCGCATTGCCGGTTGCGTCCTGCGCCACCGCGATCAGGCAGGGCACGCCGCCGCCGCGCTGATATTCGCTGCGCACGGTGTGGCCGGGGCCTTTCGGCGCGATCATGATCACGTCGATGTCGTCGCGCGGCTCGATCAGGCCGAAGTGGACGTTAAGGCCGTGCGCGAAGGCCAGCGCCGCGCCGGGCTTCATGTTGGCGTGGATGTCAGCCGCATAGATTTCGGCCTGGAACTCGTCGGGCGCCAGGATCATCAGGATGTCGGCCCATGCGGCCGCATCGGCATTCGCCATGACCTTGAAGCCGGCGTCTTCCGCCTTCTTCGCGCTCCCCGAACCGGGGCGGAGGGCGATGGCAACGTCCTTGACGCCGGAATCGCGCAGGTTCTGCGCGTGGGCGTGCCCCTGGCTGCCATAGCCGAGCACGGCAACCTTCTTGTCGGTTACCAGGTTGAGGTCGCAGTCGGCGTCGTAATAGACCTTCATGTTAGTCCCTTGCTCATGTCTTGCGCCGGACCCTGCCGGCATCTTGGAGAGTGGTGTGGTTCAAACCGATTCCGCGCCGCGGATCATGCCCACAACGCCGGTGCGCCCGACCTCGACGAGGCCAAGCTCGCGCATCAGCGATACGAAACGGTCGATCTTGTCCGGCGCGCCGGTCAATTCGAAAACGAAGCTTTCTGTCGTCGTGTCGACAACCTTGGCGCGGAACACGTCGGCCAGGCGCAGCGCCTCGACGCGGGTTTCGCCCTTGCCGGCGACTTTCACCAGCGCCAGCTCACGCTCGACATAAGGGCCGATTTCGGTGAGGTCTGTCACCTTGTGGACCGGCACCAGCCGTTCAAGCTGCGCGTGGATCTGATCGATCACCGAGGGCGGGCCGTGGGTGACGATGGTGATACGGCTGACCGCGTGGTTTTCCGTGATATCGGCAACGGTAAGGCTGTCGATGTTGTAACCGCGCGCGGTGAACATGCCCGCGATCCGTGCGAGAATGCCCGCTTCGTTGTCCACGGTAATCGCCAGCACGTGGCGTTCCGATGCCTGCTCCTTGATCTTCATCACTGTTCGGGTGTCCTCAGACCAGAGCCTTGGCTTCATCGTCGAGCGTTCCGGCAACGCTGTCGCCGTAAAGCATCATTTCGGTATGCGCAGCCCCGCTTGGAATCATCGGGAAGCAATTGGCTTCCTTGGCCACAAGGCAATCCACGATAACCGGACCCGGATGGTCGATCATCGCCTTGATCCCGGCGTCGAGGTCCGCTTCCTGTTCGATGCGAATGCCCTTCCAGCCATAGGCTTCGGCCAGCTTGACGAAATCGGGCAGGCTGTCCGAATAGGAATTGGAATAGCGGCTTTCATAGGTCAGTTCCTGCCACTGGCGGACCATGCCCATGAATTCGTTGTTGAGGATGAACACCTTGACCGGCAACCGGTACTGGCTGGCGGTGCCCAGTTCCTGGATGTTCATCTGGATAGAGGCTTCGCCCGCAACGTCAATCACCAGCGCATCGGGGTTGCCAAGCTGCGCGCCGATGGCTGCCGGCAGGCCATAGCCCATCGTGCCGAGCCCGCCGCTGGTCAGCCACCTGTTCGGCCCCATGAAGTGGAAGTGCTGTGCCGCCCACATCTGGTGCTGGCCCACTTCCGTGGTGATGATCGGATCGCGATCCTTCGTCAGCGCATAGAGGCGTTCGATCGCCAGTTGCGGCATGATCGCGGCTTCGTTTTTCGGATAGGCAAGGCTCTGCCGCGCGCGCCAGCCGTCGATGCGGGCATACCATTCCGTAAGGTCTGCCTTTTCGTATCCGTTGGCCTTCCACGCCGCGATCAACTGGCCAAGCACGGTTGCGCAGTCGCCCACGATGGGCAGGTCGACAGGCACCGTCTTGTTGATCGAGGCGCGGTCTATATCGATGTGGATCTTGCGGCTGTCGGGCGAGAACGCATCAAGCCGGCCGGTCACGCGGTCGTCAAAGCGCGCGCCGATGCACACGACCAGATCGGCGCGGTTCATCGTCAGGTTCGCTTCGTATGTGCCGTGCATTCCCAGCATCCCCAGCCATGCGGGATGATCGGCGGGGAAGGCGCCAAGGCCCATCAGCGTGGACGTGACCGGTGCGCCGGTAAGCGCCTGCAATTCGCGCAGGAGCCGTGTCGCTTCGGGGCCGGAGTTGATCACGCCGCCGCCGGTATAGAACACGGGCGCCTGCGCCGCGGAGATCATGGCGACCGCGTCCGCGATTTCGGCCGGCGCGCCTTCGGTTTGCGGCGCGAAGCGGGTGCGCTTTTCAAGCGCGTCCAGATCCAGCAATGCGGTCGCGACCTGCACGTCCTTGGGAATATCGACCAGAACGGGGCCGGGCCGGCCCTCTGTCGCGATACGGAACGCCTCGTCGATCGTGGCGGCAAGGTCTTCCGGGTTTTTCACCAGGTAATTGTGCTTGGTGCAGTGCCGCGTAATGCCGATCGTATCGGCTTCCTGGAATGCGTCGGTGCCGATCAGGCCGGTTGCCACCTGGCCGGTGATCACCACCATCGGGATCGAATCCATGAAGGCGTCCGCGATCCCGGTCACCGCGTTGGTCGCGCCGGGGCCGGACGTGACCAGCACCACGCCGGGCTTGCCGGTCGAACGGGCATATCCTTCGGCGGCGTGGGCCGCGCCGGCCTCGTGCCGGACCAGGATATGGCGGATGCGCTTGTCGTCGAACAACGCGTCATAGATCGGCAGGACCGCGCCACCGGGATAGCCGAAGACGAATTCGACTCCCTTGGCACACAGGGTCTCGACCAGGATCTCGGCGCCGCTGCGCTCGCTTTTCACGTCAAATCTTCCTTCTTGTGCTCACCGCCCCATGCGCCTGTGCCCGCGCGGAAACAATAGGCCCGGCGCAGGGCTGGCTGCGCCGGGCCGTTCTCTCCCTTCCGGGCATCCGGCAAGCCGGACGGTTGGGTGGGCTGCTAATGAACGAAAAGTATCCTGTCAACCTCTATAATTGAAATAATGAAACAATTTGATCGTCAGAAATGACATTTTCCGATGCGGCTCGTGGCCATTCGTGCGGAAGCTGGTGCCTGAGCCAGGTATATTGCCGCTTCGCATAGTTTCGCGTGGCTTGCTGCCCGGCGGCGACAGCGTCTTCGCGCGACAATTCTCCGGCCAGCATCGCGGCGATCTCTCGCACCCCGATCGCGCGCGTCACCGGAAGCGCCGGATCGAGCTGGCGGGCAAGCAGGGTTTCCGCTTCCTCGACCGCCCCGTCCTCGAACATCGCGGAAAAGCGCCTGTCGCACCTTTCATAGAGCCATGCACGATCGGGCAGCAAAACAAGCGGCAGCAAAGTGACCATGCCGCCGATCCCGCCTTCGCGCCGTTCCTGCCAGAAGGACAGCGGATGTCCGGTTGACCGGACAACCTCCAGCGCGCGCGTGATGCGCGAAGCGTCATTGGGGGCAAGCCTGCCGGCCCGTTCGGCATCTTCCGCCTGCAGGGCGGCATAGGCATCGGCGACCGGCATGGCCCGCACCCGATCGCGTATCGCCGGATCGATCTCCGGCACGGGCGCGATCCCTTCAAGCAGCGTGCGGATATATAGGCCGGTGCCACCCACCAGAATGGGCAGCACGCCCGCGGCATGGGCGTCCGTAATCTCCTGCCGGGCCGCGTTGGCCCAATCCGCCGCAGAACAGGCGACCGCTCCGTTCCAGGTTCCGAAAAGCCGGTGCGGTACCCCGCGCATGTCCTCTTGCGTCGGGCGCGCACTCAATACCGCAAGATCGGCATAGACCTGCGCGCTGTCGGCGTTGATGACGATGGCTTGTTGCCCGCGCTCCGCCGCAAGAAGGGCAAGGCGCACCGCAAGATCGGACTTGCCGCTGGCGGTCGGCCCTGCGATGAGCGCCAGCCTTGGCCGCGCGGCGGCTGCATTTGAAAAGGACGCGTTCGTGCTCATTGCCCGGCTGATAGCAGACCCGGCCACGCTTGAAGACAATCTTGCGACGGCCGCTTCCCGCCTGTCCCAAAAGGGCTGGAACATCGCTGGCGCGGGGATGCTGGAATTCTGCTCGCACGTTCTCCAGATCGAACTGGCGGACGGCGATCCGGCTGGCGTGCGCGCGATCCTGGACGAATGCTTCGCCCCCAGCGACCTGTTGCTGAGCAACCGGCCGATCGAAGTGCCGCGTCTGTTCGTGTCGGATATGGATTCGACGATGATCTCCGCCGAATGCATTGACGAACTGGCCGATTTCGCCGGGATCAAGCCGCAGATCGCGGCAATCACCGAACGCGCCATGCAGGGCGAACTCGATTTCGAAAGCGCGCTGCGCGAACGCGTGATGCTGCTGCACGACCTGGACGAATCGGCGATCCAGCAATGCCTTGCCGAACGGATTGAGCCGATGCCCGGCGCGCGCACGCTGGTGTCCACGTTGAAGGCGCGCGGCTGCCTTACCGTGCTGGTAACAGGCGGCTTTCACCAGTTCGCCGATCCGGTGGCCGAACAGCTCGGCTTCGAACGCGTGGTGGGCAATCGCCTGGGGGTGCAGGACGGCAAGCTGACCGGCGGCCTTGTCGGGGGGATTACCGACAGTTCTGTAAAGAAGCGCGTTCTGCTGGAAGAGGCCGCGCGACTGGGAGAAGGGGCGGTCAGCCTTGCCACGGGCGACGGCGCGAACGACATTCCCATGCTTCAGGAAGCGACCTACGGGCTTGCCTATCGCGCCAAGCCAAAGGCGCGGGCCGCCGCCGACGGATGGATCGATCGCGGCGACCTGACATCCGTCCTCTCGCTGCTCGGCATCCAGCAGTCGGAATGGGTGACGGGTTGACCGGCGAGACACATTGCATTTCGGTTTGAAACCTTATATTGACATATATGTAAGTACTGGAGGCAAATCCGATCCTCCGAACCGATGCAAGGCTCGCCGCGATGACCGATGCCAGTGTTATGAATTCCGCGACAAGAGGCGCCATCTGCGCCAGTGACGGTACGCCGCTGCGCGATCCATCGCGGCCGCAACCCAAGTACGAGCCGCTGAAGGCGTGGCATCATTTCCGTATCCTTTTGAAGGACAAGGAAAATACGGCGGAAGTTTTCAAGATATTCGAAGCGCTGCCATCAAAGACCTTTATCCCCCGCGTGCGTGACCTCGCGTTGAGCGATCAGGGCGAGCATCTGCGCGCGACCGAGGCGGATCTTCCCTCCATCCTTGACGATCACGCGGCCTTGCGCCGTTTGCCTGCGGGATCGGTGGCGCACGCCTATTGCGATTTCATGGAGCGGGAAGGGCTGAGCGCGGCCGGCCTTGTCGAGGAATCGGAAAAGGCGGACCGGCCGACCTATCCCGACCTGATCCAGTGGTATGGGCATCGCCTGCGCGACACGCATGACCTTATGCACGTGCTGACCGGCTATGGCCGCGATGCGCTGGGCGAACAGTGCGTGCTTCTCTTCACGCACGGACAGAACCCCAGCCACGGACACCTCTTGCTGGGATACGCGGGCGCCGCGCATATGAAACGCCTGCGCAAGACCAGCGCGCCGGTGTGGAGAGCGGTTCGCCAGGCGCACAAGACCGGCGTCGCCTGCCCCTCGCTGGTGGGTATGTCGATCCGCGACCTTCTGGCCATGGACCTGGCCGAAGCGCGGCAAATGCTGAACATTCCCGATCCCGACTGGTACCGGGAATGCCATCGCGTTTGGCGACAGGAAGGTATCGACCCCTACGATATGCTCGCGCCGGCCAGCGCGCAGGAAGACCTCGCCGCCGCCTGACCGGCAGCGGCGTTTCGCCTATCCCTCCATCCAGTCGCGGAAGAAGCTTTCGTTCGCTTCGCGCAGGTCGGACAGGCTGACCTCCGGGTAGTTGGCTTCGGTGCCCACGCTCAACACGATGGAATCGCCGCCGGTCCATCCCACGAAGCAGCAGCCGATATCCCGCTCGCGCGCCATTTTCTCGACAACGTGCGAATCGAACGGCTCGGTGACGAGGTAGCGCCCCTGGTTCTCTGCGAAGAGCGACCATGCGTGGCGGATCTTTTCCGCATCCACCAGGTCTTCGAACGAAGGCAGTTCCAGCCTCGCGCCGATATTCGCGGCAAGCGCCATTTCCGCAACTGCGACAAGGATTCCGCCGTCCGATACGTCATGCGCGGCGGTCACGATTTCCCCGGCGATCAGTTCGCGCACGAATTCGCCATGCCGCCGCTCCGCCTTCAGATCGACTTTCGGGGGCTGGCCGCCGCGAATTCCGTGGCAAACGTCAAGCCACAAGGACTGGCCCAGTTCGGGGACAACGCGCGGGTCCGCGCCAACCAGCAGGATTTTCTGCGCGCCGTCCTTGAAGGCGATGGTCGCCATCTTGTCCATGTCGTCCAGCACGCCGACGCCGCCGATCGCGGGCGTGGGCAGGATCGCACTGCCGCCGCCGGTGGCCTTGCTTTCGTTATAGAGGCTGACGTTGCCGGAAACGATCGGGTAATCGAGCGCTCGGCACGCATCGCCCATACCTTCAAGGCAGCCGGTGATCTGGGCCATGATTTCCGGCCGCTGCGGATTGGCGAAGTTCAGGCAGTTGGTGATCGCCAGCGGCTTTGCGCCGACCGCGCAGATGTTGCGCCAGGTTTCGGCAACGGCCTGCTTCCCGCCTTCGTAGGGGTCGGCATAGCAATAGCGCGGTGTGCAATCCGTGCTCATCGCCAGCGCCTTTTTCGTGCCGTGGACGCGAACCACCGCCGCATCGCCACCGGGCTTCGAAAGCGTATCGGCACCGACCTGCGAATCGTATTGCTCCCAGATCCAGCGTCGTGAGGCGAGGGCGGGGGAGGCCATCATCTTCAGCAGGTCCGCGCGGATGTCGGGCTTTTCGGGCACGTTTTTGAGAGCGGGAACCTTTGCCCAGCTCTTGTAATCCGCGCGGCTCAACGCCGGGCGATCGTAAAGCGGGGCATCGGCGGCAAGCGGGCCAAGCGGAATGTCGCAAACCACCTCGCCATCGAATTCCAGCACCATGTGCTGCGTATCGGTGACTTCGCCGATGATCGCGAAATCCAGTTCCCACTTGCGGAAAATCGCCTCTGCCATGGCTTCCTTGCCCGGCTTCAGCACCATGAGCATCCGCTCCTGGCTTTCGCTGAGCATCATTTCGTAGGGTGTCATCCCCTCTTCGCGGCAGGGCACCTTGTTCATGTCTAGCCGGATGCCGGCCTTGCCGTTGGTGGCCATTTCCACGCTGGACGAGGTGAGGCCGGCCGCACCCATGTCCTGGATCGCAACGATCGCGTCGGTCGCCATCAGTTCAAGGCAGGCTTCGATCAGCAGTTTTTCGGTGAAGGGGTCGCCCACCTGAACGGTCGGTCGCTTTTCCTCGGCATCCTCGCCAAAGTCGGCGCTGGCCATCGTCGCGCCGTGGATGCCGTCGCGCCCGGTCTTTGAACCGACATAGACGATCGGGTTTCCGACGCCCGTCGCCGCCGAATAGAATATCTTGTCCGCATCGGCGACGCCCACCGTCATCGCGTTGACAAGGATGTTGCCGTCGTAAGCCGGATCGAAATTCGTTTCGCCGCCCACCGTCGGCACGCCCACGCAGTTGCCGTATCCCCCGATTCCCGCGACCACGCCCTGCACCAGGTGCTTCATCTTGGGATGATCGGGCCGTCCGAAGCGGAGCGCGTTCATGTTGGCGACGGGACGCGCGCCCATCGTGAACACGTCGCGCAGGATGCCGCCCACACCCGTCGCCGCGCCCTGATAGGGTTCGATATAGCTGGGGTGGTTGTGGCTCTCCATCTTGAAGATGGCCGCCAGCTTCCGGCCGTCAGGCCCATCGCCGATGTCGATGACGCCCGCGTTCTCGCCAGGGCCGCAGATTACCCACGGCGCCTCTGTCGGCAGCTTCTTCAGGTGGATTCGGCTCGATTTGTAGGAACAATGCTCGGACCACATGACCGAAAAAATGCCCAGTTCTACAAGGTTCGGCTCACGGCCAAGGGCGTGAAGGACGTGCCCGTATTCTTCTTCGGACAGGCCATGCGCGGCGACGACTTCCGGGTTGATATCGCTCATGCCCGCGCCTTTAGCCGCGTGTCGCGCGCGCGGCTAGGCCGTTTATGCGTTTACGCGGCCGTCCTGTCGCGCGCGCGCCGGGGCGCTTTTCCCCACCCACCACGCGGTGAGCGTGGCAAGGCCATAGGCAAAGAACGCCAGATAGCTAGTCCCCGGCCTCACCTCGCTTGCCGCGCCGCCGAACCAGTTGACCGCCTGGAGAAGCAGGAGCACCGCCGCCAGCACAAGCACGCGCAAGGTGGATGGCTTCATCGTGCGCCAGTAGAACCACAGCGCCAGCAACGTGATCCCCACTTCCAGCGGCATTTCTACGGCCGGATGGTTCCACAGGCCGAACCCGAACTTGGGCGGAGATCCGGCGATGGTCAGGTCGCGGGTGTGCACAAGCAGGTCCAGCAACCAGTGCGAGAAGACGACCGCACCGGCGATGACGGCCGCAACGCTGTCTTTCATGACGGCCCAGACGAGTCCCGCGAACAGCACTGACCAGAAAAGGCTGCCCAGCAGGCTGTGGGTATAGGGCATGTCATAAAGGTCCATCGGGTTCATCGCGGTGATGCCGGGCGAGAACCGCATATGCTCTATGCCAAGCAGCAGGAACGCGAAAAACAGCCAGTCGACAAGCTGGGCGGCGATGAACAGTGTGCCCAGTTTCGGGGCGCGGCGGCTCGTTGCGGCGGCGAGGGCAGGGGCCCAGTGTCCGATGAACATCGTCGTTCAGCCCGCGATGCGATCTGCGTGGCCCGGCCGGGCCGCGAAAGAAACGACAATCGGATGCATTTGCCCCTCTCCCCTTATGCTCCCTGCTTGACCCTTGGCGTCCGCGCCGTCAATGCTCGCACTCATGGAGACCCAGCCTGATATCGATGCGCTCTCGTTCGAGGATGCGCTGAGGGAGCTAGAGGATGTCGTTCGCAAGCTGGAAAGCGGGGACGTGCCGCTCGACCAGTCGATCGGCCTGTACGAACGCGGAGACGCGCTTCGCCAGCATTGCCAGAAGCGGCTCGATTCCGCGCAGGCGAGGATAGAAGCGATCGTTGCGGACCGGGACGGAAACGCAAGTGGAACGCGCCCGTTCGACGAGAGCCCGGCAGGCGCTTGAGCGTGGCCGAAACCGCGCCTTCGGACGCTTTGCTGAAACCCGCGCTCGAAACGATCGCGCGTGAGATCGACGCGAGCTTCGATGCATTGCTGCCCTTGCCCGACGATCCGCGGCGCAAGCTGGTGGAAGGGATGCGCTATGCAGCGATCGGAGGCGGAAAGCGCGTTCGCCCGCTCTTGCTGACGGCAACGGCCGCGCTTTACGGCGTCGATCGCGATGCTGCTGTCCGTGCCGCCACCGCGCTTGAGGCGATCCACTGCTATTCGCTGGTGCATGACGATCTCCCTTGCATGGACGACGATGCCCTGCGCCACGGCAAGCCGACCACGCACATCGCCTTCGACGAAGCAACCGCCGTGCTTACCGGCGACGCGCTTCATGCCTTCGCCTTCGAAGTGCTGGCGGACCCGGCGACAACCGGCGATCCGTTCGTGCGCGTGGAACTTGTCCGCACACTTGCCGGTGCATCGGGCGCGGGCGGCATGGCCGGCGGGCAGATGATGGATATCGTCGCGGAAACCGCCAGCTTCGATTTGCCAACCGTCACCCGGCTGCAACAACTCAAGACCGGGGCGCTGCTTGGCGCGGCGGTCGAAATGGGGGCCATCCTGGGCCATCTGCCGCCGGAAGGGCGGACCCACCTTCGCGGTTATGCCCGCGATATCGGCCTTGCCTTCCAGATCGTGGATGACCTTCTCGATGCAGAGGGGGACGAGGAACTGGCCGGCAAGGCCCTTCGCAAGGACGAAGCGCAGGGGAAAGAGACGTTCCTGACGCTCCTTGGCCTCGACCGCGCGCGAGAGCAGGCGCACATGCTGGTCGACCAGGCCATTGCCCATCTCGCATCCTACGGCCCGAAGGCCGACCTGCTGCGCGCACTGGCGCGCTTTATCGTTGAAAGGGATCGCTGACATGCCAGATCACAATGGTCGGGAACGTATCGGAGTCTATCCCGGGACGTTCGACCCGATCACGCTTGGGCATATCGACATCATCCGGCGTGGCGCAAAGCTGGTGGATCGGCTGATCATCGGCGTAACCACCAATCCTTCGAAAAATCCGATGTTTACGCCGGACGAGCGGATTGCGATGGTCAAGCGGGAGATCGCCAGCCAGGGGATCGACAATGTCGACGTCATCGGATTCAACGCGCTTTTGATGAACTTCGCCGAGCGCGAGGGCGCGACCGTTATCGTGCGCGGCCTGCGCGCCGTTGCCGACTTCGAGTACGAATACCAGATGGCCGGAATGAACCAGCAGTTGAACGACCGGATCGAAACGGTCTTCCTGATGGCGGATGTCAGCCTGCAACCCATCGCATCCAAGCTGGTAAAGGAAATCGCCATGTTCGGCGGGGAGATCGAAGACTTCGTGACGCCCACCGTGCGCGAAGATGTGATTTCACGGGTGGATAGGATCGGCCGCCTGGGCGATTACTGACTATCCCGGCGGCGGGCCCTGGCCGCTACAATCGTTCATTGCAAGGACAGCGTGACCGCCCTATCCGCGCCTGCGACATGAAAAATGGAAAGTCCCCGATGCTGACGCGTTTCCTTGCTGCAATCGGCCCTGCCGTTCTTGCATTTGCCGCCTTCACCGCAACGCCGGCGATGGCGCAGGACAGCGCGCCAGCGGCCGCGCAACCCGCTGCCAGCCCGGCCGCCAGCCCCCCTGCCAGTGATGCCGCAGCCCCGGCCGCGGCTGCACCGGCAGAGGCGCCGCGTCCCACGGCTGCAACGACCGATTTCTGGCACGTCGACTTCAACATGAAGGACGATCCCGAAAACATCCTTCTGCTCGATCTGTCCGACGGTGGGCGCGTCGCGATCAGGCTTGAACCCAAGTGGGCGCCCAGGACGGTGGAGCGAATCAAGACGCTGACCCGTCAGGGCTTTTATGACGGCATAATATTCCACCGCGTGATCGACGGGTTCATGGCACAGACCGGCGACCCCACCGGCACGGGGCAGGGCGGTTCGAAACTTCCCGATCTTCAGGCGGAATTCAACGGAGCGCCGCACTTGCGCGGCTCGGTTTCGATGGCGCGTACCGATGATCCGAATTCGGCGAATAGCCAGTTCTTCATCATGTTCTATCCGCGCTTCGGGCTGGACCACAAATACACCAACTTCGGGCGCGTGATCTCGGGCATGCAATATGTCGATGCCATTGCGCGGGGCGAACCGCCGGCCAACCCGACGCGCATCCTGCAGGCGTCGATCGCCAGCGACCACAAGGCGCCGCCTGCGCCGAAGGCAGCGGCGCCGGAAGAGACGGTTACCCCCGACATGCTCGACAAGCCGCTCTCGAACTGAGCGGATTGTTGCGCTATCGGCGCGCCCATGCGCGTTGACCTTTTCGATTTCGACCTTCCTGCCGAGCGGATTGCCCTGCGGCCCGCCCGCCCGCGCGATTGCGCGCGCATGCTGGTGGCCGAAGGGAGCGCGCCGTTCGCCGACCGGACGGTTCGTGACCTGCCCGATGTGCTTCGGCCGGGCGATATCCTGGTGTTCAACGACACCCGCGTTATCCCGGCGCAACTGGAAGGCCGACGCGGCGAGGCGCGGATAGGGGCAACGCTGCACAAGCGTGTCGACTTGCGTCGCTGGCAGGCATTCGTCCGCAATGCGAAGCGCCTGCGCGAAGGGGACCGCGTGGAATTTCCGCAAGGCGTATCCGCCATCGCGGAAAATCGGCTTGCGGACGGAAGCTGGATGTTCGCGTTCGAAGGCGAAGAGCCGGTCGAAGTCCTGCTGGAACGGGCGGGGCAGATGCCGCTTCCGCCCTATATCGCGGGCAAGCGCGGCACGGACGAGGCCGACCGCAGCGATTACCAGACGATGTTCGCGCAAAAGGAAGGCGCCGTGGCCGCCCCCACGGCCGCGCTCCATTTCACGCCGCGCCTGATGCAGGCGCTGGAAAATGCCGGGATCGGGCACGAAACGCTTACCCTGCATGTCGGTGCGGGCACGTTCCTGCCCGTAAAGGCAGATGACACCACGGACCATGCCATGCATGCGGAATGGGGGCGGATTGACGCTGACGTCGCCGCGCGGCTCAACGCGGCGCGCTCTGCCGGAAATCGCGTGATCGCTGTGGGCACAACCAGCCTGCGCGTGCTGGAAAGCGCGGCAGGCGAAGACAAGGTGATCCGCCCGTTTGAAGGCGATACGTCGATCTTCATCACGCCGGGCTATACCTTCCGCGCGATCGACGGCTTGATGACCAACTTCCACTTGCCGCGATCCACGCTGTTCATGCTGGTCAGCGCGCTGATGGGGCTGGAGCGGATGCAGGCCGCCTATGCGCACGCAATCGTCAATGCCTACCGCTTCTACAGCTATGGTGACGCCAGCCTGCTGCTGCCGTGAAAGGCGCCGCAGAACAACCGGACCATGCGTTCCGGACAGAGTCGATTGCGGACCGGCTCCGGCCATACTGGCGCCGGTCCATTTGCAAGGCATATTCGGTATCGGCTGATCTCGACGAATGGCCAGGCTGCGGCTAGGGGCGGGCGGACGTATGACCACCCGTTTCTCGTTCTCGATCCACGCGACGTCCGGCAAGGCGCGCACCGGCACCATTTCGATGATGCGCGGCGATATCCGCACGCCGGCTTTCATGCCGGTGGGCACAGCCGCCACGGTCAAGGCCATGAAGGTAGAGGATGTGCGCGCATCGGGCGCGGACATCATCCTTGGCAATACCTATCACCTGATGCTGCGTCCCGGCGCGGAACGCATCGCGCGGCTTGGCGGTCTGCACAGGTTCATGGGTTGGGACCGGCCGATCCTGACGGACAGCGGCGGATACCAGGTGATGAGCCTGGCGGACTTGCGCAAGATCACCGAGGACGGCGTGACCTTCGCCAGCCATCTTGACGGGTCGCGGCATATGCTGAGCCCCGAACGATCGATGGAGATCCAGCGATTGCTCGGTTCGGATATCGTCATGGCCTTTGACGAATGCCCGCGCGCAGACCGCCCGCGCGACGAGATCGCGCGGTCGATGGAAATGTCCATGCGATGGGCGAAACGAAGCCGCGACGCATTCGACGCGGGCGGAGAGCACGCGGCGCGCGCCGCCCTATTCGGTATCCAGCAGGGTGCGCTGGACGAGCAATTGCGCGGAGAAAGCGCCGTCAAGCTCGCGGAGGTCGGGTTTGACGGGTATGCGATCGGCGGGCTTGCCGTGGGAGAGGGGCAGGAAGCGATGTTCGCAACGCTGGACTTCGCGCCCGGCCAGTTGCCCGCCGACCGTCCGCGATACCTGATGGGCGTTGGCAAGCCCGATGATCTTGTCGGCGCGGTGGAACGCGGCGTGGACATGTTCGATTGCGTTCTTCCGACACGCTCGGGCCGGACCGCGCAGGCGTTTACGTGGAACGGCACGCTGAACATGCGCAACGCAAAACACGCCGAAAATCTGGACCCGATTGACGATCGCTGCGCCTGCCCCACCTGCGCCAGATATTCGCGCGCCTATATCCACCACCTGCACAAGTCGGGCGAGATCCTGGGCGCCATGTTGCTGACCGAGCACAACCTGTGGTTCTATCAGCAACTGATGCAGGCGATGCGCGATGCGATTGCGGACGACCGCTTTGCCGCCTTCGCAAGCGATTTCCGGCGCGATTACCAACGCCGGTAGCGCCGCCCTGACGCTTCCATGACGACCGGCCAAAGAAAAAGGCGGGGCAAACACCCCGCCTTTTGCAATTTCGTTCCGGTCGAACCGATCAGCGCGAATAGAATTCGACGACCAGGTTCGGTTCCATTTTCACCGGATAGGGCACTTCGTCCAGCGTCGGGACGCGCACGAAGGTGACCTTGTCGGTACCGTCGGTCGCCACGTATTCCGGAATCTCGCGCTCCGCCAGCGACTGCGCTTCGATAACCAGCGCCATTTCCTTGGCCTTGTTGCCCAGGCTGACGATGTCACCCGGACGCACGCGGCGGCTGGCGATGTTGCACTTCACGCCGTTCACGCGGATGTGGCCGTGCGAAACGATCTGGCGGGCAGCGAAGATCGTCGGCGCGAACTTGGCGCGATACACAACCATGTCCAGGCGCTGTTCGAGCAGGCCGATCAGGTTCTGGCCCGTATCGCCCTTCATCTTCGACGCTTCCTGGTAGGTGCGCTTGAACTGCTTTTCCGTCACGTCGCCGTAATAGCCCTTGAGCTTCTGCTTGGCGCGCAGCTGGATGCCGAAGTCCGAAAGCTTGCTCTTGCGGCGCTGGCCGTGCTGGCCGGGGCCATAGCTGCGGTTGTTGACCGAGCTTTTCGGGCGGCCCCAGATGTTTTCGCCCAGACGGCGGTCAATCTTGTACTTCGATGCCTTGCGCTTCGACATGGCGCATGCCTCCAATTTGCTGGCCGGGCGACGATTCGCCCCGCTTGAACCCGGCATCGCACCGTCCGGACCGTTTCCGGACGCGGCCACCGCTTCACCGGGGTGCGGGGCCAATCGAACGTTGTCCGCCGCAATGGCGGGTTCGAAGTGAAGGCGCGCAACTAGCGCCATTGCCGGATTTGTCAAGCGCAGGGGGCATAGCAAGGCGCAAACAATCGCGATAAACTGGCCCGATGAGCATGGGGGCGCCCGAGCCGGAGGACTGCCAGAGCCTTGCCGATGTGACGGCGGGCGTAGAGCAGATCGACCGCGAAATCATCGCGCAATTGTCGCGGCGGTTCGCCTATATGCGGGCCGCTGCACGCTTCAAGCAGGATCACAGCGCCATCGCGGATGAGGCGCCCCACCGCGCCCACGTGATGTCCGCCCGGCGCGCGGCATTCGAACAGGGGGTGCCCGTCGGTCTGGTCGGCGATTTCTGGGACAGGCTGGTGGACGCATCGATGGCGTATGAACGCCAGGCCTGGGAACGGCTGCGCTCGTCCGGGGAATAGGCGGAGGTCTATTCCTTCGGTCCGCGCGCCATGGCGGACAGCACACCGCGCAGGGTGCGGATTTCAAGATGGTTCCAGGCCGGCTTGGTCAGCATCGTGCGCAAGGTGCGACGAGTGGATGCGGCACGGCTTTCCGGAAGAAAATAGCCTTTTGGTTCCAGCAGCTTGCAAAGCTGTTCGAACATCCCTTCAAACTCGTCCTGCGGGGCAGGGGGAAGAAGGTCTTCCACCGTCGGCTGCGCAAGCGCGGCATGTTTTGACCATTCATAGGCACAGAGGATCACCGCCTGGGCCAGGTTCAACGATCCGAATTCGGGATTGATCGGCACCGTCACAATCGTTCTTGCAAGCGCGACGTCGTCCGTTTCGAGCCCCGACCGCTCAGGCCCGAACAGGAATGCGCTTCGCCCGGGTTGGGTGGAGATCGCGCGCGCCGCTTCCTCCGGCGTCTGGACCGGCTTCGTAACGCCGCGTTTGCGCACGGTGGTGGCATAGACGTGGGCACAATCCGCAACCGCATCGGCCACGCTTTCGAACACCCGCGCGTTTTCCAGCACGATATCCGCACCCGATGCGGCGGGACCGGCCGATGGATTAGGCCATCCGTCACGCGGCGTGACCAGCCGCATTTCGGTCAGCCCGAAATTGAGCATGGCCCGGGCCGCCTTGCCGATATTCTCGCCAAGCTGCGGCCGCACCAGCACGATGACCGGCGCCGGGTTCAAGATCCGCCGACCTCGCGAACGGAGCTTGCAAATTCCTCGAAATCGCGCGCTTCGGTGAAGTCGCGATAGACGCTGGCGAAACGGATATAGGCCACGCTGTCGAGCTGGCGCAGCCCCTCCATCACCATTTCACCGATCGCCTGGGCGCGGACCTCGCCTTCGCCCATCGTCTCGATCTGACGCTGGATGCCCGAAATCAGCTGGTCGAGCCGTTCCTGCGCGATTCCGCGCTTGCGGCAGGCCAGCGTTACGCTGTTCTCGATCTTGGCGCGGTTGAAAGGTTCGCGCTTTTCGCCGCTTTTCAGAACCATCACTTCGCGCAACTGCACGCGTTCGAACGTGGTAAAGCGCGCGCCGCAGCTTTCGCATTGCCGCCGCCGCCGGATGGCCGCGTTGTCTTCGCTGGGCCGGCTATCCTTTACCTGGCTGTTTTCATGGGCGCAGAACGGGCAACGCATCGTTTATCGCTTGATCCTCTGCCAGAACGCGAACCCCGCGCCGGCAACCATGCCGAGCGGCACCGAAACCACCGGGAGCAGGGCGCCCGCAACGGCACCCACCGCGGTTCCGATCAGCACAGGCCTGGTGCTGGGGTGCCCCATGCCTTCCTTTGCCATCGCCTTGGCTTCATCCATGGCGCGGGCGGCAAGATCGGGTTCGCGGTCGTTCATATTCACATCTCCGGATAGATCGGGAAGCGGTCACAAAGGTCCGCCACCCGGTCTCGCACGCGCTGTTCGACCTGGCCATCGCCTTCGTCGCCGTTTCTCGACATTCCGTCGACTACTTCGGCGATCAGCTCACCGATGGTGCGGAATTCGGCCGTGCCGAATCCGCGCGTCGTGCCTGCGGGCGTGCCGAGACGGATGCCGGAGGTAACGAATGGTGAGCGCGTATCGAACGGGATGCCGTTCTTGTTGCAGGTCAGCCAGGCGCGATCGAGGCCCTTTTCGGCCGCCTTGCCGGTCACGTCCTTCGCCGTAAGGTCAACCAGCATGAGGTGGTTGTCCGTACCGCCCGAAACGATGGCCAGCCCCTGTTCCTGAAGGCTGGAGGCAAGCGCCCGCGCGTTATCGACGATCTGCTGGGCATAGGCCTTGAATTCGGGCTTCAGCGCTTCGCCGAACGCCACCGCCTTGGCTGCGATTACATGAACCAGAGGGCCGCCCTGCATCCCCGGGAAAACCGCACTGTTGAGCTTCTTGGCCAGCGCCTCGTCATCGGTAAGGATCACGCCCGAACGCGGCCCGCGCAGGCTCTTGTGCGTGGTGGTGGTCACCACATGCGCGTGGGGGAAGGGCGAAGGATGCGCGCCGCCCGCCACAAGGCCCGAAAAGTGTGACATATCGACCAGCAGCCACGCGCCGACCTCGTCCGCGATCTCGCGGAAGCGCGGGAAGTCCCAGATGCGCGAATAGGCGGTGCCGCCGGCGATGATCAGCTTCGGCTTGTGTTCGCGGGCAAGGCGGGCAACATCGTCCATGTCGATCAGGTGGTCGTCAGGGCGCACGCCATAGGGCACGGGATTGAACCACTTGCCGCTCATGTTCACGGGCGATCCGTGCGTCAGGTGTCCGCCAGAGTTCAGGTCCAGCCCCATGAAGGTGTCGCCCGGTTCAAGCAGGGCAAGGAACACCGCCTGGTTCATCTGGCTGCCCGAATTGGGCTGGACGTTGGCGAAATTGCAGCCGAACAGCTTCTTCGCGCGCTCGATCGCCAGCGTCTCTACCACGTCGGCATATTCGCAGCCGCCGTAATAGCGCTTGCCCGGATAGCCTTCGGCATACTTGTTGGTGAAAACCGAACCGGTCGCTTCCAGCACCGCAAGGCTGGTGATGTTCTCGCTGGCGATCAGCTCTATCTTGGTCTGCTGGCGCTTCAGCTCGCCCCGGATCGCCGCGTGCACCTCTGGATCGACGTCCGCCAGGTGAGACGTGAAGAATCCCGAGGAACGGACCTTTTGTGAGGCTGCGGCGGTGCTCATCGGGCGGTCTCCTGCGAGATTGCGGGGTGGGAAAGCTTTTCAACGCGGCCGGCATGGCGTCCGCCGCCGAATTCAGTGCTCAGGAACGCATCGAGACACGCCTTGGCCATATCCAGCCCGATCAGCCGCGCGCCCATGGCGATGCAGTTGGCATCGTTGTGCTCACGCGCGAGCGACGCGGAAAGCGGTTCGGAAACCAGCGCGCAGCGCAAGGCGGGATCGCGGTTGACCGCCATGGAGATGCCGATGCCGGAACCGCACAGGGCAACGCCGAATTGCGCGGTGCCATCTGCGACGACCGAGGCGAGCTTGTATCCGAAATCGGGATAGTCCACCCGGTCGGCGGTTTCCGGCCCAAGGTCGGCGACCTCGTGCCCCAGTTCGATAAGGTATTCGCGCAGTTCGGCCTTGAGGTCGAACGCGGCGTGGTCGGATGCAATGGCAATGCGCATGAGCGTGGGCCTGTCCTGCACGGGGAATCGTTGGGCACCCCTTAGTCGCGACTTCGTCATATGGCGAGTCTTGGGCAGGCCTACCCTGCCACTTTCGACCGCATTGCGGTTGCCCGCCCTGTGGACGGGCCGGCATTGCTCTCGCCAAACGCGCGCCTTGGCCCTACGCGGGGGGTGCAGCGAGGGGCGAGGGGGACATTCGACATGCGTAACTGGTTCGCGTTTCTGATTGCGTTGTGCGGTGCGTTTGCGCTTGCGGTCATAGGGACGACTCCGCCCGGACCGCTCCCGGCCAACGCTCCACCGCGCGAATTTTCGGCGGGCCGCGCCATGGCGGATATCGAGGCGATCGGTCGCGTCCCACACCCGGCCGGAAGCGCGGACCACGAGCGCATCCGCGGATACCTGGTCAAGCGTCTGGAAAGCCTGGGCTTCCATGTCGTCACGCACCCCGTGCCGTTGACCGCAACGGGACGCAAGGCGGTGGACCGGCAGGGCGGCAAAGCCGTTCCCTCCCCGCGACTCGTCAATATCGTCGCGACCTATCCGGGCACCGATCCCGCGATGCCCGCGGTTCTGCTGATGGCGCATTACGACAGTGTTTGGGGGTCTCCCGCCGCTGCGGACGATGGCGCGGGCGTTGCCTCCGTGCTGGAAGCGTCGCGCGCGATTCTTTCGCAGGGGCGGCCAAGGCGCACGCTGATGGTGCTGTTCACCGATGGCGAGGAACTGGGGCTGGACGGCGCGCACGGTTTCTTCAGCGCAGATCCTTTGCGCAAGAAGGTGGGCGTGGTCGTAAATACCGAGGCGCGCGGCGGGGGCGGGCGCACCTCGATGTTCGAGACGGGCGAGGATAACGGCGTGATGATGCGCCTGTTCGCGCGAAGCGTGCATCGCCCGGTGGCCAGTTCGTTGAGCGTGTTCGTCTACAAGGTGCTGCCCAACGATACCGACATGACCGAATCGAAGGCCGTCGGGCTTCCCGGATTCAACTTCGCATTCATCGGCAGGCCGCAACTCTATCATTCGCCCGCCGCGACGCCCGCGGCACTGGACCAGGGGGCGATGCAGGACATGGGGCGGCAGGTGCTGGATATCGCGCGCGGCCTGCTTTCGGCGCAAAAGCTGCCGGGCAGGGCGCCCGACCTTGTCTTCTTCGACCTGTTCGGTCTGGTTTTCGTGCATTACGCGGCAGCATTCGGATGGGCGATCCTGGGGCTGGCCATTGCCGGCTATGCCATCGGGGGCTGGAAGCGCACGCGGGCTGGCGCCTTGGGTCGCGGATTCGCCTCGCTGCTGCTGCTCGTCGCCGGGGCGGGCGTGGCCCTGTGGCTGTTCAACCTGCTTTCGGGCGCGGGGCCGAACGTCAATTATTATGACCGACTGGCCGCCATCCCGCGCCTTGAAGCACAGGCCCTGCTGATATGCGCTGCCGTGTGGACGCTGGTGACCGGCTGGACGGGAATCCGCCGCGAAGAAACGACACCGGGATTCGCGATCGGTGCCGCCATACCGCTGCTCGCGCTTGGGGCGGTGGCACAAGCGCTGGCGCCGACGGCGGCATATCCGATCCTTGTGCCACTGTTGCTGGGAGGGATGGCGCTCGCGGCATCCCGGCTGGGAAAGTTGGCGGGAACGCTGGCCGGTAGCGCCGCCGCAATGATCGGTATCGGCTATATGCTGACGCTGGGGCATCTGGCGATGCAGGCGGTGGGACCGGTCATGCCGTTTGCCGCCGTGGTGCCGCTGGCGCTTTCATCCGCCCTTGCCTGGCCGCTGGTGCGGATCACGGCAAGCGGCAGGGCGACATTCTTCAGCGCGATCCTGCTGTTTGCGGCAGCGGGCATCGCCTTGTGGGTGCGCCTCGACCCGATTGCGCCAACTGTCGCGGTCTACAGTTCGGATCACTGATATCGACGCTGCGCAATGAAAAGGGGCGCCAGCATCGCCGGCGCCCCTCCTGATTTCGTGTTGGCTGATTTCGTGTTGGCAGCGTGCTTTACTGGTCGAGGAAGCTGCGCATCTTGCGGCTGCGGCTCGGGTGCTTGAGCTTGCGCAGCGCCTTCGCCTCGATCTGGCGGATGCGTTCGCGGGTAACGGAGAACTGCTGGCCCACTTCCTCAAGCGTGTGATCGGTATTCATGCCGATGCCGAAGCGCATGCGCAGCACGCGCTCCTCGCGCGGGGTAAGGCTGGCCAGCACGCGCGTGACCGTTTCCTTGAGGTTCGACTGGATCGCCGCGTCCACCGGGATAATCGCGTTCTTGTCCTCGATGAAATCGCCCAGATGGCTGTCTTCCTCGTCGCCGATCGGCGTTTCGAGGGAGATCGGCTCCTTGGCGATCTTCATCACCTTGCGCACCTTTTCGAGCGGCATCGAAAGCCGTTCGGCCATTTCCTCCGGCGTGGGCTCACGCCCTTGCTCGTGCAGGAACTGGCGGGATGTGCGCACCAGCTTGTTGATCGTTTCGATCATGTGCACCGGGATGCGAATGGTGCGCGCCTGGTCGGCAATCGAGCGGGTGATCGCCTGCCTGATCCACCACGTCGCATACGTGCTGAACTTGTAACCGCGGCGGTATTCGAACTTGTCGACCGCCTTCATCAGGCCAATGTTGCCTTCCTGAATAAGATCAAGGAACTGCAAACCGCGATTGGTGTATTTCTTGGCGATCGAGATCACGAGCCGCAGGTTCGCCTCGACCATTTCCTTCTTGGCGATGCGCGCTTCGCGTTCGCCCTTCTGGACCATGTTCACGATGCGGCGGAATTCGCCCAGCGACATGCCGGTGGCGGCCGCGATGTCGGCGATTTCGGCGCGGATGCGTTCAACCGCTTCGACTTCGGCGTCGGCAAACGCGGCCCACTTCTTGTCCTTGCCGCTTTGCGCCTGGAGCCAGTTTTCATCCAGCTCGTTGCCGATGTAGCTTTCAAGGAAATCCTTGCGAGACACCTTGTAGCGCTCGGCAAGGCGAAGCATCTGGCCGCCCAGCGCGGTCAGCCGGCGGTTGAAGGCATAGAGGTTGTCGACCAGGAATTCGATCTTGGTCGCGTGGAACTGCACGCTTTCCACCTGCGCGGTAAGGTCTTCGCGCAGCTGCTGGTACTGCTTTTCCTTGGCCGGCGGGAACGGGTTGCCCGCGCCCAGCGCGTCGAGGCGCGCGGCCTGGATCTTTTCGAACTTGCGGAAAAGGTCCGTAATCGTCGCGAACTTCTCAAGCGCTTCGGGCTTCAGCGCCGCCTCCATCTGGGCGAGCGAGAGGGTGTTGTCCTCGTCGTCGTCCTCCGTCTGGCGGGTGCGCCGTTCGCGCAGGCCGTCTTCGTCGTCTTCCTCGGACTCTTCCTCTTCGACGTCGTCCTCTTCCTTGTAGGAAGGGCCGGCCGTCTTTTCGGAAATCTCGCCGTCGTCTTCGCCTTCCTCGTCATCCGAAAGGTTTTCGGGCGCAGGCTCCTTCGACAGCATGGCGTCGAGATCGAGGATCTCGCGCAGCTGCATTTCGCCGTTGTTCAGCGCCTCGGACCACAGGATGATGGCGTGGAAGGTGATCGGGCTTTCGCACAGGCCCATGATCATCGTGTCGCGCCCGGCCTCAATACGCTTGGCGATCGCGATTTCGCCTTCGCGGCTGAGCAGTTCGACCGCGCCCATCTCGCGCAGGTACATGCGCACCGGGTCGTCGGTCCGTTCGACCGTTTCCTTTTTCTTGGTCTCGACCTGCGGCTTGGGGCTGCCGCCGCTGTCGTCGTCGTTCGATTCGTCGATCTCTTCCGGCCCCTGATCCTCCTGATCGTTCGCGTCCTCGTCGGATTCGACGATGTTGACGCCCATCTCGGAGATGGCGGCCATGATGTCCTCGATCTGGTCGGGGCTCATCTGGTCGGAGGGCAGAGCCTCGTTGAGTTCATCGACCGTGATAACGCCGCGGCGCTTCGCACGGGCGATCAGCTTCTTGATCGAAGCATCGTTGAGGTCGATCAGCGGAGCATCGCCGCTATCGGTTTCGTTGGTGGTCGAAGCCATCGCTCGTCTGTTTTACCTATTCCTGCCCCGCGCGGGAGCTTGCCATTTGCCTCAAGCGGGCCTCGAAGGCCAGCTTTCGTTCACGAAGCCTTTGCTGTTCGGCAAAGGCCTCGTCTGAAAGTTCCTGTTCGAAGCGCCGTGTCGCTTCTGCCAGCGCCGCCTCGATAGCCGGTCTTTCAACCAGCAGGGAGAGCGCTTCGGCAAGTTCATCGCCCCCGCTTCCGCTGCCGGCCTCCAGAAAACCGAACCGCATTCCGGCATAATCGGAAGGTTGCGGAACCTTCAACCGACGTTCGGCCAATATGGTATGGAGTGCAGCGGTTTCAAGCGGTTCCGTGCGTTCCGAAATTTCGATGAGCGCGTCGATCGTCGCGGCAAAGCCCCGGTCGGGCGAATCGACCTTCGCCAGCGTCTCCGCATGGCGTGCCAGAAAGGCCGGACGCGCGATAAATCCGGCGACGACGGCGGCCAGCAGGCCATCCCCGTTGCCGATCCGCCGCAGCCTGTCTCGCGCCTGTGCGGGCATCGGCGGGGGTGCGGCCGCGCGCCAGGGAGCAACCCCGCGCGGCGATCCGCGCTGGCGGTCGCGCCGCGCGAAGGCAAACGAATCGAATCGCTCCAGCAGGTCGCGGCGGTAGAGCGAACGGATATCGGGGTGCTGGATCGTCTCGACATGGTCCAGCAGGCGCGCCTTCAGACCCGCCTTGTCTTCGGGCGTGACAAGCGGTGACGCATCGCGCTCAGCCTCCCACAGGGTCTCGACCAGCGACTTGCCGCCTTCCAGCACGCGCTCCATCGCTTGCGGTCCTTCGGCCTTGATCAGGTCGTCCGGGTCCATCCCGCCTGGCAGGCTGACGATGCGAAGCGAATGGCCGGGGCGCAGCAGGGGGAGGGCGCGCTCCACCGCGCGCTTCGCGGCGCGCTTGCCCGCCGCGTCTCCATCGAAGCACAGCACGGGCGTTTCGACCACGCGCCAGAGCCGTTCGATCTGGTGCTCGGTCAGCGCCGTGCCCAGCGGGGCGACCGCCTCCGCGATTCCGGCGGCGGCGAGGGCCACCACGTCCATGTACCCTTCCACCACGACCAGCCGGTCCGTCCGGCGCGCGGCGGGCGCGGCGCGGTGCAGGTTGTAAAGCGTGCGCCCCTTGTCGAACAGCGGGGTATCGGGCGAATTGAGATACTTGGGCGCGTCGGTCTTCGCCGTATCCAGGATGCGCCCGCCGAACGCGATCACCCGTCCGCGCGCATCGTGGATCGGCAGCATCAGCCGGTTCCGGAAACGGTCATAGGGATCGCGGTCTTCCACAACGATGCGAAGGCCTGCCTCCACCAGCATTTCGTGCGGGAACTGGTGCAGCGCCTCTTTCAGCGCGGTGCGGCTGTCCGGCGCGAAGCCGAAGCCGAATTCCTGCACGATTCTCGCCGGAAACCCGCGCGTTTCAAGGTAGCGCCGCGCCGCCGCGCCGCCTTCGGTGGAGAGTTCGTGCACGAAGAACGACTGCGCGGCGGCCATGACGTCATGCAGCGACTTCTGTTCCTCCGCCCGCCGCGCCGCGCGCGGATCGGGGGCGGGCAGTTCCATTCCCGCTTCGACTGCCAGTTCCTTCACCGCGTCCATGAACGAAAGGCCGCGCTGGTCGGTCATCCAGCGGATCACGTCGCCATGCGCGCCACAGCCGAAGCAGTGATAGAAGCCCTTTTCGTCATTGACGGTGAAGCTGGGCGACTTCTCGTTATGGAACGGGCAGCACGCCTTGAATTCGCGCCCCGCCTTGGTGAGCCGCGTCGTCCGCCCGATCACGCCCGAAAGCGAGATGCGCGACCGCAGTTCATCCAGCCATTGTGGCGTCAGCATCCTCCCCTCCCGCGCGCGGGAGGGGCCGGGGGCGGGCGAAACCGGGCGAGACCTGACGGCCTGCCCCAAACCCCTCCCGCAGGCGGGAGGGGCCGTGTCACGCCAGCGCCGCCTTCACCAGCGCGCTTGCCTTGCCCATGTCGAGCTGCGGTCCGTGGCGTGCTTTCAGTTCGGCAATGACCTTGCCCATGTCCTTCATGCCTGAAGCGCCGAGTTCGGCCTTGATCGATTCGATTGCGGCCTTCACCTCGTCCTCGCCCATCTGCGCGGGCAGGAATTCCTCGATCACCGCCAGCTCACCGGCTTCGGCATCGGCCAGTTCCTGCCGGCCACCCTGTTCGTACATCGCAATCGATTCGCGCCGCTGCTTGACCATCTTCTGCAGCACATCGGTAACAAGCGCGTCGTCGTCCGGCACGTTCGATGCCGTGCGCAGTTCGATGTCCTTGTCCTTCAGCCTGGCGAGGATCAGCCGGACGGCGGCCAGGCGCGGCTTGTCGCCCGCCTTCATCGCCGAAACCTGCGCGGCCTTGATCGAGTCGCGGATCATGTGTCTTTCGCTTTCATTCTGGAACGGTTTCACGCCTTGGCGGAAAAGACGTCATTTAAGCGAAACTTTCGCGGTTCGCTAGGTTGACGCTTGCCCCTTCGAGGTCTAGCGGCGGTGCCTTAGCAAACATCGCTGAAAACCCATCGTAACGGAGCGCCCTTGTCCATGGCCGACCCCGCATCTTCGCACGCGCCTCAACCGAAAGACGCGACGGGCGTTCTTGTCCTTGCAGACGGCTCGGTGGCCTGGGGCAAGGGCTTTGGCGCGGTGGGCAGCGCGGTGGGCGAAGTGTGCTTCAACACCGCGATGACCGGATACGAAGAGGTGATGACCGATCCCTCTTACGCCGCGCAGATCGTGACCTTCACGTTCCCCCATATCGGAAACGTCGGCACCAATGACGAAGACGTGGAAAGTCACGATACGCCGGGCGCGGTGGGATGCGTGGTGCGCGAGGATATTACCGCGCCCAGCAATTTCCGCTCAACCGGCACGTTTCAGGCGTGGCTGGAGAAAATGGGCAAGATCGGCCTTGCCGGGGTGGACACCCGCGCGCTCACCCGCCGCATCCGCCTGTCTGGCGCGCCCAACGCGGCGATCGCGCACGATCCCGAAGGCAAGTTCGACATTCCCGCTCTGCTGAAACGCGCGCAGGAATGGCCGGGGCTGGAAGGCATGGACCTCGCCAAGGTCGTGACGCACGCAAAGCCGTTCGACTGGGAAGGCAGCGTGTGGACGCTGGGCCACGGTTACGGCGAAGCGCCGGACGATCACCGGCCGCACGTTGTCGCCATAGACTATGGCGCGAAAGACAACATCTTCCGCAATCTGGTGAAGGCGGGCGCGAAGGTAACGGTCGTCCCCGCCGAAACCCCGCTGAGCGCGATCCTGGCGATGAAGCCCGCGGGCGTGTTTCTTTCCAACGGCCCCGGTGATCCGGCGGCGACCGGCGAATACGCGGTGCCGGTGATCAAGGGACTGCTGGATGCGGACATTCCGCTGTTCGGCATCTGCCTTGGCCACCAGATGTTGGGCATCGCGGCGGGCGCGAAGACCGCCAAGATGCACCAGGGCCACCGCGGCGCGAACCATCCGGTGCAGCGAGTGGGCGAGGGGTGGGGCGAAACCGCCGGCCTTGTAGAGATCACCAGCATGAACCACGGCTTCGCGGTGGACGGCGCAACGCTGCCCGACACCGTGGAGCAGACCCACGTATCGCTGTTCGACGGATCGAACTGCGGCATCGCAATCAAGGGCAAGAAGGCCTTCGGCGTGCAATACCACCCCGAAGCGTCGCCGGGACCGATGGACAGTTTTTATCTGTTCGAGAAGTTCGTGGGGATGCTCAGCTAGGAGGCAGAAAATGGCAGTAGTTCGCACTTTCGACGAGAAAGAGTTGGACCGTCCGAGCAAGCACTCCGAGGTCGAAGCAACAATTTCATTGGTCGAAGCGGATGGCGAAAAGTTCGTTCAAATCGACACCTATGGTTCCAAGGATCGAGCGATCCCTGGGAAGGTATCTCAGAGCTTACGCTTGACCAAGTCGGCGTTCGAGCAACTCAAGACTTTGGCGGAAAAGCACTTCTAATGCCCAAACGCACTGACATTTCCTCGATCCTCGTCATCGGCGCCGGGCCGATTGTCATCGGCCAGGCTTGCGAGTTCGATTATTCGGGCACGCAGGCGATCAAGGCGCTGAAGGAAGAGGGCTATCGCATCGTCCTGGTCAATTCGAATCCGGCGACGATCATGACCGATCCCGAAATGGCGGACGCGACCTATGTCGAGCCGATCACGCCCGCGATGGTCGCCAAGATCATCGAGAAGGAGCGGCCAGACGCGGTGCTTCCCACGATGGGCGGCCAGACGGCATTGAATACCGCGCTGGCGCTGGCGCAGGACGGCACGCTGGAAAAGTTCGGCGTAACGATGATCGGCGCCAACGCCGAAGCCATCGACAAGGCCGAGGACCGGATGAAATTCCGTGAGGCGATGGACAAGATCGGGCTGGAATCCGCCCGTTCGGGCATCGCGCATACCGTGGACGAGGCGCTGGCGGTGCTGGAACGCACCGGCCTTCCGGCGATCATCCGTCCCAGCTTCACGCTGGGCGGCACCGGCGGCGGCGTCGCCTACAACAAGGAAGAGTTCCTTTCCATCGTCCGCGGCGGGCTGGAGGCCAGCCCCACGAACGAGGTGCTGATCGAGGAATCGCTGCTCGGCTGGAAGGAATATGAGATGGAGGTCGTGCGCGATCGCGCCGATAACGCCATCATCATCTGCTCGATCGAAAACGTCGATCCGATGGGCGTCCACACCGGGGATTCGATCACCGTCGCTCCGGCGCTGACGCTGACCGACAAGGAATACCAGATCATGCGCAACGCCAGCCTTGCTGTGCTGCGCGAAATCGGTGTGGAAACGGGCGGTTCGAACGTTCAGTTCGCGGTCAACCCGAAGGACGGGCGCCTGATCGTGATCGAGATGAACCCGCGCGTCAGCCGCTCATCTGCACTGGCGTCCAAGGCGACGGGCTTCCCCATCGCCAAGGTCGCGGCAAAGCTGGCCGTGGGCTATACGCTGGACGAGATCACCAACGATATCACCGGCGCCACGCCCGCGAGCTTTGAACCGACCATCGACTATGTCGTGACCAAAATCCCGCGCTTCGCGTTCGAGAAGTTCAAGGGATCGGAACCGCTGCTGACCACCGCAATGAAATCGGTGGGCGAGGTCATGGCCATCGGCCGCAACTTCAAGGAATCGATGCAGAAGGCGCTGCGCGGGCTTGAAACCGGGCTGGACGGCTTCAATCGCGTGGAAGAGCTGGAAGGCGCGACCCGCGACGAGATTACCGCCGCGCTCAGCCGCGCGACGCCCGAAAGGCTGCTCTACGTCGCGCAGGCGTTCCGCGAAGGGCTGACCGTGGAAGACGTTCACGCGGTGACGAAGTATGACTTGTGGTTCCTGCGTCACATCTTTGAAATCGTTGAGGAAGAAGAAAAGATCGTTGCGGGCGGGCTGCCCAACGATGCGGCGGGCCTGCGGCGGTTGAAGGCCATGGGCTTTTCCGACAGGCGCCTTGCCACGCTGGCGGTGCGTTCGGTCGGTGTTGCCGGCGGTATGGGCGAGACGCAGGCGAAAAGCGCGGGGCTGCTCCACGATACGCTGCGCGCCATGGCCGGCGCGACCAGCGAGGACGAAGTGCGCGCGCTGCGCCACAAGCTGGGCGTGCGCCCGGTGTTCAAGCGGATTGACAGCTGCGCGGCCGAGTTCGAGGCGATCACGCCCTATATGTATTCGACATACGAGGCTCCTCTGTTCGGCGAGGCCGAGAACGAGGCTGATCCCAGCGACCGCAAGAAGATCGTGATCCTGGGCGGCGGGCCGAACCGCATCGGGCAGGGGATAGAGTTCGACTATTGCTGCTGCCACGCCTGCTTCGCGCTGGCCGATCCAGATGCAGTGGGCGGGGGCTTCGAGACCATCATGGTCAACTGCAACCCGGAAACGGTGAGCACCGACTATGACACGTCAGACCGTCTCTATTTCGAGCCGCTGACCGCTGAGGATGTGCTGGAAATCCTTGAGGTCGAACAGTCGAAGGGAACGCTGGTCGGCGTGATCGTGCAGTTCGGCGGGCAGACGCCGCTGAAACTGGCGGGCGCGCTGGAAAAGGCGGGCATTCCGATCCTGGGCACATCGCCCGACGCCATCGACCTTGCCGAAGACCGTGAACGCTTTGCCAAGCTGATCGAGAAGCTGAAGCTGAAGCAGCCGGCCAACGGCATAGCGCGCAGCCGCGACGAGGCCGTCGCCGTGGCCGAACGCATCGGCTATCCGGTGCTGATCCGCCCGTCCTATGTGCTGGGTGGCCGCGCGATGGAGATCGTCGACAGCCTGGCCCAGCTTGACGACTATATCGCCACGGCGGTCCACGTTTCGGGCGAAAGCCCGGTGCTGATCGATCAATATTTGCGCGACGCGATAGAGTGCGATGTCGATGCCCTGTCCGACGGGACGGACGTTACCGTTGCGGGCATCCTCCAGCATATCGAGGAAGCGGGCATCCATTCGGGTGACAGTGCCTGCACCCTGCCGCCCTACAGCCTGCCCGCCGACGTGGTGGACGAGATGGAGCGCCAGGCGGTGCTTCTGGCCAAGGCGCTGAACGTGCGCGGGCTGATGAACGTGCAATTCGCGGTGAAGGACGGCGAGGTTTACCTGATCGAAGTGAACCCGCGCGCAAGCCGCACCGTGCCCTTCGTCGCCAAGGCGATCGGCCAGCCCATCGCCAAGTTTGCAGCGCGCCTGATGGCGGGCGAAAAACTGTCGGACCTTCCGCCGATCAAGCGTGAGATCGATTACATGGCGGTGAAGGAAGCGGTGTTCCCCTTCGCGCGCTTCCCCGGCGTCGACCCGGTGTTGAGCCCGGAAATGAAATCGACCGGCGAAGTAATGGGGATCGACCGCAATTTCGCGGTCGCCTTCGCCAAGTCGCAGCTTGGCGCGGGGATGACCCTGCCGCAGAAAGGCGTGCTGTTCGTATCGGTGAAAGACAGCGACAAGCCGCACATCCTGCCCGCGGTAAGGAAGCTGCTCGACCTGGGCTTCGAAGTGATCGCAACCGGCGGCACCCAGCGTTACCTGGCAGAGGCCGGATTGCCGGTAGAGCGCGTGAACAAGGTGGCAGAAGGCCGCCCGCATATCGTGGACCGGATCATCGACGGCGATATCTCGCTCATCTTCAACACGACCGAAGGCTGGCAGAGCCACAAGGATTCCGCGTCGATCCGCGCTTCGGCGCTTACGGGGCGGGTATCCTATTTCACCACGGCCGCTGCCAGCGTAGCCGCGGCGGAGGCGATCGAGGCGATGCGAACGGCGCAACTTGCGGTGCGTTCATTGCAGGACTATTATAGCTGACGCTCTTACGTGTTCCCATGCATTGCGACAGGTAACGGCCGGACCGGCGGAATGCCGGACGGCAGGCCGGACTTGTCGCTGAATTTGCGGAGGAACGAGGCAAGGAAAGGTTTTTGAATGGCAACCACGGACAAGCTGCCGATGCTGGCGGAAGGCTATGAAAAGCTGACCCGCGAGTTGAAGGCGCTGCGTGAGGAGCGCCCGAAGATCGTCGACGCGATCGAGGAAGCGCGCGCTCACGGCGACCTGTCGGAAAATGCCGAGTATCACGCCGCCAAGGAACGGCAGGGGCAGGTGGAAGCGACCATCGCGGATCTTGAAGACAAGATCAGCCGCGCGCAGATCATCGACCCCAAGACCCTTTCGGGCGACCGCATCGTGTTTGGCGCGACCGTTACTCTGCTCGACGAGGACGACAAGCCGGTGCGATACCAGATCGTGGGCCAGGCCGAAGCGGACGCCAAGGTCGGCCGCATCAGCTATAACTCGCCGCTGGGGCGCGCCCTGATCGGCCGCAAGGTGGAAGAAGAGATCGAAGTCACCGTGCCATCGGGCGACAAGTTCTATCTGGTCAACAAGATCGAGTTCATCTGAACCGGCATTCCCGCTGACAGATCGCAAAACGCAAAAGGGGAGCCCGCAGGCTCCCCTTTTCGATTCACTCGCCGGGAAGTTCGGGTTCCAGAAGGCGGTGAAGGTGGACGATCACGTATTTCATTTCCGCGTCGTCCACGGTGCGCTGCGCATTGCTGCGCCAGGCTTCCTCGGCCGAGGCATAATCGGGGAAAACCCCGACGAGGTGGACCTTGTTCAGATCTACGAATTCAAGGCCCTGCGGGTTCTTGACCCGCCCGCCCATGACGAGATGGAGTTTCTGCTGCATCGCTGCTTTCCGTTGGGAGAGGATTCAAGGCAAGCCACTGGCAAAACAGACATCAAAGCGCAAGGTGCGAAGTTGCGTAACGTGCAACTCAATCGCGAAAGCGGGCCGTGATCTCGCTTGCCCGGCGCAAGGCGGCATCGCTCGCCTCGCGGGCGGACTCGATTGCGGCTTCGGCAAGGTCCGCCGCCATCTTGCGCATTTCGGAAGAGGCCTCTGTAATGCGTTCGCCAGAGGATTCGGCAATTCCGCCAGCCACACGGCGCGCCTGCGACGTGGCATCGCCCACGCTTTCACCCAGATCCTCAAGCCGCTCCATGCCGTCACGCCCAGCCTCGCGCGCGCCCGACGCGGCGCGGGTTGCATAGGCAACCGCCATCTCGCCCGCGGCGGCGGCAAGGCGCGACAACCTGCCGGCCCCCGATTCCTGCTTCCGCCGCCGACGGGGCCAAAGCGCCGCCACAAGCCCGCCTACGGCCACGCCGCCTGCGATAACGGCGAACGGATGTTCCTGGACGAACTGACGCGTCGCGGTAGCAGCGTCCTTCGCCTCGCGCGCGGCCACACCGGCCCTTTGCTCAACACGTTCGCGTGCGGCCTCTATCCGTTCGCGAACCCGTTCCCTGCGCTCGTCGCTCAATTCCCGTCTCCTGTGACATTGCCGCCGGCGTCGCTGTCGCCTTCCGACGGATCGGTGCTTCGGTCGCCGATCGCCCGGAAGAGGCCGAAAACCGGATCCCTGAACAACCAGCCCAGAAGCGCCAGAATTGTTCCCGCGACAACGGATTTGTGACTGCTGGCGATATCGCGGGCCTGCTCAATCGCGTCGGCGACCTCTTCTGTTGCGCGGTCCTTTACGCGGTTGGCCAGCACACGCCCGTTCAAGCCCTCGCGCACTTCGTCAATGTCCCCGCGCACAAGCCGCCATGCTTCGGCGCGCAATTCGCGCGCTTCGGCAAGCGCTTCGGCATCCTTGCGCTCGCTCATCGCTGCGTTTCCCCGGAAGCATCGTCATTGGCGAGAAGCACCGTCCGGGCCTTGCGGAACAACATGATGGCCGAGCCGAGGCACAGCGCGGTCAGCAGGGCGAGCCCGCCCGTTACAACCGCAAGAGCGCCCCATTTGCCGAATAGCGGCGCAATCGCCAGCAACAGGCCAACGACGAGCGCCATCAGCGTGAAAAAGAAGAACGCCAGACCAAGCACCACCAGGCCGGCAATGATCTTGCTGCGACCCCAGGCATAGACGATGCGCGATTGCTGATAGGCCAGTTCCGCCTGGACCAGCGTCTGCCCGTCATCGATCAGGTCGCGCAGCGAATCGAACACCAGCGGCTCTTCGGCAGAACCGTCTTCGTCCGGACGCTTGTCGGCCAGGGGTTTGTCTTTCGATGAATCCATCGTCGCGGCAGCGGCCCGGCGCGCGGCCGGTCAGTCCTTCGACCCGCGGAACATACGCGCGACGAAAAACCCGGCCACGGCCGCGATGCCCAGAGCGGTGCCCGGACTCTTGCGCACGAATTCGCGCGCATCCTCGCCCAGTTCCTCAACGCTCTTGCTGTCGAGTTTGACCGCGGCTTCCTGCATCTGGCGCGAGGCGGAGCGGGCATAATCGCCATACTTCACGCCCAGCTTCTCATCGATGGTCGAAGCGGTGTCGCCGATGGACTTGCCCAGCGCGCCAAGCGCGTCGCTGGTGCGCGCCTTGCCTTCCCTGGCATAGCCGCTGGCTGCGTCCCTGGCCTGTCCGGCATAGCCCTTTGCGTCTTCGGCCCAACCCTTGGCATTGTCGCTTGCCTTGGCCCGATATCCGGCGGTGCGATCCCTGGCTTCGTCGCGCAGAGCCTCGACGCCTGCCTTCGCCTCGTCGATTGCCGCGGAAAAGCGCGACTTTGCCTTGTCTGTGTGGTTGGCGGCAACCGGCTGCGCCTTCACCTTGGCGGCGGCGGCCTTCGGCGCCTTGGCAGCGGCCGGCTTGGCCGGAGCCTTCTTGCGCGCCGCAGGTTTGCGTGGCTTCGGCGGGGCGGCGGGAGTGTCGGTGTTGTCGGCCATTGTTGTATGATCCTCCTTTTTCCGTTGCCCACGTCGGGTGCCAGCCCGTCGCCACCAGCGCGGCGACGAATTGATGATAACGCGTGAAAGGCAACTTCGCACCTGCGAAATCGACAAAGAAACGGGCTGGTCCGTCCAGTCACAATTCCTGAACGCCGCTTGCCTGCCAAGGTTCCAGCGGATAGGAGCCGCGCCAAGGCGGCAAACTACCGTTTGCAGCGCATTTCAGGGAGCCGAAAATGACTGCGATTATCGACATCCACGGGCGTGAAATCCTCGATAGCCGGGGCAATCCCACAGTGGAGGTCGATGTCTTGCTGGAAGACGGCAGCATGGGCCGCGCCGCCGTGCCTTCGGGCGCGTCGACCGGCGCGCACGAAGCGGTGGAACTGCGCGACGGCGACAAGGCGCGCTATCTGGGCAAGGGCGTGCTCAAGGCTGTCGCCGCCGTAAATGGCGAGATTTCCGACGCGATCCTGGGCCTCGACGCCGAAGACCAGCGCGATATCGACCTTGCGATGATCGCGCTCGACGGCACCGACAACAAGGGCCAGATCGGTGCGAACGCGATCCTGGGTGTCAGCCTTGCCGTGGCGAAGGCGGCCGCCGCCGCGCGCGGTTTGCCGCTGTATTCCTATATCGGCGGCGTTTCCGCGCATGTGCTGCCGGTTCCGATGATGAACATCATCAACGGTGGCGAACATGCCGACAACCCGATCGACTTCCAGGAATTCATGATCATGCCGGTCGGCGCGCCGACGCTGGCAGAGGCCGTGCGCTGGGGCGCGGAAGTGTTCCACACCCTCAAGAAGGGCCTTGCCGACAAGGGCCTGTCCACGTCGGTTGGCGACGAGGGCGGTTTTGCCCCCAACCTTGCCAGCACGCGCGACGCGCTGGATTTCGTTGTCGCCTCGATCGAAAAGGCGGGCTTCAAGCCGGGTGAGGAAATCGCGCTGGCGCTCGATTGCGCGTCGACGGAATTCTTCCGCGACGGCAAGTACGAGATCAGCGGAGAAGGGCTGAGCCTGACGCCCGAAGCCTTTGCCGATTACCTTGCCGCGCTGACCGATGCCTATCCGATCCGTTCGATCGAAGACGGCATGGCCGAAGACGATTTCGAGGGCTGGGCGGCCCTGACCGGTCTGATCGGCCACCGCACCCAGCTGGTGGGTGACGATCTTTTCGTGACGAACCCCAAGCGGTTGCAGATGGGCATCGGAAAGGGGCTGGCGAACTCGCTTCTGGTGAAGGTCAACCAGATCGGCACGCTGACCGAAACGCTGGAAGCCGTCAGCATCGCGCAACGCGCGGGCTATACCGCGGTGATGAGCCATCGTTCGGGTGAAACCGAGGATTCGACGATCGCCGATCTCGCGGTCGCGACCAACTGCGGACAGATCAAGACCGGCAGCCTTGCCCGGTCCGACCGGCTCGCCAAGTACAACCAGCTTATCCGGATCGAGGAAGAGCTGGGCGATTCCGCGCATTACGCTGGCGAAGGCGCGTTCGGACGGCTTGCGGGCTGATCGCGATCACCGGGAAAGTTGCGACTTTCCCGGTCCCCCCTCCGGTCATTTCCCGGTTCGTCCGTTTAGCGGATGACAAATGCCTATCGCGCGATATGCTCCAAGCCGGGAAGAGAATGACTGGAAGGAGAGGGCATGGCCGGATTCCCGGCGCACCCCGATGCGCTTGACGTTACCTGGCTGACGCAGCGCCTGCACGAAGCGGGCCTGCTTGGGCATGATGCCGCGGTAACGACCGCGCGCTGGGAACCGATCGGCACGGGCCAGGTGGGCGACAGCGTGCGCATCCACCTTGATTATGACCGGGCGAGGGCCGGCCCCGCCACGCTTGCCGCAAAGTTCCCGGCCGAAGACGAGACAAGCCGAAACACCGCGGCGATGTTCGGGCTCTATCGCAAGGAAGTGCACTTCTACCGCGATATTGCACCGCACGTGGCAGTGCGGGTTCCGCGCGCACTTGCCGCCGAAGTCGACGAAAGTGGCGCGCAGTTCGTGCTGTTGTTCGAAGACCTGGCGCCAGAGCGCGGCGGCAACCAGATCCACGGTTGCGGCATCGAAGACGCACGGGCCGGTATTCGCCAGGCCGCAGCGCTTCATGCGCCAAGCTGGCATAACGATGCCTTGCTTGAGCTGGACTGGATACGGCCGGTATCAGGCGTGTCGCAACAGGTGATGACGCTCTATCCCAATGCGCAGGCCATCTTTCGCGAACGTTATGCCGATGCGCTGGAACCGGAACTGATGGCGGTGTGCGAAGGCCTTTGCGACGCGGGCGCGCTATGGTTCATGCGTGATCCCAATCCGCAATGCGTCGTGCATGGCGATTTCCGGCTCGACAACATGCTGTTCGGCGTTGGCGGCGGGCGCGAACCCATTGCGATACTCGACTGGCAGACGGTTGCCATCGGCACGGCGATGACGGACATCGGCTATTTCCTCGGCTGCGGGATCGGGAACGATCTGCGCCGCAAGCACGAGCGCGAGCTGCTGGACCTCTATGCCGACGAGATGGGGCGGCGCGGCGTGCGTCTTTCGCGTGAAACGATGTGGGAAGAATATCGCGTCGGCGCATTGCACGGCGTTTCAACGGCGGTGTTCAGCGCCGCCTATGTCGAGCGCACGCCGCGCGGAGACGAGAACTTCCTGTCCATGGCGCGCGGAGCCTGCGCGCTGGCGCTTGAGCATGACAGCCTCGGCGCCCTGAAAACCGCAAAGGAAACTGCCTGATGCTGACCAAGGGTGACGAATATCCGCTTCACCAGACCCCGGAACCGATCGCCTACGCCGGCACAGACCGAAATTTCTACGATCGCTATTTCTTCAATGGCTATTCGCCCGACGGATCGACCTTTTTCGGTGTTGCGTTCGGCGTCTATCCGCACCTGAACGTGGCCGATGCGCACTTCACGGTAATCCGCGACGGCACCGAATACTGCCTGCACGCATCATGCGAGCTTAACATGGAGCGACTGAGCCTTGAGGTAGGCCCGATCAGGATCGACGTGATCGAACCGCTCAAGGTGTTGCGTGTGATCGTGTCCGGGCATGACGGGATCAGCGCGGACATCACCTTTACCGGGCGATCCTTCCCGATCGAGGAACCGCGTTTCGTCCATCGTTACGGGCCGCGCACCTTCATGGACTATACGCGGATGACGCAGAATGGACATTATTCCGGCTGGATCGAAGTCGACGGAAAGCGCGAACAGCTTGCCGAAGGAACGGCGGGAACGCGCGACCGGTCATGGGGCATCCGCCCGGTCGGCACGTCTGACGCGCAACCGCATCCGGGCGGGCTGGTGCCGGCCTTCTTCTGGCAGTGGACGCCGCTCAATTTCGCGAACCGTTCGATGTTCTTCCACATCAACGCCAATACCAGGGGCGCGGCGTGGAACACGCGCGCGGTGATCGTGCCCGACGGGGCAGGGCCGGACGAACAGATCCACATTGAGGATGCGGAGATGGCCGCCACGTTGCAGCCGGGCACGCGCTGGCCCTCTGGCGGGACGCTTACCCTGCCGACCGCGGACGGCGACCTTCACGTCAGCTTCGAACCGATCGGCCGGTTCCAGATGCGCGGCATGGGCTATACCTCTCCCAAGTGGAGCCACGGGCTCTATCACGGCCCGCTTGAAGTGGAGCGCGAGGATATAGACCTTGCCGCCTGCGAACCCGGACAGCCGCAGAACCTGCACGTGCAGATGATTTGCAAGGTCCGCATCGCCGAAACCGGCGAGGAGGGCGTTGGCGTGTTCGAACAGCTTGTGATCGGCCCCTATGCGCCGATGGGCTTCAAGGAGATGTTCGATCTAGCCCAATGACGCGGTGAGCCGGGCTATCTGGTCGTCGTCCAGTTTCAGCGAGACGGCGGCGATCAGTTGCGCCAGCTGTTCGACGCTCGTCGCGCTGGCGATGGGAGCGGCGATTCCAGGCTGTGAAAGCAGCCAGGCCAGCGCGATTTCGGCAAGCGGCGATCCAGTTTCTGACGATACTTCGTCCATCGCCGCAAGGACGGCCGCGCCCTTGTCGAGCAGCTTCTTCATCCCACCGCCACGCGGGCTTTTGCTCAGGTCTGCCTCGGTCCGGTATTTCCCGGACAGGAACCCGCTGGCGAGGCCATAGAACGGCAACATCGCCACGCCGCGCTCGACGCACAGCGTTTGCAGGTCCGCACCATAGGCGTCGCGGGCCACGAGGTTGTATTCGTTCTGCAGCACGCCATAGCCCGGAACGCCAAGGCGCTTCGCCGCATCAAGCGCGCCGGACAGCCGCTGGGCAGAGAAATTTGACGCGCCGGCCTCTCTCACCCTGCCTTCTGCAATCAGGTCCGCGAACCCTTGCGCCACTTCATCCTGTGGCGTTTCGGGATCGTCGCGGTGCGAATAGAAAAGATCGGCGTAATCGGTACGCAAGCGTTCCAGCGACTTGTCCAGGTGTTCGCGAAGCGCATCGGGCTTCAATCCGCCGGGCTTCGCGTCGACATTTGTTTTCGTCGCGATCCGCATATCCCCGCGCACCCCGCGGCTTTCCAGCCATTCGCCGATTACCGTTTCGCTTTCGCCGCCCGAATGGCCGGGCACCCAGAAGGAATAGCATTCGGCGGTGTCGATCATCCGTCCGCCCGCTTCATAGAAGGCATCAAGCACCTCGAAGCTGCGGTCCCGGTCAGCGGTCCACCCGAACACGTTTCCGCCCAGGACCAGCGGGATGCCGGAGATCGCGGGATGGCTCATGCGAACTTCTCCTTCAGCGAGAGCAGCGCCATTGCCGCCTTCGCAGCTTCGCCGCCCTTGTCCTTCTGCTTCGGATCGGCGCGAACGAGGGCCTGTTCCTCGTTCTCGACCGTCAGGATGCCGTTGCCGATGGGCATTCCGTCCATCGTCAGCGCCATGATGCCGCGCGCACTTTCACCCGCGACGATCTCGAAGTGGTAGGTTTCTCCGCGGATTACAACGCCGATGCCGACGTACCCGTCATAGAGGTCGCTCTCCGACGCGAGCGCGATCGCCGCCGGGACTTCCAGCGCGCCAGGCACGGTTATCACGTCAACCGTATGCCCCTCAGCCTTCAACGCGGCGCGGGCGCCATCGACAAGCATATCGTTCAGGTGGTCGTAGAAACGGGCTTCGACGATAAGGAAGCGGGCCATGCGATCAGTCCTCCGGTATCGGGCGTTCGCCGACGATGTTGAGGTCATAGCCCTCGATCGCAACGATATTGTGGTGCGAGTTGGTCAGCAGAATCATGTCGTGCACGCCAAGGTCCGCCAGGATTTGCGCGCCGATGCCATAGGCGCGAAGGTCCATTCCGCCATCGGTCGTACCGCTTACCTCTCGGCTGATCGATCCCTGTTCGCTGGGCATCAGCAAGACGATCAGGCCCGATCCGGCCTTGCCGATCTCCGACATGGACCGTTGCAACGTGCGCTTGCGCGGGCCGGGCTGGCCCAGCAGGTCGGAATGGAGCGAGATGCCGTGCATGCGAACAAGCGTGGGTTCTCCGGGACGCACCGCGCCCTTCTGCAAGACGATGCTTTCAGAGCCATCTACCTTGTTGCGATAGGTCTTGATCGTCCAGTCGCCGCCATAGTCCGAAACGAACGGCGCTTTTGCCACGCATTCGACCAGGTGATCGTGCTTGCGGCGATATTCGATCAGGTCGCGGATCGTGCCGATCTTCAGGCCATGGCGCCGTGCGAAAGGCAGCAGGTCGTCAAGCCGGGCCATCGTGCCGTCTTCGCGCATGATCTCACAGATCACGCCCGAGGGGTTGAGGCCGGCAAGCCGCGATATATCCACCGCCGCTTCGGTGTGCCCGGCACGCACCAGAACGCCGCCGTCGCGCGCAACAAGCGGGAAAACATGGCCCGGCGTGACAATATCCTCGCGCCCCTTGGCCGAATCGACCGCGACGGCAACCGTGCGCGCCCTGTCGGCAGCGGAAATTCCCGTGGTCACGCCTTCGCGCGCCTCGATGGAAACCGTGAATGCCGTCTCGTGCCGCGTCCCGTTGTTGCGGCTCATCAGTTCCAGGCCAAGTTGTTCCGTTCGCTGGCGGGTCATCGACAGGCAGATAAGGCCGCGACCGTGCGTGGCCATGAAGTTGATCGCATCGGGTGTGGCCATCTGTGCCGGGATGATCAGGTCGCCCTCGTTCTCGCGGTCCTCGTCATCGACAAGGATGAACATCCGTCCATTGCGCGCTTCGTCGATGATTTCCTCGATCGGGACGAGCGCGGGGGTGTCGTCCGATTCGATCAGCACGCGCTCCAGCTTGGAAAGCGTGTCGGCCGTGGGGTTCCAGTTGGCCTGTGTAAGATCGCGCAGGGTGTTGGCGTGCAACCCTGCCGCGCGGGCGAGGCCGGACCGCGACATGCCGCCTTCAACGACGATGCGGCGAATCCGTTCTATCAGTTCAGTGGACATGGCGCGATCCTATTTCACATTTGAATGTGAGGCGCAAGGGCCGTACCGCACATTCGAAAACATCCAAAAAAGGGCTGATTCTCGACAAAGTGTTGCCGACCAGCAACTAGACTGGGCGGTTTACCCTACGGAATGCCGGACTTTCGAATTGAAGGTTGACAATGAATCGTGGTCGTTATGTCCTGTCTTCCGGAAAGCCCGCGTTCAGTCGGGCGCCGCTGGAGAGAGAGGTCTTTTGCTATGAGGGGCAAGCTTACCCTGCTGGCCGGCGTTTGTGCCGCCGCCGTTACTACACCCGCCTTTGCACAGAGCACTGGTGAGGACGCACCGATCATCGTTACCGCACAGCGCCAGGCGCAGCGGTTGCAGGACGTTCCGGTTGCGGTCAGTGCCTTCAACTCCGAAGCGCTGGAAAAACAGCAGATCAAGACGACCAGCGACCTTCAGCTGTCGCTTCCCAACGTGACGTTCACCAAAACGAACTTCACGTCTGCCAGCTTCACCATTCGCGGTATCGGCGATTTGTGCGTGGGCGTGACCTGCGACAGCGCCACCGGCATCGCGATCAACGATTCGCCGCTGTTCCAGACGCGCCTCTTCGAAGGCGAATTCTACGACCTTGGCAGCATCCAGGTTCTGCGCGGTCCGCAGGGCACCCTGTTCGGGCGTAACGCCACGTCGGGCGTTGTCGATATAGGCACCGCGAAGCCCGATCTCAATGGAATCCACGCGGCGGGCGAAGCAGAATACGGCAATTACAACTCGATCAAGGTCAAGGGCATGCTCAACGTGCCGCTGACCGAATCGCTGGGCGTGCGCTTCGCGGGGTACTATCTGAACCGCGACGGCATGACGAAGAACCTCTTCGACAATTCGAAGATCGACGACCGCGACCAGTACGGCCTGCGCGGTTCCATCCGCTTCGAGCCGTCATCCAGCACCACGATCGATCTCATGGCACAGTATTTCCATGAAAAAGATCATCGTATGCGCATCCAGAAGCAGCTGTGCCAGAACGATCCGACCGGCATCCTGGGCTGCCTGAATTCGACAACGCCCTATGGGACGACCAATGCGAATTCGACGCTGGCATCGATCCTGACGTCGAAACAGTTTTTCGCCATCCAGGGCATCCCCACTGCCTTTGCGCTGAACGACCTCTACGGAACGGACGCATTCGCAGGCGTTGTGAACCCGAGCGATCCGCGCGTCGTGAACACGGCCTATACGCCCCAGTATTTCACCGACGAATGGATCGTCCAGGGATCGTGGAACCAGGAACTGGGTAATGGCCTGTCCCTGAAGCTGTCGGGTGACTGGCAGCAGGTGGCGGTCGATTCCAGCCAGGATTACAACAACGCGATCCAGAGCAGGGCCGGCATGCAGGCCGGCCTCAACACGCTTGCCTATGCTGCAGCGGGTGGCCTTGATGCTTCCAGCGGTCTGCCGCTCAGCACCTATCTTGGCCCGCTCGCAAGCGCCCTGATGCCCAACGGCCCTGGCGGACAACTGTGCACATCGGCGCCGGAAACGACTGGCACCGGCGTGTTTGGCGGGCACAGCGTCTGTTCGGACTATCCGCTCGCGTTCGACCGGTCGGTCCAGTACAACACGAGCTGGTCGGGCGAGGCACTGCTCACCTCGAAGTGGGACGGAATGTTCAACTTCCTGCTGGGCGCCAACTACAGCAAGTTCGATCTGAACGAAAACAGCTATTACGTTGACTCGTTCGGCCTCGATTACGCAACTGGCCTGCTCGGTTCGTTTGCTTCATTGACCAACGGACTGCCGCCGTCATACCTGGCAACGCCATTCTACCGTAACAATTCGACCCGTCTGAATGTCGAAAGCTACGGCATCTTCGGCGAGGCCTACTTCCAGTTTACGCCTGACGTGAAGCTGACCCTCGGCCTGCGCTACAACAACGACAAGAAGCACATCGAGGCGCGCACCACGCTGGCCAGCTGGTTGACCCCCTATGGCTCGACCAATGCGTATGATTCGCCCTTCTTCGGTACGTACGATGCGGATGCCAACACGCCGGGCATCCAGCCCCTGCAGATCCGCGATGCGAAGTTCGATGCGCTTACGGGCCGTGCCGTCCTCGACATCAACCTGTCGCCGGACAACATGATCTACCTGTCGTATTCGCGCGGCTACAAGTCGGGCGGCATCAATCCGCCGCTGTCGCCGGTGTTCTCGGTGCCCGAGAATTTCTCGCCCGAATTCATCGACGCCTTCGAAATCGGTTCGAAAAACCAGTGGGGCGGGCTGACGCTGAACCTCACCGGCTTCTATTACAAGTACAAGGACCTGCAGCTTTCGCGCATCGTCGCCCGTACCTCGGTCAACGACAATGTCAGCGCGGACATCTACGGTGCCGAAATCGAAGCGATCATCCATCCGGTGCGCGCGATGACGGTCAACGTGACCGCCAGCTACCTCCACACCCGGGTTTCGCAGGACAAGTATCTTGCCAACCCGCGTGACTTCGGCGGGGGCCGTTCGGATGCAGTGATTATCAAGGACATCACCAACGCATCGAACTGTGCTGTGGGTGCTAATACCGCGGGCAACGCGGCGGGCGTCAACGCTTTCGTGAACTTCGTGAACAGCGAGATCAACGCCGGCAACGTTCCGGGCGTGGCCGCCGGGGCTGGTCTCCAGCCCACAACGGCGTTCCCTGCTGGTAGTGGCATCAATTCGACCGGCGCCTTCGGCATTTGCGCGGCGCTTGCCGGATATGCGCAGGCAGCTGGCACCAGCTTCGATCCGAATGGCATCACCGTCTATTCTTCGGGCATTGCGGAGAACATCCGTGGCAACAAGTTGCCCGGTGCACCAAACTTCAAGGTGGCTGCCGGTGCCCAGTATGAAATCCCGGTGAGCAACATGACGCTGACGCCGCGCGTTGACGCGATCCTGACCGGCGATACGACCGGAAGCATCTTCAACGGCAACGTCAACCGGATCGCCAGCTACACCCAGATCAACGCGCAGATCCAGCTTGATGGTCCGGACAAGCGCTGGTTCATCCGTGGCTATGTGCAGAACCTGGCGAACTCCAACCCGGTTACCGGTCTTTATGTAACGGACCAGTCGTCGGGTAACTTCACCAACATCTTCACGCTCGAACCGCGCCGCTACGGCATCGCGGCCGGCTTCAAGTTCTGACGATACAATGGGGGCGTCCCGGCCGCATGGCCGGGGCGTACCGCCGCATCGACGGCGGGATGGCGCCGGGTCCGTTGGGCCCGGCGTTTTCCGTTCCCGCGGCCGTGGATCGCGCACGCGACCGATCCGGCAGCAGCAACACCGTCTGACCGAATGGAGCGTGGGATTCAGCGATTTGTGAGGAGAGGCGATGGTGGACGCACTAGGGCTCGAACCTAGGACCCGCTGATTAAGAGTCAGCTGCTCTACCAACTGAGCTATGCGTCCGTTCCGTCGCGGAGCCGCCCCTATAACGATGTTTTTTGGGGCATCAACCCCTTTTTGAACGACAGGTTCAATTAAGTCCGCCCGGTCGTTTGCCCCAGCGTTCCACGGCCATGATCGTGCCGAAGCAGATCATGTTGGTCATCATCGACGATCCGCCGTGGCTCATGAAGGGAAGGGGGATGCCGACCACCGGAGCAAGCCCCATCACCATCATCAGGTTGATCGCGATGTAGAAGAAGATCGTCGTCGTCATCCCCGCGGCAAGCAGGCGGGAAAAGCGGTCTGGCGCGCGGGTGGCGACCTTCAGGCCCCAGGCCAGCACGATGCCGAAGATCAGCAAAACGAACAGCCCGCCCAGCATCCCCCATTCCTCGAACATCGTCGCGAAAACGAAGTCCGTGTGGGATTCGGGCAGATAGTCGAGGTGGCTCTGGCTGCCGTTGCCGAACCCCTTGCCGAACAGTCCGCCCGATCCGATGGCGATCTTGGACTGGGTGATGTGATAGCCCGACCCCAGCGGATCGCTTTCAGGGTCCAGGAACGTGAAAACGCGTTTGCGCTGGTAATCGTGAAGCAGCGTGAAAAAGGCGATGGGCGCGGCTATGGCTGCCGCGAGGCCACCACCGATGAACCAGCTGAGCGGCAGGCCCGCCAGGAACATGATCACGACCGCGCCGAACGTGATGGCCAGCGCCGTGCCGAGATCGGGCTGGAGCATCACGAATCCCGCCGGAACCGCCAGCAGGATCGCCGCCGGAACGATCGAGCGCCAGTTACGAACCTCTCCTGGCGGCAGCGAATCGTAGAACCATGCCAGCACCAGCACGATGCCCGGCTTCATCAGCTCGGACGGCTGCAAGGTCATGAACCCGAGGTTCAGCCACCGCTGGCTGCCGCCGCCGATGCCGCCGATCAGTTCCACCAGCACCAGAAGCACGCAAAGGATAACGTAGGTGGGGAAGGCCGCCAGCTTGAACCAGTGCTGCGGCAGGTAGCTGATGACGATTGCCATCACCAGGAACACCAGGAACCGGATTACGTGCATGGCCGCCCACGGGCGCATATGCCCGCCCGCGGCGGAATAGAGCACTGCGCCGCCGAACAGCACGAGCAGGAACAGCGGCAGGATCACCTTCCAGGGCTGCGCCGCAATCCATCCGGGGGCATAGGTGCGCGGCACCGTCAGTTCCCTCTTGCCGGCGGGATATTGACGGCAGGCGCGGTCGCGCTTGCGGCGGGCGGTGCGGCCACCGTGGCGGTCGGCTCGGGCGCGGGAGAGGCGGCCGTGGTCTGCGGCGTCTGGGGTTCGGCAGCGGGGCTGTTGTCGTCCGCCACGGTTTCGGCGACTTGCGCATCGTCCGCCGCCTTGGGCGCATTGGCGCCGTATTTGGCCGCGAACGCCGCGTATTTGGCGGCCATGCGCTGTTCGACGTTGCCGCCCCACTGGGCTTCCAGCGTTTCCAGCGCTTCCATCGCCTTCGCGGGGTCGAAGATATAGGTCATCACGTCACGCGCCACCGGCATGGCCGCGCTCGACCCGCCGCCATGTTCGATGGTCACCGCGCAGGCATAGCGCGGGTTGTCATAGGGTGCGAAGCACATGAAATGACCGTGATCGCGGTATTTCCACGGGCCGGACTTGCCGTTGGCGACGCTGAGGCTGACGACCTGGGCGGTCCCGCTCTTGCCAGCCATCTTCACGCCCGGAATGGGAAGTTGCGCCCGGTGTCCGGTGCCACGCCCGTTCACCATCTCGTTCATCGCGTTGTGGATCAGGTCGAGATGATCCTGCGGGATGCCCAGCGATTCCACATGAGGGTGCTGGTCTTCATAGAGCATGCGCGGCATCAGCTTCTTGCCCGATGCAAGGCGTGAGGCCATCGTGCACATCTGCAACGGGTTCACCAGCATATAGCCCTGGCCGATCGTCGCGTTGACCGTGTCGTAGTCCTGCCATTCCTTGTGGTACTTGCGCATCTTCCACGCAGGGTCCGGCACCGTGCCGTAAGACTGGCCGTTAACCGGCAGCGGAAATTCCTGGCCCAGCCCAAGGCGTCGCCCCATCGCCGCGATCGGGTCCATGCCCACCTTCTGGGCGAAGTAATAGAAATAGACGTCGCAGGACTGGTAGATGCCCTTTTCCATGTTGACGACGCCGTGTCCGTGCCGGTTCCAGCAGTGGAATACGCGGTTGCCCACGCGCAACCCGCCATTGCAGACCACCGTTGCGTTCGGGTCCAGTCCCGCCTCAAGGAATGACAGCGCCACCATCGGCTTCACGGTGGAGCCGGGGGGATAGAGCCCGCGCAGAACCTTGTTGCGCAAGGGAACGTGATCGTCTTCCGACAGCATCTTCCATTCGATGCGGCCGATACCGTCGGAAAAGCTGTTGGGATCGAAACACGGCATCGAAGCCATCGTCAGGACATCGCCCGTCCGGCAGTCCATCACCACTACGGACCCGGATTCGAGCCCCAGGCGCCGTGCCGCATAGTCTTGCAAGGGGCCGTGGAGCGCCAGTTTTACCGGCTTTCCGGGAATATCCTCGCGCGTGCTGAGTTCGCGGACGATGCGCCCCGTGGCCGTCGCCTCCACACGCCGCGCGCCGGGCGTTCCGCGCAGGCGGTGATCGAAGTATTTTTCAAGCCCGTCCTTGCCGATTTTGAAGCCGGGCGTGATCAGAAGCGGGTTGTGCTCTTTTTCATAATCCTCGGCAGAGGCGGGGCCGACATAACCGGTTACGTGGCCGACCACCGCGCCGGTCGGATAAAAGCGCGAATAACCGCGCTGCGGGATCACGCCCTGCAATTCGGGCAGGCGCACGCTGACAGCGGCATATTGCTCCCACGCGAGGTTGGACGAAACCTCGACGGGCTGGAACCCGTGCGCCTTCTCCAGCTTGTCGCGCACGTCGCGGACCTTGTCCGGCGGAAGCTTCAGCAGGTTGCCCAGCGTTGTGACCGTCTTGTCCGCGTCGACCAGCCTGTCGGGAATGATGTCCACGCGGAAATCGGCGCGGTTGGATGCCAGCGCGGCGCCGTTGCGATCGATGATCCACCCGCGCCTCGGGGGGATCAGCGTCAGGTTGACGCGGTTGCTTTCCGAAGCGGCGCGATACTTGTCCTGCTCCGCCAGCGACAGGTATCCCATACGCGCCGCCAGCAGGACGCCGACGCCGGCCTGCCCCACGCCGAGCACGAAAGTGCGGCGGTTGAAGGTGTTGACCAGCTTCGCGGCATTCATGGGCAGGGGGCGGCGCATCGCTTACAGTGTCCGGAACCGGGTCAGCCTGAAGCGGTCCAGCAGGGCGACAAGCCCGCTTACCGCCGGATAGAGCGCGATCGTCAGCACAAGCTGGGGAAGAACCGCAAAGGGAAGGATATATCCCGAAGCGATCCCCGCGATCACCGCGCCCAGCAGAAGATAGCCTGCAAAAAGCCCTGCGGCGGCCAGCCAGTCCTGGAAGAAACCGCGCCACAGATAGCGTTCGTCAACGAATTCCATCGCCAGCATCGCAAGCGACCACAGCACGACCGCGCTTCCCATCGGTTGCCCCGAATAGAGATCGTCAAACGCACCCAGCGGCAGGCCGGCCCACACCGGCAACAGGCCGGGGCGCATCATCCGCCATGTAATCAGCAGCATGAAGCCCAGCGGCGGCATGATCGGCGCCGATGCGATCACCGGCGAGAGGCTGGCCATCGAGGCGAGCAGGATCGACGCCCAGGGCACGCCGATGGCGAGAATGGGCGAAGTATCGCGATTGATCTGGTTCGGTGCGCGGCGGTTGTCGGTCCGGGCAACGATCCTGGGCGTTGCCATTACGGAAGATCCTTCGGTTCGGGCGCGGTCTTGCCGCTTTGCACCTCGTCCGCCACCGCCGCTTCGAAAACCGGCTCGACCACCACGAATTCGCTGTCCGCCGGGTTGGCGGCAAGCCGCGCGTCGGCGCCGTCGCGCGTTGTCGCCACCGCCACGGCAACCGGGATACCCGGCGGATAAAGCCCGCCGGAGCCCGATGTCAGGAACACGTCGCGCGGGCGCACCACGGCAACGCCGGTGTTGATCAGGCGGATGGCGATGCGCCCGTCCGAAGCGCCGGTCACCATCGCCGGCAGGCCATCGGACGCACGCCGCACCGGCACCACGTTTTCGGGATCGGTGACGAGCAGCACGCGCGAGGTATTGGGCCATGCGTCGAGAACGCGGCCGACAAGGCCGGTCGATGCCCGCACCGGCTGGCCCACGCGCACGCCCTGGTTCGTGCCCACCGACATCAGCGCATAGCGGCGCATACTGGCGGAGGACGACCCGATCAGGCGCGCGGCCGCCACGGGCTTGCGTTCCGGCTCCACGATGCCCAGCAGCGCCTTCAACCGGCGGTTCTCATCCTGAAGGGCGCGCATGGTCAACGCATTGGCGCGCGCTGCTTCCACCTCGCGCTGCATTTGTGCGTTGCGGCTGCCCATCGTCAGGTATCCGGCTATGGTCGACCAGATTCCCTGCCCGGCGCTGCGAACGTGCGCGTTCGCTTCACCCAACGGGCGCGCGGCTTCGGCTGCCACCCCGCGCGCGGGCGAGAACGCCCGCGGATTGGTGATTGACAGTGCCAGCAGGCCAAGCCCGATCGCGACGCCGAAAATGGCGACCACGTATCGGGTGAAAATTCCGTATTGCGCCCTACGCGAAAAGCCCGGGCGCCGGTCCTTGCTCGGCGCCATCGTCTCCGTTTTTCCCTTGCGAGGGCCTGTTCAAGCTGCCCCCCGCGCTGTGTCTAGCATTGCTGGGTGAACCGCGCCTTACGCGGTCATCAGCACGCCGCGATAGATCGGATCCTCCATCGCGCGGCCGGTGCCGAGCGCGACGCAGGACAGCGGGTCCTCGGCCACGCTCACCGGCAGGCCGGTTTCGGCGCGAAGGTGTTCGTCCAGGCCGCGGATCAGCGCCCCGCCACCCGTCAGCACAATGCCCTGGTCGACAATGTCCGCCGCCAGTTCGGGCGCGGTGTTCTCAAGCGCGATGCGCACGCCTTCGATGATCGCGCCGATCGGTTCGGACAGGGCCTCCGCAATGTTGGCCTGAGTGATGGTGATTTCCTTGGGCACGCCGTTCACCAGGTCGCGCCCCTTGATGTGGATCGTCTCGCCCACGCCGTCTGCCGGGACGGTCGCGATGCCATAGTCCTTCTTGATCCGTTCCGCCGTGGCGTCCCCGATCAACAGGTTGTGGTGGCGGCGGACATAGCTGACGATGGCTTCGTCCATCTTGTCCCCGCCGACCCGGACCGAAGTGGTGTAGGCAAGGCCGCGCAGGCTGAGTACCGCGACTTCGGTGGTGCCGCCACCAATATCGACGACCATCGAACCGACCGGTTCGGTAACCGGCATGTCGGCGCCGATCGCGGCGGCCATCGGTTCAAGGATCAGGTAAACCTGGCTGGCGCCCGCGTTCGATGCGGCATCGCGAATGGCGCGACGTTCGACCGAGGTGGAGCCCGAAGGGACGCAGATCACGATTTCCGGATAGCGGAACATCGAGGATTTGCCCGTCACCTTCTTGATGAAATGCTTGATCATTTCCTCGGCCACGTCGATTTCGGCGATCACGCCGTCGCGCAGCGGGCGGATCGCTTCGATGCTGTCGGGGGTCTTGCCCATCATCATCTTCGCATCGTCGCCAACGGCCTTGACCTTCTTGATGCCGTTGAGCGTTTCGATGGCAACCACCGAAGGTTCGTTCAGCACGATGCCGCGATCCTGCACATAGACAAGCGTGTTCGCCGTGCCGAGGTCGATCGCGATATTCTGGGTGCCGAACTTGAAGAATCGAGAAAACATCGAGGCCATCAGGGAATCCGTGTATTTCTGCGGGCTTGACCGCGCATTTAAGCGGGGCCGACCGGTCGTGTTATCCGGGGATGCGGCTCATTAGCCGATGCTTTGCGGAAAACCCATGCTTTTTTGCAACAGAAGGCAAGGTTGTCCACACCATCCGTCTCGAAATGCCGCGTCTTCGCCGCTAGGCTCGCGCGGACCATGCCGAATGCCCCGTCAAACACCGCGTCAAGCACCACGCCAGGCTCCGGCCGGACCATCCGTCGCCTGCCGGAAACGCTGGTCAATCGCATCGCCGCAGGCGAAGTGGTGGAGCGGCCCGCAAGCGCGCTGAAGGAACTGGTGGAAAACGCCATAGATGCCGGCGCGCGGTCCGTTTCCATACGGCTTGGCGAAGGCGGCCTGTCGCTGATCGAGGTGACGGACGACGGTTGCGGCATGGCGCCGGACGAAATCCAACTGGCGCTGGAACGGCACGCAACGTCCAAGCTGCCCGACGAGGCGATCGAGGCGGTGGAAACGCTGGGCTTTCGCGGAGAAGCCTTGCCCTCCATCGCCAGCGTTGCGCGCGTGACCATCGAAAGCCGTCCGCACGGCGCGGGCGAAGGCTGGCAGCGCATCGTCGATCACGGACACATCGTGTCGGAAGGACCGGCCGCCCTGCCGCCGGGAACGCGCGTGCGGGTGGAACAGCTTTTCGCCAAGGTGCCGGCGCGGCGGAAGTTCCTGCGCACGCCGCGTTCGGAATGGGCAGCTTCGCTGGACATCGTGCGCCGACTGGCCATGGCGCGACCCGATGTGGGCTTTACGCTTGAAAACGACGGGCGCCGCGCGCTGCAGGTCCAGCCCGGTGAAGAGCTTGCTCCGCGTGTCGCGCGCCTTGTCGCGCGCGAACTGGCCGACAACGCGGTGGCGGTCGATCTTCAGCGCGGAGAGGTCAGGCTGACCGGCATCGCAGGGCTGCCGACTTACAATCGGGGCGTGGCCGATCATCAGTACCTGTTCGTCAACGGGCGGCCGGTGAAGGACAGGCTGCTGGTTGGCGCGGTGCGCGGCGCCTATGCCGACATGCTGGCGCGTGACCGCCATGCGGTTCTTGCGCTGTTCCTGGATATTCCGGGCAGCGAAGTGGACGTGAACGTTCATCCGGCGAAGACCGAAGTGCGCTTTCGCGATCCCGCGATGATCCGCGGCATGGTGGTCAGCGGGCTGCGCCATGCGCTGGCGAGCGAGGACAGGCGGAGCGCGCAACCGCCGGCGCAATCGGCGATGGATGCCTGGCAGGCGGAACCGGTTGCGCCCGAAGGCTCGCCCGCCGCTTCGCAGGCGAGCATATTCGCGGGTGGCGGGTGGACCGCGCCGGGCCGGTTGGAAGACGCGGGGCGCGCGTGGCGTGGATATGAACAATCCATCATGGCCGCGCCCGCGGGCAGGGCGGAAGAGGCCGCCGAAGCAGCGCCCGATGCGGCGGAGCATCCGCTGGGCATTGCGCGCGGGCAGGTTGCCAACACCTATATCGTGGCCGAAGCGGCGGACGGACTGGTGATCGTGGACCAGCACGCCGCGCACGAACGCATCGTGCTGGAACGCCTTCGTGCGGCCGGGGCGGGGGAAGGGGCAGCGCCCAGCCAGACCCTGTTGATCCCCGAAGTCGTGGAGATGGAAGAGACGGCGTGCGACAGGCTGGAAGACGCGGCCGAAACGCTGGCGCGCTTCGGACTTGTGGCCGAACGGTTCGGCCCGCAGGCCATGCTGGTCCGCGCGGTTCCCGCGCCGCTGGCCAAGGGCGATCCGGAGAAGTTGCTGCGCGATGTCGCGGACGATCTTGCCCAGCACGGAGAGGCGCTGCTGCTGGGCGAACGGCTCGACCTCGTTCTGGCGACGATGGCCTGCCACGGCTCGGTGCGGGCAGGGCGGGTGCTGAACGTCGCCGAAATGAACGCCCTCTTGCGCGAGATGGAAGTCACCCCGCGGTCGGGCCAGTGCAACCACGGCCGTCCGACATGGGTGAAGCTGGCGCATGGAGATATCGAGAAACTTTTCGGGAGGAAGTGATGCTGAAGCCTGCCGTGGCGCTTGCCGCAATCGTCCTGCTCGCCCCGCTGGGGGGCTGCGGCCAGAAGGCCGACAAGTCTCCGAAACCTCTGGTTACGCCCGAACCGATCCTGTTTCCCGATATCACCGACGGCAAGCTTTACGGATCGGGCTGCAACTTCGTTCCCAGCGACGGCGGGATGGGCGCCTATGCGCTGGGGCTGGACAAGCACGCCTATATCAAGATCGGCGGAAAAGTGGTGACGCTAGACCCGGATACCGCAAGCGCGCGGCTGCCGAAAAACGGCTGGTCGCGATACACGGGCGGGGGCTATGCGCTCACGCTGTCGCGCTCGGGCGCAGCGGCGGACAAGCAGTCTGGCGTGCTCGACATGTTCGATGGCAGGATGGAACTGGCCGATAAGGCCGGGAAAGTGCTCTATTCAGCGAACGGCAACATCCAGTGCAAACCGATGTAGACCATTGGCCTCAAGCGATCAGCCTTCCGGATTGCGCACGCGGATCAGGCCGATGGAAGTGAAGCTCATCACCAGTTCGTCGTTCTGGTTGTAAACCTTCATCGTCGACCGGAAGCTGCCCATTTCGGGCCGAGAGCGGCTGCGCTTCTTGCCCAGCAACTGCGTTTCGCAGCGTAGCGTATCGCCTGGATAGACGGGCTTGTGCCAGCGCAGTTCATCAACGCCCGGCGAGCCCAGACCCGCCTGGCCCTGTTCCTTCAGGTTTTCGACGACCATCCGCATGGTCATTGCGCAGGTGTGCCAGCCACTGGCCGAGATCCGGCCGAAATGCGTTTGCGCGGCTGCCTCGTCCGACAGGTGGAATGGCTGGGGATCGAACCGCCCGGCAAATTCGATCACTTCCTCGCGGGTCACTTCATAATGGCCGAAACGCTGGACAGCGCCCGGTTCCAGATCTTCGAAATACTGCACAGGCCAAATTCCCTGCAAGATGACGGCCAAGACTGTGCATCCCCTAGTGGTCCGGATGCAGGCTTGTCGAGTGAATGCGTCAGCTTCGTGACATATTTGGACCTGGCAGGGTCAGCGCGGCGCAAGCGCGCTTTCGACAGGGGCAAGGCTGCCGTCGATTCCTTCGTCTTGCGGCAACCCGATCAGGCGACGCAGCAGCGGCGCCACGTCCACGTTGTCGAACGGGGGCAGCCTGTATCCGGAACGGAACGCCGGGCCATTTGCCACGAACAGGGCGGCCATTTGCGGGGCGGCATTGTCATATCCATGCGCGCCTGCGTGGAACGGTTTGGCCGGCGCGGCCTGAAGGATCACCCAACCCACGTCGGCAAGGCACAGGAACGGCGGGACGCGGGGGTTTGTGCCATAGTGCAGGCGCGCGGGAATGTCCGCCTTGCGCCAGCACGTCATGTGGTCGTGCGGCGCAAGCAAGGCCTTGGCCAGCGCCGCGTCGTGCCCGTCGGTCGGGACGAAAGCGGCATATGGTCCATCAACGATCAGCCGGTAGTCCGCCGGATCGACGATCTTGTTAAGCGCGATCACCCGGTCGCTGGAGACGGCGGCCATGCCGTGATCGGCGACGATCACCAGGTTTGCCGGCTGGTGCAATGCGGCCAGTCCGGCAACCAGTGAACCGATGCTGCGATCCACGTCGGCAATGGCGGCATCGGTTCCCGAAGCGTCGGGACCGAAACGGTGCCCGGCAGAATCGACCGTGTCGAAATAAAGCGTCAGGAACGCGGGGCGATCGTCCGCCGGGCGGCGCAGCCAGTCGAGTATCGCGTCAACCCGCTGGCGTGCGCTTACTGCCTGGTTGAACTGCTGCCAGTCATGCGGGCGCACGCCACCTTCTACGGCGCCATGCCTGCCGGTTCTGGTGCCACCCCACGCGACGTTGGAGCCGGGCCAGAACATCGTCGCGGTGCGGATGCCCGCCTGTTCGGCGGCAACCCAGATGGGCTTTGCCTCGTCCCACCAGAACGGATCGTCGCTGGCCATGGTGAATACTTCGCCGGGGCGGCGCGGATCTTCCATGGTGTTGCCGACGATGCCGTTGTGATCGGGATAGTCGCCCGTAACCAGCGCCCAGTGATTGGGGAAGGTCTTCGACGGGAATGACGGCCGCATCCGCGCGGTAACGCCGCCCGCGGCCAGTTTCGACAGGTTGGGCGTTATCCCCCTGTCCAGATAGTCGGCACGGAACCCGTCTATCGAAACAAGGATCGTAACCGGCGGGCGCCCATCGGGCGTATCCGCCAGCGCGGGCGTGAACGTGACGGCAAGCGCAAGGAAAAGCGCGGTTATCAAGCGAATCGGTGCGGGCATGGGACGAGTCATGCCCGCATTTCACGAAATTTCGAAGTCACCCCGTCCGGCGGCCGGGCGCACGCCGCATCAGACGTTGAACTTGAAGTGCATCACGTCGCCGTCGTGCACCACATATTCCTTGCCTTCCTGCCGCAGCTTGCCCGCATCCTTCGCGCCGGTTTCACCGCCGAGCGACACGTAATCGTCATAGGCGATGGTTTCGGCGCGAATGAAGCCGCGCTGCATATCCGAATGGATTTCGCCCGCCGCTTCCGGCGCCTTGGCGCCGCTGTGCACGGTCCACGCCCGCGCTTCCTTGGGGCCGACAGTGAAGAAGGTGATAAGGTGCAGCAGATCGTATCCCGCGCGTATCACGCGGGCTAGGCCGGTTTCGTGCAGGCCCATTTCTTCAAGGAACACAAGCCGCTCGTCCGGTTCCATGCCCACAAGGTCGGCCTCGATCGCCGCGGAAACGGTAACCGCCTCGGCCCCTTCGGCAGCGGCCTTGTCGAACACGCGCGCGGAATGGGCGTTGCCGTTTGCCGCCGCGTCTTCTTCCACGTTGCAGACATAGAGCACGGGTTTCGCGGTCAGCAGTTGTGCCTGCCGGAAAACGCGCGCTTCCTCGTCGTCTTTCGGCTGCGTCAGGCGCGCGGGCTTGCCTTCGCGCAGCAGGTCGAGCGCCTGGCCAAGCACCGATGCGATCAGTTTCGATTCCTTGTCGCCCTGCGCGGCCTTTTTCTGCGCGGCGGGAACCCGCTTTTCCAGGCTTTCAAGGTCCGAAAGCATCAGTTCGGTTTCCACCGTTTCCGCATCGGCGATGGGATCGACCTTGTTGTCGACGTGCTGGATATCGTCATCCTCGAAGCAGCGAAGAACGTGGACGACCGCATCCACTTCGCGGATGTTGCCAAGGAACTGGTTGCCCAGGCCTTCGCCCTTCGATGCGCCGCGCACCAGCCCGGCGATGTCCACGAAGGCAAGCTGCGTGGGAATGATCTTCTGGCTGCCCGCGATCTTCGCCAGTTCGTCAAGCCGGGGATCGGGCACGCCGACCTGCCCGACATTGGGCTCGATCGTGCAGAACGGATAATTCGCGGCCTGCGCGGCCTGCGTCTCGGTCAGCGCGTTGAAAAGCGTGGACTTGCCGACGTTGGGAAGCCCAACGATGCCGCAGCGGAAACCCATTCAATCGTCCTTTTCGTTCAGCCAGCGCGCCCATACGCGCACGGGCTGCAAATCCCAGTCGAGGCGCTCATACAGCCCTTGGGCCGGATTGCCATCCCGCACCATCAGTTCCGCCTTGGGGCAGCCCTGCGCGCGCAGGAAATCGCAAGCCGCCTCCACCAGACGCCGCGCATGGCCTTCGCCCTGCCGGTCCGGCGCAATGCCCACGTAATAGAGCCAGCCGCGATGTCCGTCGAACCCGGCCATTGCAGACCCGATGATCGCACCCGCGTCCTCAATCACCAGAACGGTCGATCCCGCGAAGGCGATGGCGCGTTCGAAATCCGCCAGCGGATCGTTCCAGGGACGGGTGAGGCCGCACGCGCGCCACAGTGCGATTACCGCGTCCGCATCGTCCGGCGATGCCGCGCGCAATATGCCGGTCATCGTTGTTGCCGCAGCGCGACGTCGCTCATGAAGCGGGCGTCATCGCCCTTTGCCAGCCAGTCCGCTTCCGATGCGACGGCGCCCAGCATTTCGATCAGGTCGTCCTGTTCCGCCTTGGCGAAATTGCCCAGCACGTGACCGTGCACGCGCTCCTTGTGGCCGGGGTGCCCGATGCCGAGCCGCACGCGGCGGAAGTCCGGGCCAAGATGCCGGTCTATCGAACGCAGTCCGTTGTGACCCGCCAATCCGCCGCCCACGCGCACCTTCACCTTGAACGGGGCAAGGTCCAGTTCGTCGTGGAAAACGGTAAGCGCGTCCACCGGCAGCTTGTAGAAGCGCAGCGCCGCGGCGACCGAACGGCCGCTTTCGTTCATGAACGTGGATGGCTTCAGCAGCAGGATCTTTTCAGGTCCGATGCGCCCTTCGCGCAGCAGGCCGGAAAACTTCTTCTGTTCCGGCCCGAAACCGTGGACTTCGGCAATCGTGTCGACCGCCATGAAGCCGACGTTGTGCCGGTGCATCGCATATTGCTGCCCGGGGTTGCCGAGGCCGACCCAGAGTTGCACTTGACCCTGCTCCAGAAGTTGGCGCGTCCCCGCCGGGGCAGGGACGCGCTAACGCGATGCGAGGGCTTACTCGCCGCCCTCTTCGGTTTCTTCCGTTTCGGCTTCCTCACCTTCGGCGGCAGCGGCGCCTTCGGTCTTCTTGAGGGCCGACGGAGCGACGATCGTGGCAATCGTGAAGTCGCGATCGGTGATCGCGCTTTCCGAACCGGCGGGAAGCTTCACGTGGCTGATGTGGATCGAATCGCCCACGTCCAGCCCGGTCACGTCGATGGCGATCTCGTCGGGGATCTTGTCCGCTTCGCAGACCAGGTCCAGCTCGTGCCGCACGACGTTGAGAACGCCGCCGCGCTTGAGACCCGGCGATGCTTCTTCGTTGGCGAAGACCACGGGGATCGCGACATCGACCTTGGCATCCTTGGCAAGGCGCATGAAGTCGACGTGCAGCGGACGGTCGGAGACCGGATGGAAGGCAACATCCTTGGGCAGGGTGCGGATCTTTTCCTTGCCCACTTCGACCATCACGATCGAGTTGGAGAAGTGACCGGTGCCAAGCTGGCGGACCAGTTCCTTTTCCTCGACGTGGATCGCAAGCGGTTCCTGCTTGCCGCCATATACGACGGCGGGGACGCGGCCTTCACGACGCAGGGCGCGGGAGGCTCCCTTGCCTGCCCGTTCGCGCGTCTCGGCCGACAGGGTAAGAGCGTCGCTCATAGTCTGTACCTTCCGAATTCGCTGTTGAAATAAACGTTCCCTCCGCCACGCCTCCAGGGATGACCATGACGGGGAAGCGGCGGCCCTTAGCGCAAATTGGGGAAAAAGCAAGCGATGGCGCGCACCGGCGGCGGGCCTGCGGTTGCGCGCTTACTGGATGCGCCGCACCGTCCAGCCATGCTGCGCCATGATCGCGGGCAACCCGTCCGGCCCCGAAACGTGCGATGCGCCCACAGCCACGAAGGGCCGGGCGCCGCCTTGCAGCAGTTTGTCCAGTTGCCGTGCCCAGTTCTGGTTGCGGCGGATCAGCAACGCATCGCGCAAGCCGTTATCGGCAAGGAATCCCTTGCGCGATTCGCGGTCTATTCCCTCGGTATCGCCGCGCAGCCACATCTTCATCATGTCGGTGTCTTCGTCTTCGGGACTTGCCGCGTCGCTGGCGACCTGTTCCAGCAGAACCTTCTGGTCGGACGCGGGAAGGCGGTCGAAGATCGCAAACTGGCTGTCGATCGTCTCGAAACCCTTTATGGGCTTGCTTCCCGCCATCCGGCGCAGTTCGGGTTCAACCCCGTGTTCCGGATCGATGCCTTCCTTGCGCCCGGCAATCGCGGCGAGTTGCAGGGCCACCGCCCAGCTTTCCTCGTCCGCGAAGGATGCATCGTCCAGCCCCAGTTCGCGATAGGTCGCGGCAAGATCGGGCCGGTATTTCGCGTCGATCCGGTGCGAAGGCGGCGGCAGGCCGCGCGTGAAGGCCAGCCTTGCCAGCGCTTCGCCCGCGATCTTCTCGTCCAGTTCCTGCCCGATCTCGAACACGATCCGGTCCGATGCGGCCACCGAGTCGTCTATCGCCTTGCTGCGCCAGCGCGTTCCGGCGGGCAGGGCGTGGACCGTGCCCATGATCCATGCACGCGGGCCGGAAGCGTCGGCGATTTCCCACAGCGCGACGCGCGGCGCGGGTTGCGCGGGTCCGCGATCGTCCGCCCCGCCGCACGCGGAGACGAGCAGGACCAGACCGGCCAGCAGGACGTTACGAAGCAACGACATGGATCGGTGCTATTGCACGCGGGCGGTCTTGATTCCCAGACCCTTGAGCTGGTCCTGAACGCTGCCGTCGCCCGCAAGGTGCCCGGCGCCAACCGCCACGAACACGGTGCCGGGTTTTGCCAGGCGTTCGGCGATCCATTTCGCCCAGTGTTCGTTGCGCTGGATCAGCAAGGTCTGTTTCAGGCGCGGATCGTCCATGTCGGAATTCATCTGTTTGGCAAGCGCCTCGGCATCGCCGTTGCCCCATGCCTTTACCAGCGCGTCGATCTGCGGAACCACCTGGTCGTATTCGTCCACCACCGCCGAAAGATAGGCAAGCTGCGCATCGTAGGGCAGCGAATCGAACAGGCCCAGCTGATAGTCGACCGTTTCCAGCGCGCCCTGGGGCTTGCCGTCTTCGCGCGCCTTCTTTTCCAGCAGCGCCTCGGCTCCGCTTTTCGGATCGAGCCCGTGCTTGATCAGCGGCAGGGAGGACAGCACCACCGCCACATACCACGGCTTGAAACGGTCGAAGGCGGCGGACGGCAGCTTGATACGGGCCAGCAGCGCTTCGTAAGCGGTGCGCTGCTTGTCATCCATCATGGTGCGCAGATCCTTGTCCGCGGGCAGCACCGCGCGGGAAAGGACGGCCGATTGCGTGTCGGCCCCGGTCGGGTCGAGGATTTCGGTGACAAGCTGGCCCGAATTGTCCAGCGCGCGCGCAATCGGGCCGTTGAACCAGTTCAGTCCGGGCTTGAGCACGTGCATCGTGCCGAACAGATAGATCGTGGTGTCATCGTCCTTCACCACCCACAACGCGGGATGCAGCGGTGCGGAAACCTCTTTGTCCGCAGCGGGAACCTGCGTGGGCGATACCGGGGCGGGAAGCGTCTGCGTCTGGGCGAGAACGGGCGTTGCGGAAAGGCTGACGGCGGTGAACGCGGCGATGGCGCGCGCAAGAAACGGGATCCTCATGGGGCCGGTGCCTAGCAGCTTGGCGTGAACGAAGCATTGCCTTTTGTTCGAATGTGGCGCGATGCGGGGGAATTCGGGCCGCCTTACAGTTGATTTGCCCGCTTCCATCCGCCAAAGGCGGCGGCCTATGAATAGCGTCGCCGAAACGACTGTCAGTTCTTCCGGCAGGAAGGTGCTGAGCCTGCAGGACATGATCCTGCGCCTCCATGCGTTCTGGAGCGAGCAGGGCTGCCTGATCCTTCAGCCTTATGACATGCGCATGGGCGCGGGCACGTTCCACACCGCCACCACGCTGCGCGCGCTGGGGCCGGAGCCGTGGAACGCGGCGTTCGTGCAGCCCTGCCGCCGCCCGACCGACGGCCGCTATGGCGAAAACCCCAACCGGCTTCAGCACTATTACCAGTACCAGGTGATCCTGAAGCCAAGCCCCGAAAACCTGCAGGAGCTTTACCTGAAGAGCCTGCGCGAAATCGGCATCGATCCTCTGCTGCACGATATCCGCTTTGTGGAGGACGACTGGGAATCGCCCACGCTGGGCGCCTGGGGGCTGGGCTGGGAAGTCTGGTGTGACGGGATGGAAGTGACGCAGTTCACCTATTTCCAGCAGATGGGCGGTTTTGATTGCAAGCCGGTGGCGGGCGAGCTGACTTACGGCCTTGAACGGCTGGCGATGTATATCCAGGGCGTGGACAGCGTTTACGACCTGGCCTTCAACAATCACGGCGTGACCTATGGCGACGTGTTTCTCGAGAACGAGAAGCAGATGTCGAAGTGGAACTTCGAGGTCGCCGATACCGAAAGCCTGTTCGAAGGTTTCCGCCGGGCAGAGGCCGAATGCCAGCTCTGCCTTGAAAACAATGTGCCCATCGCCGCGTACGAACAGGCGATCGAGGCGAGCCACCTGTTCAACCTGCTGCAGGCGCGCGGCGTGATCAGCGTGCAGGAACGCGCCAGCTACATGGGCCGCGTGCGCGACCTCGCGCGCGGATCGTGCGAGGCTTACATGGCAAAGGAACTTCCGCGCTGGGAAAGCGAATATCCGGGGTGGACGAAGTGATGCAGGGCGCAAATTCCGTGATCCCGGCGAAAGCCGGGATCGTTGTGAGCGATGAACACGGCCCCCGCCTGCGCGCGGGCTGCGGAGGAAATCATGTCTGATTTCCTCCTTGAATTGCGCTGCGAGGAAATCCCCGCGCGGATGCAGGCCGGCGCGCGGGCCGATCTTGAAAAGCTGCTGCGCAAGGAAATGGACGCGGCGGGCGTTGCGGTGGGTGAGGTCGCGGTGTGGTCCACGCCGCGCCGCCTTGCCCTGATCGCGCGCGATCTTCCCAGGGCGACCGAAGCCGTCAGCGAAGAGGCCAAGGGGCCGCCCGCCGACGCGCCGGACCAGGCCGTGGAAGGGTTTTGCCGCAAGAACGGCGTAACGCGCGACCAGCTGGAAGTGCGCGACGTGAAGGGGCGGCCAACGTTCTTCGCAGTCACCGAAAAGCCGGGACGCCAGACCGGAGACGTTCTGGGCGAAGCGATCCCTGCGATCGTGCGCGCGTTTCCGTGGCCGAAGTCCATGCGCTGGGGCGCGGCATCGCTTTCGACCGAAAGCCTGCGCTGGGTGCGCCCGCTTTCGGGCATCGTCGCGCTGCTGGATCAGGACGTGGTCGAATGCGAGGTGGGCGGCATCGCGTCCGGCCAGGTCACGCGCGGCCACCGCTTCCACTATTCGGGTGATGTCGTGATCGACGGCGCGCACGACTATGCGGACAAGCTGCGGCAGGCCCACGTGATCGTGGATCATGCAGAGCGAGAAGCGCTGATCCGTGACCGTGCGCGCGAAGTGGCCAGCGAGGCCGGCCTCACGCTGGTCGAGGACGAAGGGCTGGTCATCGAGAATGCGGGGTTGACCGAATGGCCGGTGCCGATGCTCGGCCGTTTCGAAGAGGACTTCCTTGAGGTTCCGCCCGAGGTCATCCAGCTCACCGCGCGCGTCAACCAGAAGTATTTCGTGTGCGAGGATAAGCAGGGCAAGCTGGCCAACGCCTTCGTCTGCACCGCGAATATCGACGCGATCGACGGCGGTACGGCCATCGTCGACGGCAACCGCAAGGTGCTGGCCGCCCGCCTTTCGGACGCGCGCTTCTTCTGGGACCAGGACCGCAAGGTGCCGCTGGCCGAGCAGGCGAAGAAGCTGGAACGCATCACCTTCCACGAGAAGCTGGGCACCGTGGCCGACAAGGTGGAGCGCGTGGCCAAGCTGGCGCGCTGGCTGGTGGAATCCGATATCGTCGTCCCGGCGAAAGCCGGGACCGCTGCCGGCAGCGCGCAACCGACGGCGATGCCAGCTTCCGCTGGCATGACGAAAGAACAACTGGCCGACATGGCCGAACAGGCCGCGCGCCTGTGCAAGGCGGACCTTGTTACCGAAATGGTCGGCGAGTTTCCCGAACTGCAAGGCCTGATGGGCGGCTATTACGCCCGCGCCGAGGGCTTGCCCGGCGAAGTGGCCGACGCGATCCGCGATCACTACAAGCCGGTGGGGCAGGGCGACGAAGTGCCCACTGCGCCGGTGACGGTGGCGGTATCGCTGGCGGATAAGCTGGATACGTTGGCTGGGTTCTTCTATGGTGAAATGCCTCCTAGCGGTTCTAAAGACCCGTTCGCATTGCGTCGTGCAGCGATAGGCTTCCTCTCGGTAATTCAATCCAACGACATTAGACTCCCTCTGTTGCTGGCCGGGCTATTCGCCGCGTCAAACGTCGGGTTTCGTGAGCAAATATCGCCGCTTGCTCGAATTTGGCCGACTGTCGATTCTATCGCAAAATTGCGAACAGCACTCGGTTGGCGCGAGATGTTCGATCCGTTGATCGAAGCTGCGACCAAACAGTCTAATGAACAGGCTAGTTTGATAATGATCCGGTCCAAGGCAGCAACTATGGACCTTCTCGACTTCTTCGCCGACCGCCTCAAGGTCCAGCAACGCGAAGCAGGCGTCCGCCACGATCTGATCGACGCGGTCTTCGCGCTCGGTGGGGAAGACGATCTCGTCCGCCTGCTCGCCCGCGTCCATGCGCTGCAAGCCTTCATCGGCACCGAAGACGGCACCAATCTGCTCGCCGGATACAAGCGCGCCGCGAACATTCTGAAGAAGGAAGACTACCCATCCTCCACCGTCACCCCAGCGGAAGCTGGGGTCTCGGGCGGGGGCGCGTCTCCGGCAGCGATGCCAGCGTCCGCTGGCATGACGAATCCCCTGTCCTACACGCCCGAACCTGCGGAAAAGGCGCTGATGGACGCTCTCGACACCGCCGAACCCCGCGCCGACGCGGCCGTGGCCGCGGAAGATTTTACCGCCGCGATGGAAGCGCTCGCTTCGCTGCGCGCCCCGATTGACGCTTTCTTCGATTCCGTCACCGTCAACGACGCCGACGAAGAAAAGCGCGCCGCGCGCCTCGCCTTGCTTGACCGCTTTCGTGCTGCAGTGCACAAAGTGGCCGATTTCAGCCGTATCGAAGGCTGAACAACCGCTCCCCAGGGAACCGTCAACACCGTCAACTTCATCAGGAAACGGCCCGGAAAAATGAACGAATACGTATTCCACTTCGGCGGCGGCGCGACCAGCGACGATCCTCGCTCACGCGACAAGACGATCACCGGGGGGAAGGGGGCAAACCTTGCCGAAATGGCCTCTATCGGCCTGCCGGTGCCGCCGGGCTTCACGATCAGCACGGAAGTCTGCACGCTCTACAACCAGAACGGCAAGACCTTCGACGATGCGCTGCGCGCCGCGGTGGAGCAGGGCGTAAAGCACGTTGAAAAAGCCACCGGGCGCACCTTCGGCGATGCGAAGAACCCGCTGCTGGTCTCGGTCCGTTCGGGCGCGCGTGTCTCGATGCCGGGCATGATGGATACCGTGCTGAACCTGGGCCTTAATGACGAAACGGTGGAAGGGCTGGCCGCCGGTTCGGGCGACCCGCGCTTTGCGTGGGACAGCTATCGCCGGTTCATCCAGATGTATTCCGACGTGGTGCTGGGGCTGGACCATCACCGCTTCGAAGATGCGCTAGAAATTGCCAAGGAAGACAATGGCTACTTCGCCGATGTTGAGATGTCGGCTGAAGACTGGCAGAAGCTGGTCAAGGAATACAAGGCCATCGTCCAGGACGAGCAGGGCAGCCCGTTCCCGCAGGATGTGAACGCGCAGCTTTGGGGCGCGATCGGCGCGGTGTTCGAAAGCTGGGAAAGCGAGCGCGCGAAGGTCTATCGCCGGCTGAACGATATCCCGGCCGATTGGGGCACGGCGGTGAACGTGCAGGCGATGGTGTTCGGCAACATGGGCGAAACCAGCGCCACCGGCGTTGCCTTCACGCGCGATCCCGCGACCGGCGAAAAGGCCTATTACGGCGAATGGCTGGTCAACGCGCAGGGCGAGGACGTTGTCGCCGGCATCCGCACCCCGCAATACCTGACCAGGGCCGCGCGCGAGGCGGCGAATGCAAAGCCGCTCTCGATGGAAGAGGCGATGCCCGACGCCTATGCCGAGCTTGCCCACGTGTTCGAGCTGCTGGAACAGCATTACAAGGACATGCAGGACATCGAATTCACGGTTGAGCAGGGCAAGCTGTGGATGCTGCAAACCCGCAACGGCAAGCGCACCGCCAAGGCCGCGCTCAAGATGGCGGTGGACATGGCCGGGGAAGGGCTGATCGACGAAGCGACGGCCATCAAGCGCGTCGATCCGATGGCGCTTGACCAGTTGCTGCACCCCACGCTCGACCCCGAAGCGACGCGCGATATCCTGACGCGCGGCTTGCCAGCGTCGCCCGGCGCGGCATCGGGCGCGGTCGTGTTCGACGCGGACACCGCCGAAAAGCGCGCCGAACTGGGCGAAGCGGTGATCCTGGTGCGCGTGGAAACCAGCCCGGAAGACATTCACGGGATGCACGCGGCCAAGGGCATCCTTACCGCGCGCGGCGGCATGACGTCACACGCGGCCGTGGTGGCGCGCGGCATGGGGCGCCCGTGCGTTTCCGGCGCATCGGCGCTGTCGATCGACATGAAGAGCCGCACCGCGCGCATCGGCGGACGCGAGATCAAGGAAGGCGAGGTCATCACGCTCGACGGTTCGAACGGCGACGTGATGATGGGCCGGGTGGCCACGGTCGAGCCCGAACTCGTCGGCGATTTCGGCACGCTGATGGGCTGGGCAGACAAGCACCGCCGCATGAAAGTGCGCACCAACGCCGAAACGCCCGCCGATTGCCAGGTTGCGCGCCAGTTCGGCGCGGAAGGCATCGGCCTTTGCCGCACCGAACACATGTTCTTCGATGCGAACCGCATCCTTGCCGTGCGCCAGATGATTCTGGCCGAAAAGGAAGAGGGCCGCCGCGCCGCACTGGCCAAGCTGCTGCCCGAACAGCGCGCCGATTTCACCGCGATCTTCGAAGTGATGCGCGGCCTGCCGGTCACCATCCGGCTGCTCGATCCGCCGCTTCACGAATTCCTGCCGCAGGGTGACGAGGAGTTCGAGGAACTGGCGGAAGCCACCGGTCTGGGTGTCGATCACCTTAAGCGGCGCGCGGGTGAACTGCACGAATTCAACCCCATGTTGGGCCATCGCGGCTGTCGCCTCGGCATCACGTTCCCCGAGATCTACGAGATGCAGGCCCGCGCGATCTTCGAGGCGGCCTGCGATGTCGCAGACGAATTCGGCGAAGCGATCGTGCCCGAAGTGATGATCCCACTGGTCGCGACGAAGCGTGAGCTGGAAATCCTGAAAACGCTTGTCGATCGCGTGGCGAAGGACGTGTTTGCCGAAAAGGACCACACGCTGGACTATATGGTCGGCACGATGATCGAACTGCCGCGTGCCGCGTTGATGGCAGGCGAAATCGCGCAGGAAGCGCGTTTCTTCTCGTTCGGCACCAATGACCTGACGCAGACGACGCTGGGTGTGAGCCGCGACGATGCGGCCAAGTTCCTTGGGCCTTACGTCGAAAAGGGCATTTACCCGCGCGATCCGTTCGTCAGCCTTGACATCGACGGGGTCGGCCAGCTGGTCGAAATGGCGGCGGAACGCGGTCGCAAGACGCGAACGGACATCAAGCTGGGCATTTGCGGAGAACACGGCGGCGATCCGGCCAGCATCGCGTTCTGCGAAAAGGTCGCGCTCGATTACGTCAGCGCATCGCCATACCGGGTGCCGATCGCGCGCCTGGCCGCAGCGCAGGCAACGCTGGGATGATCCCGTCCGCCGCGTGGCGATTGTTCGATCGGTTTTAGTCGATAGGGGACCGAGAGGGGCCGCCAGGCGCCCTCTCATTCCTTGGGCAAATAAGGATGATAATAAGTATTATGTAAAGAGCGGGTGGTCGTCCAACGAGAAGGGTGCAATGCCCCCTACCAGCCAAACCGCGTGAAAATCAGCGCTGCAACGATAATGATCACCAACCACGCCACCGACATCCAGGCTACGCTTTCAAAGCGCATCCGCCGGTACCGGAAACCGCCAAGCACGATCACCAGAGCCATCGCCAAGGCGGTGATCTGAAGCCATGGCGACATGTTCAAACGATCCTTTGCAACCCGTCGTATCCCGGCTCGACATGCGCCGGCAATTCCCGGCACAAGGTCGCATAATCCATAGACTTGTCGAGATGCGTCAGGATCGCATGTCCTGCGCGGCATGCCTCGACCAGTTCCAGCGCCATTTCCAGATTAGCATGCGTTGGATGCGGCAAGCGCCGAAGTGAATCGACAACCAGAAGGTCGCATCGTTCGAACAAAGTGACCATCTCACTGGTTATCGCACTGAAATCAGTGGCATATCCAATAGACTTGCCAGACTGTTCGAAGCGGTATCCGGTCGATTTCGCAGGACCGTGCGGCATAACGCAATGCGCAACGGACATCCCGCCAATCATCTTCAAACGATCGAGGTTGTCGATGGAACAGATCGTCGGATAGCCGTGCTGCCCTGCAAATACATAGCCAAAGCGATTGCGCAGTCGCCTGACGGTTTCGGTGACCCCATACCCCGGCAAAGGCGCCGACCGACCGAAGCGAAACGGCCTCAGGTCGTCTATGCCATGACAGTGGTCTGCATGATCGTGGGTCCAGAACACCGCATCGATCCGGTCGATATCGTTGGCCAGCAGCTGGTGGCGCAAGTCGGGTGACGTATCGACGAGCAGGCGAGCGCCGTCGTCGCCTTCCACAATTATCGACACGCGCGTGCGGCGGTTCTTCGGTTCCGCCGGATCGCAATCACCCCAGTCGTTGCCGATCCGCGGCACGCCTGTCGACGTGCCCGAGCCGAGCATGATCAACTTCACAAGCCGGCTTTCTTGAAAAGTCCCGCAAAGTTGCGCGCTGTCTTTTCAGCAAGTGCATCGCTTTCAACGCCGCGCAGACCGGCGACGAAGCGGCAAGTATCGGCAACGAATGCCGGTTCGCAAACCTGGCCGCGATGCGGAACAGGGGCCAGGAACGGCGCGTCTGTTTCAATCAGCAGCCGGTCTTCCGGCACATCCGCAGAAACCGCCTGCAAGTCCTTGGCATTCTTGAAGGTTACGATTCCCGAAAGCGATATGGACAATCCCATATCCAGCACCTTGGCCGCGAACCCCGCGGACGCAGTGAAGCAGTGGATCAACGCCGGGAAGGCCCCCTTCTCCATCTCCTCGGCAAGGATACTGGCGGTATCGTCTTCCGCGTCACGCGTGTGGATGATCAGTGGCAAGCCCGTTTCGCGCGCAACGCCGATGTGAACGCGAAACAACGCGCGCTGCGCGTCACGGTCCGAATGATCGTAATAATAATCGAGCCCGGTTTCCCCGATCCCGATCACCTTCGGATCGTCCGCCGCCTTCAGCAAGGCGGCCGCGCCCAGGTCTGGATGGCCATCCGCTTCGTGCGGGTGGATGCCGATGCTGGCCCATACATCGGGTTCGCGCCGTGCGGTGGCGACGATGGCCTCCCACTCGCTTTGCCGCGTCGAGATGTTCAGCATTCCCGTAACGCCGGCTTCGCGCGCACGGGTCAGCACGCCCGCCTGGTTTTCGACGAGACCCTTGTAATTGAGGTGGCAGTGGGAATCGATCAGCATCAGGCAGTCGCTTCCTCGGACGGGAGTTCCAGTCGCGGGAATGCCGGTGACGGGGCCGCAAGTGCCTCACCTTGGGCCACGCGCCGCGCATACCATTCCGCGTCGGCCAACGCCGCATAGACGCGCTCGTCAGCCGGGATGCCCAGCTGATCCAGAATACGCGCCGCGCTGGCCGGGACGACCGGCGCGATGGCAATGGTGAGATCGCGGATAGCCATATACAGGGTAAGCAACACGGCGCGCATCCGTTCCGGATCTGTCTTGCGCAAGGTCCAGGGCGCCTGCTCGTCAATGTACTGGTTGCAGGCGAAAACCGCGCGCATCCATGCATCGATGCCCGTCGAGAAATTCAGCGCGGCAAATTCGCGGGGAAGCTCGTTGCGACAAGCCGTTGCGACCCTGGCGTGGAGTTCGTCATCCTCCGGCCTGGATTCAAACGTCGCAAGTTTCCCATCCATATTCTTGAAAATCATGGATGAAACGCGCTGAACAAGGTTGCCGTAACTGTTTGCCAGCTCTGCGTTGCAGCGAAGGACGATCGCCTCCGGCGAATAGCTGCCGTCTTGTCCGAAGGCCACTTCGCGCATCAGGAAATAGCGCAGCGCGTCCACACCGAACGATTCCGCCAGCGCCAGCGGATCGGTCACGTTGCCGAGCGATTTCGATTCCTTCTGCCCCCGGTTGAGCAGAAAACCATGCCCGAACACGTGCTTTGGAACCTCAAGCCCGGCGCTCATCAGGAATGCCGGCCAATAGACCGTGTGAAAGCGCACGATATCCTTGCCGATCAGGTGGAGGTCTGCAGGCCACCACTTTGAAAAGGCTTCTGCTTCATCGGGCCAGCCCAGCCCGGTAAGATAGTTTGTCAGCGCGTCGACCCACACGTACATCACGTGGTCTTCGCTTCCGGGCACCTTAACGCCCCAGTCGAAACTGGTGCGCGAAACCGAAAGGTCGCGCAGCCCGGCGGACACGAAGGCGATCATCTCGTTGCGGCGGCTGTCCGGCTTCAGGAACGCGGGATGATCGCGGTAAAGCGCTAGCAGCGGTTCCTGGTATTTCGACAGGCGGAAGAACCAGCTTTCCTCAACCGTCCATTCGACCGGCGTTCCCTGGGGTGAGAGCTTTTCACCCCCTTCCCCCTCGATCAACTCGCTTTCATCGTAATAGGCTTCGTCACGGACCGAATACCATCCCTCATAGCGATCGAGATAGAGGTCGCCGTTCGCTTCCATACGCCGCCAGATTTCCTGGCTGGCGCGATGATGGCGGTCTTCCGTAGTACGCTGAAAGTTATCGTAACCGACATTCAATGCAGCGCACATATCTATGAAATATTGCGACATTTCACTAGCGAGCTGTGCCGGAGTCTTGCCCAGTTCACGCGCCTTTTGCGCCATCTTCAGGCCGTGTTCGTCCGTGCCTGTCTGGAAAAACACGTCGCGTCCCAACGCCCTGTGGAAGCGCGCGATAACGTCGGCGGCAATCGCTTCGTAGGCATGGCCGATGTGCGGCTTGCCGTTGGGATAGCTGATCGCGGTGGTGATATAGTAGGGTTCGCCCATCGGGCCGTGTACTTTCGGTCTGTGGCTATCGAGCGCCCTCCCTAGAGCGCCCTACCGATGCCAGCAACCCGCCGATTTCCAGCAAGAGCAGCGATGCATCGAAGTTGTACGTCGTCGCTTGCGCGCCAAGCCGCACCAGGGCGGCGTGGGCATCGCCAATCCGCAGCCGCGTCGCCTCGTCCGCTTCGCGCAATCGTTCGACCAGCACCATGCGCGCGGCCTCTATTGCCGCCAACTGCCTGTCGCGTGAGGGCCGCTGTCCAAGCGCGGACGATAGGAGCGCGCGTTGGGAAAAATCGGCATCGCCATGCGTCGCAAGCCGTTCGAACACATCGTAGACCTTGCCAAGGTCGTGCACCGCAAATGCGATTGCCGCGCCGGGCGAACCGCCGGAGAAGGCAAGCGCGGCCTTGCGCTCCCTCGGCTCGATGCCCGGCATTGCTCCGTCGACCACTCGTTCGAGATCGGCCGGTCCCAGTGGATGGAACCGCAGAATGCGGCACCGTGAACGGACCGTAGGCAACAGGCGCCCGATGCGATGCGCAACCAACAGGAAGACCGTGCCTTCGGGCGGTTCCTCAAGACTTTTGAGGAGAGCGTTCACCGCGCTCTTTTCAAGATCGTCGGCCGAATCGATCACCAGCGCGCGTCTGGGGCCAAGCGTGGGCCGAGTGGTAAGCCGCCGCTGCATCTGTCGCACCTGGTCGACAGCGATGCTGCGCCTGGTTGCGAACGGCTTGCCCTCGGCCTGCCGTTTTGCGTCATCTTCGGTGGCGGGCAGGCGCTCCAGCACGTTGATATCGGGATGTGCATCGGATTCCGGCTGCGACACGCCGGGAACCGAGACATAGTCGGCCGCGGCCTGCATCGCGAATGTCGCCTTGCCCAGACCTTCAAGCCCCGAAAGAATCCACGCGTGATGCATCCGGCTGCCTTTTTGCGCCGAATGCCATTCACGCCAGGCGTCCTCATGGCCGAACAGTCGCGTCATGACGGCAGCAATCCCGCCAGAGCAGACATGATGCGGGCATGGACCGCTTCCGGTTCGGCGTCGGCTTCTATTTCGACAAAACGCGCGGGGTCTTGCGCGGCAAAAGTCCGGAACGCCTTGTCCACACGCGCATGATAATCGCTTTCACGGCCGCCGATCCTGTCAGCGCTGTTTCCGTCGCGAAGTGCAAGGCGCCTGTCCGCTTCATCCGGTGAAACGGCGAGAAAGACCGTTCGGTCGGGCAACAACTCCTCGCTGCCGATCCGGTGCAGTTCAAGGATATCGGCATCCGATAACCCGCTTCCCCCGCCCTGATATGCGCGACTGCTATCGATGAAGCGGTCGCAGACCACCCAAGCTCCGCGCTGCAGCGCCGGGCGGATCAGCGTTTCGACATGATCGGATCGCGCCGCGGCGAACAGCAGAGCCTCGGCGCGCGCGCGCCATCCCGGTCCCTCGGTGGAAAGCAGCAGTTCGCGGATCGCTTCCGCACCGGGCGTACCGCCCGGTTCGCGCGTGATGACAACGTCCTGTCCGCGCGCCTTCAGCGCGGCGGCAAGCAGACGCGCCTGGGTGGACTTGCCCGCGCCTTCACCACCTTCGAACGTGATGAAACGCCCCGTCATGCGCCGACCCCCATCACGCACCGACCAGAGTGGCAAGCCCGTCGCGAATGCGGTCGAACGTATCGCCCGCGGCCACGGATTTTCCGGCGACAAGCGGCAGGTCGATCTCCGGCTGCCCCGCTTGCTTCACGACCATGGTCGCGACTGTTGCCCCCTGCTTGACGGGAGCGCGCAGGGGGCCATCGTACCGTATCGAAATCACCGGATTTGAGGTCTGTCCGCGCCGCACCGTGGTTGTATAAGCCTGCGGTGCGACGAGCGGCACGGTCCGTTTATCACCGCCCTGCACGATCGCCCGGCCGACCTCGCCGCCTTGCGCCACCAGCGGCCGGGTTTTCCAGGCATGAAAGCCCCATTCCATGAATTCGCGCGCTTCCGTGCGGCGACGGCTTCCGCTGTCCATTCCCGCCAGCACCATCAACAACCGCCGGCCATTGCGTTCCGCAGAGCCGACAAAGCCGTATCCCGCCTGATTGGTGAAGCCCGTCTTCACCCCGTCCGCTCCTGCAACGTGGCCATAGATCGGATTGTGGTTGCGCTGTTCGATGCCATTGAAGGTCATCGTCTCATGGCCGAAATAGTGCCGATAGAGCCTGGGATGCCGCGTAATCATCGCGCGCGCCAGCTTGACCAGATCGCCCGCGGTTACATAGGTCTGCCCCTGGTCCATCCACCCGTTGGGCGTGTGGTAATGGCTGTTCGTCATGCCAAGCTCTCGTGCCTTGGCATTCATCATGGCGGTGAATTTCGGCACCGACCCGGCAATTCCGTCCGCCAGCACGATGCACCCGTCGTTCGCGGAAACGGTTACGATTCCCATCAGCAGATCCTCGACCGTCGTGCTGCTCCCCCGATCGAGGAACATCGTGCTGCCAACCCGGTGCCATTTGCGAAACGCGGCATTGCTCATCGTGAAGCGCTGTTGCGGGTCAAGCTTGCCTTCGTCGATCAGTTCAAACGCGACATAGGCCGTCATGATCTTGGTCAGCGATGCCGGCACAAATCGCCTGTCGGGCTGGCGGGAAAACAGCGTTTCGCCCGAACTCATGTCCACCATCAAGGCAATCGGCGCGGTCGGCCTGAATTCCTCATCCGGCGTGGAGGTCAACGCCTCCGGTGCGGCAGCGCGAACAGGCAAGGCCGCGGAAACGGCAATCAGCAATGCGGCGGCTAGTCTGGTCAAGCGGCTTCCCCGAGATTCCGGGCCCCGCTCACTTCACCGGACGATGCTAACGCTCGGTCAGGACCCTTGCGTCCGCATAACCTGCCGAGCGCGCCTTCGCCAGCGCCGCGTCCGCCTTGTCCCTTGTAGTGAACGGCCCCATGCGCACACGCCAGTATTTTCCGGCCGGTGACACGGACCCGTTAACCTTGGCTGCCACGACTTTCGCGCGCGCCTCGGTCGACATAGTGGCCACCTGCACCGTCCATCGGTGCATCGCCTTTTCCACGGAAGGGGACGAATCGGGCTTTGTGCCCGGCGCCTTGGCCGAAGGCGTTTCAGCCACCTTTTCGGACTTCGATTGGCCTTCGTCGCCGGGCGATTTCTGTTTTGGGGAATCGCCCTCAGGCTTGACCGCAGGCGCCGGCTTCAAGGCTGGCGCCTGCGCGCGCGACACCTTCCCGGCACGGGCGGGATTTGCCTTCTCGGCGGATACATCGGCTTTCGCCGCCGGTGAAAGCGACTTTCCTTGCGGAGCGGTTGGTACGGGTGGGTTCCCTGCCGAAACCGGAACCGGGGCCGACGCCGCGGTGGCGCTGGTCGCGGCCGATTTCGGTGCCGGTTGGGCCGGTCCGCTTAGTATTGCCCCGCCAGAATCGCCCAGGCGGCGGCGCAACACCTTCAACAGCCCCGGCGGCGTTTCCATTCGCTCTGGCGCAGTTTTGCCAAGCCGCAGCATGGCGCGTTCCGCTTCCGGGGGATTGACCCGCCGCACACGGATCGCCGCCTTTTCCGCATTCGATAGCCCCAGTTGTTTCCACGCACCGGCGGAAAGGCCCAGAACAACGTCTCCGTGCATCGGTCCGCGACGTGTAACGCGGACCAGGATCGTGCGGCCGCTTTCCAGCGACGTGACCTCGACATAGCTCGGCAGCGGCAGGGTGCGATGCGCGGCATCGACCGTCGCCCCCTGATCGTCCTCGATGGCATAGCCGACCGCGTCGTAATTCATCGTGTCGGCGGGCGTGAACGTCTTGCCGTCGATCACGTAAGGATCGCCGATTACCACCGGATAATCGGCTGCCGGACCGGTCGCTCCGGGCGAACCGGCCTGCGCCGGCGCGGCGATTGCGCCACTGGCCGGAACGGCGGCCGCAAGAATGGCGATGGCGATAGAAACGATCGGATATGGCCTATTGGCGGATGGCATCGGCAAGCAGCCCCACAGACAATGCATAAAAATTGGAGCAGTTATAATCGAGGATAACTCGATAATTTCCGGTTAGCAGATAGGCAGTTTGTCCCTGACCGTCCGGTTCCAGCAGTGTTGCCATCACGTTATCGGCGGGCCAGCGCCCGCTTTGCGGAACGATCCCGAGCGCGCGCCATTCGCGCATCGTGCGCCATTGGCTGTGCCTTGCGAACACGCGCGGGCAGCGCGGGCTGTTCAACTTCGTCGCCAGGGCCGCACGGTCAAGGCCGTCGGGCACATTGACGGCGATTCCCCAAGGCTCTCCCGGACGCCAGCCCGCGTCGCGGAAATAATTCGCGATGGATGCCAGGGTGTCTGCCCGGTTGTTCCAGATGTCGGCAAATCCGTCGCCATTGCCGTCCTGCGCAACGCGGAGATAAACGCTTGGCAGGAACTGGGGATTGCCGAACGCGCCAGCCCAGCTTCCCACCAGTCGCGATCGCGGCACACCGCGGTCCATCATCTTCAGCGCATCGATGAACTCGGTTGAGAAGAGTTTGCGCCGTCGCCCTTCGTAGGCCAGCGTGGCAAGCGAACGCAGCAGATCAAAATCGCCAGTGTAACTGCCGTAATTCGTTTCGTGCCCCCAGATCGCGATAAGGATCTCACCCGGCACGCCATAGCGCCGCTCAATTCCCGAAAGCATACCCATCGCCGCCGCATATTCTCGCTGCCCCCCGCGGATTCGAGCGGCATCGACATGCCGGCGCAGATAAGGCGCGAAAGGCGGAATCGCCGTTTGCGGCCCTCCCCCGGGCTGGGAACGGTCAAGCTGGATCACCCTGGGATTGAACGTCAGGCCCGCAAGTCCGCGCGAAATCGTCTGCTCGCTCACCCCTTCGCTGCGAGCCTTTGCCGCCAGAAGCTGGAGGTAACCCTGGAACCCGGCTTCTTCGTCGCCTGACTGCGCGGCTGCCGGCACGGAGAGGAGCAAGCCGCCCGAAAACGCCAGAAAAAGTTTGAAAACGAACGACAATCTACCGGAAATCGACATGGAACGGAGTGTCGCACAGGTGCACGGAATTGGGAATCCCCCATTACCGCCAAAACGCACGGCTTATCGCATTCTGGCTGGTGACAAAGCGAACGCAACCGGCTAGCCGCATCGGGCCTCGCGCAGACGGACAGGTGGCCGAGTGGTTTAAGGCAGCGGTCTTGAAAACCGCCGTGGGTGCAAGCTCACCGTGGGTTCGAATCCCACCCTGTCCGCCAATTCCTCTCTTTGCCCGCGGGCCAATTGATCCGAACCCTCACTTTCTGATCAAGCGCACTCTCCGCGAGAAAACGCGGGTTTACCGAAAATTGATCCGATCTGGATAGGATTTGGTTCAAACGACCGAAGTCCATGCAGCGGAGCCTATCTTCAATGGAGCCCGATGAGCAGCCGAACCTGCCCGAAAGGGAACTTGTGCATCGCCAGAGCGAGCGCAAACCGTTTGGCGCGGAAGCCGTCATCCGTAACAACAGGTACAACCGCATCGGCGGGCGTTTGATCGACATCTCCGAACATGGATGCAAGATCGACCTTTTTTCGGGTTCGGCGGAACCCGGAAACTTCGTGACCATCAAGCTGGACGGGATGGAATCCTGGGCGGGCGAAGTTCGCTGGGCCGAAGATTCCATCGTAGGCGTGCAGTTTCAGCGCCCGCTTCATCCGGCAATTGTAGAGCACCTCAGCCAGAGCCAGCCCGAAGTGGCGCTTGCCGCGGGATAGGCGAGCGCGCCGGCGTCGCCCTCCCCCGGCCCGAAAAGCCCGATCAGGCTGTTTTCTTTTCGTGGCCGATATCGCTTAGCGACACGCCCGCCGTCTCGGGCATGAAGCGAAGGGCTATGGCACCCACGACGCAGGCTGCCATCATGTAATAGGCGGGCATGAGCTCGTTGCCGGTCTCGGTGATCAGCGCACTGCCGACGGCGGGCGCGGTGCCGCCGAACAGCGACGTGGCGACGTTATAGCCGATTGCAAAGCCGGCAAAGCGGACCGGGGTTGGAAACAGCGCTGGGAATGTCGCCGAAATCGTCGCCAGTTGGGGTGCATAAAGCAGGCCCAGCAGCATGAACCCAATGATCGCACCAACCAGCCCCTGTTCCATCAACAGGTATAGCGGCACGACAAGCAGGAACAGCCCGACAAGGGAAAAGCGCCACATCGGCTTTCGCCCGACCCGGTCGGACAACGAACCTGCGAACGGCAGCACCACCATCATGAACAGCATGCCCAGGATCGGGACGACCAGCGCCTCGTCCTGGGTCAGGCCGATGCGGCGTTGCAGATAGGTCGGCATATAGCTGAGAAGCGTGTAGTTCACGACGTTCAGGGCGACCACCAGACCGCCCAGCACAAGCAATTGCCGCCAATAGTGCTTCAACAGGTGGGCAAGCCCGTGCGATTCACGCTCATGCTCATGGTCCTGCTTGAACACCGGCGTCTCTTCCAGGTGGCTTCGCAGATACATACCGACAAGCCCCAGCGGCCCGGCAACGAGGAACGGCAGGCGCCAGCCCCAATCGAACATCGCCTGATCCCCGAAGGCGAGCGAGAAGCCCAGCATCAGCAGCGCACCGCCGGAAAACCCGGCCAGGGTTCCCACCTCAAGGAAGCTGCCTGCAAGCCCGCGCCTGTCATCGGGTGCGTATTCGGCCATGAACGTCGCGGCACCACCGTATTCCCCGCCGGTTGAAAAGCCCTGGATCATGCGCAGCAGGATCAGCGTCAGCGGCGCCCAGAACCCGATCCGCTCGTAAGACGGAATAAGCCCCACAAAAAACGTTGCGGCAGCCATCACGATGATCGTGACGGCAAGCACGGACCGCCTGCCGAACTTGTCGCCAAGCGGCCCCCAGAACAGCCCGCCCAGCGGCCGGATCAGGAACGAGATCGCAAACGTCGCCAGCGCGAAGAGCGTGGCCTGTTCGGTGGTTCCCGGGAACAGCGCGGCAGAGATATAGGCAACGCCGTAGGAATAGATCCCGTAATCGAACCATTCGGTTGCGTTGCCGATGGCCGACGCCGCGATCGCCCGGCGCAGCGTTGCATCGCGTTCGGGATCGCCGGTTATGGCGGTGGTGGGAGCAAAGTTGCTCATGGGATCACTCCGTCATGCCCTCTTCGGGCGAATAGGGGTCAAGGGTTGCAGCCACGGGCGTGGTGCGGGGCAGGATCTGGTAGCTCTGCTGTTCGTCGACCGGCACGGGCGGCGAGGTGATCTGGCGCCAAAGGCCGAATATGGCTGCGCCCGTCGCACAGGCCGCGATAAAGAAGAACAGGCCGGACGCCGTCAGCACAGACATTGCGGTTGCGCCCGCCATCGGCCCCAGTGCCGCGCCCGCCGAATAGAGGAGGACAAGCCCCCCGCTCGCGCCAACGCGTTCGTCGGGTTCGAGGTGGTCGTTGGTGTGCGCGACGCATAACGGATAGAGCGCGAAGCTCAGCCCGCCGAACAGCGCGCCAAGGCCGAGCAACATGGCGCCGCCGGTGGTGGTGAAGGCAACGGCGAACGCACAGAACGCCGTCCCGATCAGGACCGCGACGATCACACTACGCCGGTCAAGGCGGTCGGACAAAAAGCCGAGCGGCCATTGCAGCGCAACGCCGCCAAGGATTACCGCGCTCATGAACAGCGAGGTTTGCCCCAGTCCCATGCCAAGCCGCCGCGCATAGACGGCTGCAAGGCCATAGAATGCCCCCAGCATCACACCGGTTACAGTCGCACCGACGAGACCCAGCGGTGAGGCGCTGTACAGGCGTTTCAGGGAAAACGGCGTATTTTCCGCGATTTCGGGTGCCGGGATCAGGGTCATGAGGACCGGCACGGCGGCCAGCGAGATCAGGATAGAGGCAACGACGAACGGCAATGCAGGCCACACGCCGCCCAGGTTGAGCAGGTATTGCCCCACCGCCTGCCCCAAATAGAGGCAGATCATGTAACCCGCCAGGATGCCGCCGCGCGTTTCGGGAGAGGCGCGCTCGTTCAGCCAGCTTTCCAGGCACACGAACACACCCGCCGCGCAGAACCCGTCGACCGCGCGCAAAGCGCCCCAGACGACGGGCGAAACGTATATTCCATAAGCAAGCGTGCTGGCCGAAAAGACCGACACGAAAGCCGCGAAGGAGCGCACGTGCCCCACGCGTTTCACCCAGTTCCCGGCCCGCATCGCGCCGACCGTCAACCCCAGGAAATACGCGGTCGCCACCGCACCGATGGCAAGCGTGCCATTCCCTGCCTTTTCAAGCCGCAGCCCGATAAGGGTGGGAAGCACCCCGCTCCCCGCCATCAGCATGAAGATTGCCAGCAGCAGGCTGCGTACCGGCAGGATGGCGGTGAGCATGGTGTGCGAGTCCTAAGCTAGGCGGCCTGCTTTTCCGCTAGCACGTCGTCCTCACCCTCGACCAGCGCCCGGTGCAGCGCGCGGATCGCGGGTTTGAACGATTCCGGTTCGACAACGAACTGGATATCGACGTTCCGGATCTGGTGCTGCAACGCCAGGATCGAGATGTTCTCGTCCGCCAGTGCCTTCAACGCTTCCTGCGCAAGGCCGGGGCGCGAGATGTCGCTTCCGATCACGCTGACCATCGAAAGCTTCCGCGTGGAAACGGCAGAACCCGGATAGAGATCGCGCAGCTCTTCCGCGATCTTCGCCACCGTGCGGCTGTCCGCCGTGAGATAGTGCGTGATCGTGTTCGCGTTCGAACTTTTGCTGACGATCCAGGCGCTGTATTTCGCGATGACCTTCAGGATCGCTGCGTCATAGCCCTTTTCGCCCACCATGTCCTGTTCGAAGAACTGCAGGGCGTGGATCGTGCTGACGCCAGTGACGATTTCCACGCGCGGCGTGTCGGAAACATAATCGCCGCAGATCAGCGTGCCACCGTCTTCCCGATCGAAGGTGTTGCGCACGCGCAGCGGGATTTCCGTCTGTCGAAGCCCCCTGCCCGCGCGCGGGTGAATGGCTTCCATGCCAAGGTTCGCAAGCTGGTCCGCCACGTCATAGTTCGTGCGGCCGATCTTGCGCGCCTTGTCCTCGCCAACCAGCCTGGGATCGGCGCTCGACAGGTGGAATTCCTTGTGGATGATCGCTTCGCGCGCGCCGGTCAGCACCGCGATGCGCGAAAACGTGAGTTCGGAATAACCGCGGGCATAGCGCTTCACCATGCCTTCGCTGCAACCGGCATAACCGGTAACGATCGGCATTTGCGCGGAAAGGTCTATGCCGCTGAAAGCTTCCTCGATCCGGCGGTCTAGCGTGGGCAGGTCGTCCTGGTCCCACAGCGTCAGGTCCACCAGCACCGCGTTCACGCCGCGCTCTTTCAGCAACAGCGTGGTCGAATGCGCGCTGTGCGCTTCGCCCAGCCCCGCAAGCAGTTCGCGCACCGTAAGCAGTTGTTCGCTCAGGCTGAAGCGACCGTGGCCGCGAAGCCGGTCAAGGTCTTCAAGGCAAGCGGCGATGGTGCCGATGCGCTCGTCCACGAAGGCGTCCGCCTTTGCCCGGCTTTCGTCGCGGGCGAACATTTCCGCGTTGCGGGCCTGCATCGCCTCGCGCACGGCTTCCATGCCTTCGCGCCAGCACGCATCGTCGTCTTCGTCCACGAAGCGGGCATAGACGCCCGGCGTGCCGGTTTTCTTGTGCTCGAGCAAAAGGTCCGTCATCCCGGCATAGGCCGAAACGACGAAGATGCGGTTATAAAGGTCCGCCCCCTTGCGCCCTGCGATCAGGACGTTGTCGAACAAGGTTGCGGTGGCGGACATCGAAGTCCCGCCGATCTTTTCAACACTATGTCCGGTCATATTGCCATTTCCCCTCTGAGATCGCCCCTGACGGGCGCGATCGGGTTCGCGTCCTGCGCCGCAACGAAACGGGGCCTCGGCCGGTCGGCACCGAATGGCGCCGTGACCTTGTTGGAGACCGCGTTGTAGACGAAGAACGCGTTCGCACGCGGGAACGGAGTTATGTTTCCGTTCGACCCGTGCATCGTATTGCAGTCGAAGATCACGACCGTCCCGGGTTTCCCCGTGGGCGCGACGATCCCTTTGTCTGCTGCGAGTTCTGCAAGAGTGAGTTCGTCTGGAATGCCGAATTCCTGACGCTTCAGCGACATCCTGTAATGGTCCTCGGGCGTCCCGCCGATGCAGGACACAAAGATCCTGTGCGACCCCGGGATCAGCATCAGCGGACCGTTGTTGACCGTGTTTTCCGCCAGCAGCACCGACATGGAAAGCGCGCGCATGTTGGGCATGCCGTCTTCCACGTGCCAGGTCTCGAAGTCCGAGTGCCAGAAGAACTCCTTGCCGAAGAATCCCGGCTTGTAGTTCAACCGGCTCTGGTGGACGTAGACCTCGTCGCCCAAAAGGAAGCGGGCGACGCCTGCCAGCCTTTCGTCGGCGGCAAGGCGCGCCATCAGCCTGTTCTGGTCATGGATCGCGAAGACCGAACGGATTTCCTTGCCATCCGGCTCGCTGATCACGGTTTCGGCGTCGAGCCTTGCCGGATCGGCAAGGATCGAACTCATTTCACGCTGGAGAAAATCGATCTCGCCGGACGAGAAGACGTCCTCCAGCACAAGATAGCCGTCGCGGTCGAATTGCGCGGTCTGCCCGGCACTGAGTGGTGCCGAGGAATCCCAGGCCGAATGCACGACCGGGTAATCGCGCGGCAGCATCCGGGGCTGCGCCGCGACGCGGGACGGATAATAATCTGTCATCGCGTTACCGAATAATTCGAATTCAAGACCTTATCAGGCGTCAGCCGTTTCCGGCGTTGCCTCGGGATCGGCGGGATAGGCGCCCGTCTCGTCGTGCACCTCGTTGCCGGTCACCGGCGGATTGAACACGCAGGCGCAGGTGATCTGCGTTTCGGGACGCACGATGTGATTGTCGTGCTCGTTCAGCGCATACATCACGCCCGGCGAAAGCTTGTGCGTCTTGCCGGTGCCCAGATCCTCGATCGTGCCGGTGCCTTTCAGGATCAGCACGGCTTCAAGGTGATTGCGATAGTGCATTTCCAGCTTTTCACCGGCGTAGAGCGTGGTGACGTGGAAGGAAAAGCCCATGTCGTCCCCCTTCAGCAGGAGACGGGCGCTTTCCCAGCCCTTCGACTTGATATTGCGATCGGAATTGCGAATGTCTTTAAGATCACGGACGATCATGGTGTAACTCCTTATTATTCTGCGGCGACGGCAAGGGCCGGAGCGAGCACGTCGCTCACGCATTCCTCAAGAATGTCGAGCCCGGCGCCCAGTTCGGCATCGTCGATGGTGAGCGGGCAAAGAACCTTCACCACCTCGTCATGCGCACCGCTGGTTTCGATGATAAGGCCGCGGTCGAAGCAGGCTGACGTCACATCGTCGGCGGCGTCGCCCGAAGGCATCACCACGCCGCGCATCATGCCACGGCCGCGAGTCTGGAGATCATGGCGCCTGGCGATCCGGCCAAGCCGGTCCTCAAGGATGCCGGCGCGGCGGTTGATGTCGCGCGCGAAGCTGTCGTCGCTCCAGAAATGGCGCAGCGCCGCCTCGGCGGTAACGAAAGCATGGTTGTTGCCGCGGAAGGTGCCGTTGTGTTCGCCCGGCGTCCACTGGTCCAGCTCGGGACGCACAAGCGTGAGAGCGAAAGGCAGGCCCATGCCGGAAAGCGACTTGGCCTGCGTGACCATGTCGGGCACGAACCCCATGCCTTCGAAGCTGAAAAAGCTGCCGGTACGGCCGCTGCCGGCCTGAATATCGTCAACAATCAGCAAGGCGCCGTGACGCTTGGCAATCTTCGCCACCTTGCGCAGCCATTCGGGCGACGCGGCGTTTAGGCCGCCCTCGCCCTGTACCGTTTCGACCAGGATCGCGGCAGGCGCATCGAGACCGCTCGAAGGATCGGCAAGACGCTGTTCCAGCAGGTCGGCAGTGTCCACGTCAGGACCGTAATAACCGTCGAACGGTTCGTGGCTGACATGGCTCAGCGGCACACCCGCACCGCCGCGCTTCTGCGCGTTGCCGGTGCAGGCCAGCGCGCCCAGAGTCATACCGTGGAAGCCGTTGGTGAAGGCGATCACCATTTCGCGGCCCGTCACCTTGCGCGCCAGCTTGATCGCGGCTTCGACCGCGTTGGTGCCGGTCGGGCCGGTGAACATCGCGCGATAATCAAGCCCGCGCGGCTTGAGGATCACCTCTTCCAGCGTCTTGAGGAAACGTTCCTTGGCATCGGTGTGCAGGTCGAGCCCGTGGGCAATGCCGTCGCTTTCGATGTATTCGAGCAGCGCGTCCTTCAGAACCGGATGGTTGTGCCCGTAGTTGAGCGTCGAGCAACCGGCGAGAAAGTCCAGGTAGCGGCCACCGTCGTTGCTGTAGAGCCACGAGCCCAGCGCCTTGTCGAACTGACGCGGCATTGAGCGGGAATAGCTGCGAACGGTGGATTCGCGACGTTTGTAGATATCCGTATCGGGACGGATGCGAGTGGGTTGGGGCTTCATCGTCATGACGGTATTTGCTCCGTACTTTACTGGCCTCACCGCGTGGTGCGGGATGCCGAATTGATGGGGCTTATGCGCAACTGGTATTCGGTTGCGTGCGCCCCTGCGAAATGGGCTTCTTCCTCGAAGCGCGGCTCTTCGGTGAGCTCTGCGCCATGGCGCCGGGCGAAGCCCGCGAACATGGCGCGCGACGGCTGGTTGTCGGCCGTGACGGTCGTGATCAGGTCGGTCACGCCTGCGGAGGCGGGCCTTGCGATCAGTTCGTCCAGCATGTGTCCGCCAAGCCCCTGCCCGCGCGCGGCGGCGGAGACTGCGACCTGCCAGACAAAGAACTCGTGCCGGCGCTCTGGCGGGCGATATCCGGAGATCCACCCGACGATACTGCCGCCCTGCTCCGCGACGACGCAGGTTTCCGCGAAGTCGCTGCATTGCAACAGGTTACAATAGGCCGAATTCCGGTCGAGCGGCGGACAGGCCGCGATCAGTGCCGTGACGGCGGGACCGTCCTCGGCTGTGGGGCAGCGAAAACTGAGAGGGTCGCCATCCCCTGCCGAACTGTCGGCAATTTCCCCGTTCGACGCACCCGTCGCGGGGTTTTCCATTCCAAGTATGTTTCATCTCCCGAAGGATTTGATTGTCTGTCGGGAGCGACCAAACTCCCCCTGCGGCGCGCTCTATATGCGCATTCATCCCTGTTTATCAACCCATAATGGGTCAAAGGTTTTTGCACTGCAGCAAAGTTTGCCGTCATATTTCTTTCATTTGATGAACTACATTGCGATTGTTTCGGAATGGTTCCCGCATTAGACGCAATTGTGTGGATAAGGATCTTTCACGCGAGACCCTGCGCGCCCTCAGACGGGTTCTTCGGATCACCGAACTGGGCGGCAAGACGCTGGTCCGCGCGACCGGGCTGACTCCGTCCCAACTGCTTGTCCTGCAGGAAATCGGCCGACGCGGTGAGGTTACGCCCAGCACGGTGGCAAACACGCTGCAATTCAGCCACGCTACGATTACCGCGCTCGTGGACAGGCTTGTATCCGCCGGATTCGTGACCCGGCAACGCAGCGAACGGGACAAGCGCCAGGTTCTGCTGGCCGTGACGGCCGCAGGTGAAAAAATGATCCTCGATGCGCCCGATATGCTGCAGGCCCAGTTTCGCGAACGTTTTCGGTCACTTCCCTACTGGGAACAGGCAATGCTGCTTTCCAGCGTCGAGCGACTGGGCGAACTGCTGGGCGCGCAAGGCATAGATGCGGCCCCGCTGCTGGACGCAGGCGCAATCGACCGCACATATCAGCAGGGATAACGGCAGCGAGGAAAGCGCAGCCCGCGCCAACCGGCGCGGGCAGACGCGTTACTCCGCAGCCAGACGCGCGATGTGGTCCACGACAGGTCCGTACAGACGCGCTTCGAATTCACATCCGATGTAATCGTCGTCTTTCCAGCGCAGCACGGCGCGCAGCGGACTCAATCCCGCAATCTTGACCATGATCGGCGTGCCAAGAGCACAAAGGGGCCTCCACTGTGCCTTGAATCCGCCGGTCGAGAGATCCTCAAGCAACACCTGGCCCCAGGGATTTGTGCCCCAGCGCAACTGGCCCATCAGCGAAACCCGCAGACGATCGTTCGACCGGCTGTCGCTCGGGCTGATGTTATCCTTGGTGATAAACGCCTCCGGTCAGATATGAATGGCGCGCCCATATGCGGACAGCACGCTTTCGTGCATCATTTCAGAAAGCGTCGGGTGAGGGAATACGGTCTGTATCAATTCGGCTTCAGTTGTTTCCAGCGTCTTGCCGACGACATAGCCCTGGATCAGTTCCGTCACTTCCGCGCCGATCATGTGCGCACCCAGAAGCTCTCCCGTCTTCGCATCGAACACGGTCTTGATGAAGCCCTGCGCCTCACCCAGCGCGATCGCCTTGCCATTGCCGACGAAGGGGAACTTGCCAACCTTCACATCGTACCCCGCTTCCTTCGCCTTCTCCTCGGTCAGCCCCACGGAAGCGACCTGCGGGTGGCAATAGGTGCATCCCGGAATATTGCGGCGGTCCATTTCGTGCGGATGGACATCCTTGTTGCCCAGTTCCTGCGCAATGGCTTCGGCCGCGATAACACCTTCGTGGCTTGCCTTGTGCGCCAGCCACGGGCCGGGCGTGATATCGCCGATGGCCCAAACGCCCTTCACGTTCGTCCGGCCCATGCCGTCAATCTGCACGATCCCGCGTTCCGCTTTGATGCCCAGCGTCTCAAGCCCGATATTCTCGGTATTGGGCACGATGCCGATGGCGACGATCACGTGGCTGTATTTGCGTTCTTCCACCTTGCCGCTGGCGCGCTTGATCGTCGCGGTTACGCCCTTGGCATCGGCCTTCAGGCTCTCGATGCCGGCGCCGGTGCAAATCTCGATACCCTGCTTCGAAAGCGCACTGTCGAGGAACTCCGACACGTCCTCGTCCTCTACCGGAACGATGCGCGGCAGCATTTCGACCACGGTCACGTTGGCGCCCATGTCGTTGTAAAAACTTGCGAACTCGATCCCGATCGCACCCGAGCCGATAACCAGCAGGTCGGTCGGCATTTCTGACGGGGTCATCGCGTGGCGATAGGTCCACACGCGCTTCCCGTCCGCCGGTGAGAATGGCAGGTCACGTGCGCGCGCTCCGGTGGCGAGGATCACGTGCTTTGCGGAGAGCGTCTCGGTCCCCTTTTCGCCCTTCACTTCCACCTTGCCGGGCGCGGTCATCCGGCCCTCGCCCATGTGCACGGTGATCTTGTTCTTCTTCATCAGGTGCGTCACGCCCTGGTTCAATTGCTTCGCCACCCCGCGCGAGCGCTTTACCACGGCATCCAGATCGGCGCGGATGTTGTCGGCCGCCAGGCCATAGTCCTTGGCGTGCTGCATATTGTGCAGAACTTCGGCCGAACGCAGCAGCGCCTTGGTGGGAATGCATCCCCAGTTGAGGCAGATGCCGCCCAGGTTCTCACGCTCCACTATGCCCACCTTCAGACCAAGCTGGGCGCCGCGAATCGCGGCGACATAACCGCCCGGGCCAGAGCCGAGGACAAGAAGGTCATACTGGTCAGCCACGCGCATTCTCCTGATCTGCAAGCGGCGCGTCCATTGGCGGGACGGGCCGCGGCTTGCGATCGCCATCGATCGCAACGAATGTAAAATTTGCCCGCGTCACGCACTGGCGTTCCTCACCCGTTCTCGGGCGACGCCAGGCTTCAACGGCGATCGTCATCGATGTCCTCCCGGTTTTCACAAGGTCGGCGAAGATGGAAACCTCGTCGCCGACGTGGACCGGAAGGAGGAACGTCATCCCCTCAACCGCAATGGTTGCCGCGCGGCCCCTGGAATGGCGCGCGGCAACGATGCCCGCGGCCATGTCCATGTGCCCCATCAGCCAGCCACCGAAGATATCGCCGGCCGGATTGGCATCTGCCGGCATCGCAGTGATGCGGATGGCGGGGTCGCACTTTTCTAGCGCAGCGGCCATGCCCTTGCGCCTCCTTGCGAAAGCCTCAGGCCACAAGTCCCAGCGGATTTTCCACGAGCGTCTTGAACGCCTGCATCAATTCCGCCCCGTCCGCGCCGTCGATGGCGCGATGGTCAAAGCTGCCGGTCGCGCTCATCACCGTGGCGACGGCCAGCGCATCGTCCACGACATAGGGTCGCTTTTCGCCCGCGCCGACCGCAAGGATCATGCCCTGCGGCGGGTTGATCACGGCTTCGAACTGCTTGATGCCGAACATACCTAGGTTTGAAAGGCTGGCGGTGCCGCCCTGGTATTCGTGCGGTTGCAGCTTGCCTTCGCGCGCCTTGCCCGCGAGTTCCTTCATTTCGGTGGCAATCGCCGAAACGGACTTTGTCCCGGCATCGACCACGATCGGCGTGATCAGGCCTGAAGGCGCAGCGACGGCGACGGATACGTCAGCACGGCTATAGCTGCGAAGTTCATCGCCAGCGAAACTGACGTTGCACTTGGGCACCTGCAAAAGCGCCTTGGCAAGCGCCTTGATCAGCAGGTCGTTCACGGAAAGTTTTACGCCCTGCGGTTCAAGCGCCTTGTTGAGTTCACCCCGCAACTTGAGCAGGGCGTCAAGCCGCACGTCGACCGTCAGATAGATGTGCGGGATGGTCTGCTTCGCCTCGGTGAGGCGGCGTGCGATGGTCTTGCGGACGTTGTTCAGCTTGGTCGCTTCGTAAGGAATGCCGAAATCGGGCACGGTCGCGGGAGTGGCAGCCCCCGCCGCGGGTGCGGTCGCCGCGGCAGCGGGCGCCGGAGTTGCCGCGCCTGGCTGCGCGCCCTCGACATCCGCTTTAACGATCCGCCCGCGCGGGCCGCTGCCGGTCACCCCGGACAGATCGATTCCCTTGTCTGCCGCAATGCGCTTTGCGAGCGGGGACGCAATGATGCGATCCCCCTTGGGTGCGTGTGCGGGTGCGGGTGCGGGTGCAGGGGCGGCGGTCGGCGTCGGAGCAGGTGACGGGCTGGGCGCCGGTGCGGCCTTGGCCTCTTCTTTCGGCGCTGGCGCCGGAGCACTGGCGTCTTCGTCTTCACCCGCCAACTGGGCAATCACCGCGCCGACTTTCACGCCTTCGGTCCCTTCCGGAACCTCGATCGAAACGATGGTTCCCTCGTCGACCGCCTCGAACTCCATGGTTGCCTTGTCGGTTTCGATCTCGGCCATGATATCGCCCGATGAAACCGTATCGCCCTCTTTCACCAGCCATTTGGCCAGCGTGCCCTCTTCCATGGTAGGGGAAAGGGCGGGCATCTTGATGGCTATTGGCATGGGCGGGGCTTTCGTCCTTGTCGCTACGGCGAGGCGGGCTTGCGAGCGCGCCCCGCGCCTTTCCTTGGGATGAGGCCATTTCGCGCTCCGGGGGCGAAGGGTCAAGGGCCAAGGCGCTTGCACCGCATACGAAATACTTCATTATCGATGTTCCGAAAGAGAGGGCCGATGGCGCAAAAGCGCATTTATCTTGTCATCATGGACGAAACGGCAGAGGCGCGCCTGGCGTTGCGCTATGCGGCAAGGCGCGCGGTGCGCACCGGCGGTGCTGTCCACATCCTTGCGCTGGTCCCGAAACAGGACTTCTCACCTTTCGGTGGCGTGCAGGCCACGATTGAGGAAGAAGCCCGCGACCGTGCCGAAGTGCTTGCCAACACCGCCGCAAGCGGCATCCAGAGCGCCGAGGGGCTGAGCCCGGTCATTTCCGTGCGCGAGGGCGACAGCACGAAGGTGGTGCGCGGCTACCTTGAGGAACACCCGGAAGTTTCTGCGCTGGTGCTGGGCGCGGCGGCGGAAGGTTCTCCCGGCCCGCTTGTTTCGCATTTCGCGATGCACGACGCGGGAAAGCTGCCCTGCTCGCTGATGATCGTGCCCGGATCGATGAGTGAGGACGACGTCGACCGCCTTTCCTAGCGTCGCCTAACGCTTCTTGCCCTTGTGCCGGACATTGGCGGGCCGCCCGCGCTTGCCCACCATGTATTTGCCCTTGCCGTCCTTGCGGGGCTTCGGAGGCCGCGCGCCGCGCCGTTCGATGCGCTGCACGCCCTCGGCCACGTCCTCGGGCTCGAACTTCAGCGCGCCGGTCAGCGGGTTGGCTTCCGCCAGGCGCAGCTTCAGGATCTGCCCCATGGTGAAGCGTTCCCCGCTTTGTTCTCCCACCAGCGCCTGCGCCTTGTCATCGTAATCGAACCGTTCGGCACCCAGCGTGGAGACGGGAACAAGGCCATCGCCGCCCAGCCCGATGATAGTGGCGAAGAAACCGAATTTCTGGACGCCGGTGATGCGCGTATCGAACACTTCGCCCACACGGCCCGCCAGCCATGCGGCGACATAGCGATCGATCGTCTCGCGCTCGGCTTCCATCGCGCGGCGCTCGGTCACGCTGATCGCATCGGAGATGCGCGACAGGTCGTCCCGGTCGGCGTCGGAAAGTCCGCTCCGGCTTGGAATGGCACGATCCTTCGGCGCGGGCTGCTCAAGGTGATAGGCATCGACCAGTGCGCGGTGAACCAGCAAATCGGAATAGCGGCGTATCGGCGAGGTGAAGTGCGCATAGCTGCCCAGAGACAGCCCGAAGTGCCCTGCATTGCGCGGGCCATAGTAAGCCTGGGTCTGGCTGCGCAGCACCGCTTCCATGATCAGCGCCTTTTCCGCCTCGTCGGACACGTCCTTCAGCATGCGGTTGAACAGCGACGGGGTAATTACCTGGCCCAGCGCGAACTTGCGGTCGAACGTGGCAAGGTAATCCTTCAGCGCCACCAGCTTTTCACGACTGGGCGGCTCGTGAACGCGATAGACGACCGGGGCGACCTTCGCTTCCAGCGCCTTCGCTGCCGCGACGTTTGCCGCGATCATGAAATCTTCAACCACGCGGTGCGCATCGAGCCGTTCGCGCAAGGCGATCTCCGCGATGCGCCCTTTCTCGTCAAGCACAACGCGGCGTTCGGGCAGTTCCAGTTCCAGCGGGTCGCGGTCCTGGCGCGCCTTTTCCAGCAGGCGCCACGCTTCCCACAAGTGGACGAGATGCTCTGGCGCAGCCTCCTCGTCGATGCGCCGTTGCGCCTCTTCGTATGGAATGACTTCGGCAATGCGCACCAGTGCGCGCGTGAAGCGCCATGAGGCTACTCTGCCATTCCTGTCGATGACAAGATGGCACGCCATCGCGGCCCGGTCCTCGCCCGCGCGTAGCGAACACACATCGGCGGAGAGCACTTCCGGCAACATCGGCACGACGCGGTCGGGAAAATAGACAGAGTTGCCCCGCTTCCTCGCCTCGCGGTCAAGCTTTCCGCCGGGGCGAACATAGAAGCTGACGTCGGCGATGGCGACAAGCGCGCGATAGCCGCCCTGCCCGTCCGGCTCGGCCCAGATCGCATCGTCATGGTCGCGCGCGTCCGCAGGGTCGATTGCCACGATCGGAAGTGCGCGCAAATCCTCGCGCTCGGTATCGCTCAGCGGCAGTTCGGCAACCTTTTGCGCTTCCGATACCGTTTCTTCGGGAAAGGCAAAGGGAATTCCGTGCTTGTTGATCGCGATCAGGCTGAACGCGCGCGGGGCCAGCGGATCGCCAAGCACTTCGGTAACCTTCACGCCGGATCGCGGGCCGCGCCCGGCCGGCTCTGCGAAAACGAGCTGGCCCGCTTCGGCCCCGCCAATGTCGGAAATCGGCGTGGAATTGCGCACGCGCTTGTCGATCGGGGCGAGCCAGCCCTTGCCCGCTCCGTCTATCTCGACAACGCCCATCAACTGGTCGACCCGCGCGGGAAGTTTCTTCATCGGATGGGCGATCCAGCCCTTCCCCGCTTCCTCTGTCCGCGACAGAACGCGGTCGCCCTTGCGCAGTGCCGAACCACGATCCTTTTCGATCATGCGCAGGCGCGGCGGCGGCGTTGCATCGTCGGGTTGCCAGCTATCGGGAATGGCAATCGCCTCGCCATCCTCGATATCCACCACTCGCAGCACCGTTACGCGCGGTACGCCGCCCATCTTGTGAAAGGCGGTGCGCTTGCCGTCGATCAGCCCTTCTTCGGCCATGTCCTTCAACAGCGCCTTGAGCTTGATCTTCTCTTGCCCCTTCAGCCCGAAAGCCCGCGCAATCTCGCGCTTGCCGGCGGGTTCGGTGGAATCGGAGATAAAATCGAGCACCTGCTGCCGCGTGGGCATGCCGGGTTCGCGCTTGGGAGATCGTGCCATTTGCGGGATGTGGCGTTTCGCTGCCCGGTTGGCAACCACATCACCCTTTGGGCGGCGCAACAGTCTTGTCGAACCCGCCGCCTGGCACCGCCGATGCGACCGGGCTTTCCGCCCCGTCCGCCGCAACGGCGCTGACGCCGAAGAACCAGTCGTCACCGCGAACGCCATTCAACCGCACGTGCGTATCCTCCGTTGTGCGCACCGGCTTGTCTCCCCAACCCGGTTTGTCGGTCCGGCGTTGCCACACGTTGTATTGCACCGCGCCGTTCACCGGCGTCCACGAGATGTCGGTGAATGTCTGGACGGCCGCCTTGGCCACGACCGAGGGCGGCATTGGCGCGCTTGCCAGCGCTGCAAGCGCCCGCACGTTCAGCCGCGCGACCTTTGCAAGATAGGCAAAGTCCATGAACTGCGCGGTATCGCCGTAAACCACGCCGTTTTCCGTGCGCAGATCCTGGTGCTGGTGATTGTAATTTTCCACGGCTACGGAAAAGCGCACCGCGGGATAGCCCTTGTCCTCAAACGGAATCTGGTCCCCGCCGCGCCCCATGCGATCCGTTCGCCATATCTGGCGGACCGAAAACCCCTTGCCGTCGGCGGCAGCAAGCCCCGCGATGAAGCGCGACAGATTGCGAGAGGGGCTGTCGTTTTCTCCCCCGTCGCGGCGCATCGCCGCGCGCATCTTGTCATCCGCATCGGCGCGCTCGCCTTCCGAGAACACGCGGACGTGGGAATCGTCCACCAGCCCGTCGGACCCGCGCGAATTGCCGACGATATCGTTGTTCAGCACCGCCTTGACGTGCCAGCCGTGCTTTTCCGCATAGTCGGCAAGCAGCTTGCCGCCATAAAGCCCCTGCTCTTCCCCGCTTAGCGCCGCATAGACGATCGTCGCCGGAAACTTGTGCCGGGACAGAACGCGCGCGGCCTCAAGCGCGACAGCGACGCCCGATGCATCGTCATTGGCGCCGGGCGCATCGGCGGTGGCGTTCATCACGTCGGTCACGCGGCTGTCTATATGCCCTTGCACGATCACGACCTCGTTCGGGCGTTCGGTGCCACGCTGAATAGCAACAACGTCAACAAGGCGCGTCGGATTGGGAATGCGCGATCCGGACACCATGGTTTCCGGCTCGACAATCTCCAGGCATCCGCCGCACGCCTTGCTGTCAGCCTGAAACTGCGCCTTGGCCCAGGTCCGGGCCGCGCCGATGCCGCGCCTGGGATCGGTTTGCGAAGACAAGGTGTGGCGCGTGCCGAACGAAACCAATGCGTCCACATCGGCTTTCAGCCGGTCCTGCGAAACGTCTGCCGCGGGATCGGCGGCGGCCAGCGCGGGGCTTGCCATGCTAAGCGCAAGGAGCGGAAACAGGAACGTGCGCATCGAGAACTCTCCGGCTCGGCAGGAAGGAATTGCCGGGACGATGCGACCAGCTGTCCCGGCTCAATAGGCGCGCGCGATGAGAATCTTTTCCACCGCCGGGCGCCCGGTGAACGGACAATCGCCCGAAACCTCGCCCGCGTCCAGCGGGGTGTTGCGGATGGTCAGTTTCAGGTCTTTCAGCTTGGCGACTACGCTATCCAGCTCTTCGCCGGTAGGCCGCGCCCAGCCCAGTTCCACCCAGCCCGGGTATTTGCGGTCTTCCGCGAAATATTCCTCAAGGCCAATCAGCCCGATGATGTCCCGCGCGATGTTGGCATCGCGCCGCGCGGTCGCTTCGGCGTGGAGCGAACGCTGGATATCCTCAAGCTCCCCGGCGGCAGCCGAAACGAACTCGTCGCGCGCCATGGCGACGAAATTTGCCTTGCCGTCCTCGCGCCAAAGCTGGTCGCGCCGCAGCACGCTCACTTGTCCGCCATCGGCATCGCGTCCGCCGATTTCGAGGATCAGCGGAACACCCTTCTTGACCCAGCCCCAACGCTTCTGGGTGGCCTTGCCGGGACGCTTGTCAAGCAACACGCGCACGGGTTCGCCAAACACCGGCTGGCTCGCCAGCGCCTTGTGCAGTTCCTCGCAATAGGCAAGCAGCGCGGCATCGCCTTCATTGTCGCGCAACATCGGCAGAATAACGATCTGGTGCGGCGCAACCTGCGGGGGAACGCGCAGGCCGTCATCGTCGCCGTGCGTCATGATCAGCCCGCCGATCATTCGCGTGGACATGCCCCAGCTGGTCGTGTGGCAAAGCTGCTGGGCGCCGTCCCTGTCCTGATACCGGATGCCCGCCGCTTCCGCGAAGCCCGTGCCAAGATAGTGCGACGTGCCTGCCTGAAGCGCCTTGCCGTCCTGCATCATCGCTTCGATAGAGAACGTCTCCACCGCGCCGGGAAAACGCTCGTTCTCGGGCTTTGCGCCGGCAATCACCGGCAGGCCAAGCACGTCTTCCGCAAAGCTGCGATACATTTCCAGCGCGCGCATCATCTCGGCCATCGCGTCTTCGCGGTCGGCATGGGCGGTATGCCCCTCCTGCCACAGGAATTCGCTCGTCCGCAGGAACATGCGCGTGCGCATTTCCCAGCGCACCACGTTGGCCCACTGGTTTGTCAGCAGCGGCAGGTCGCGCCAGGACTGAATCCACCGCGCCATCGCGCCGCCGATCACCGTTTCCGAAGTCGGGCGGACGACAAGCGGTTCTTCCAGCTTCGCTTCGGGGTCGGGCACAAGCCCGCCCTTGCCGTCAGCGATCAGCCGATGGTGCGTGACAACCGCCATTTCCTTGGCGAAGCCTTCGACGTGTTCGGCTTCCTTGGCGAAGTTGGACAGTGGGATGAACAGCGGGAAATAGCAGTTCTGGACACCGGCCTGCTTGATCCGTTCGTCCATCAGCTTCTGGATGCGTTCCCAGATGCCATAACCCCAGGGCCGGATGACCATGCATCCGCGAACGCCCGACTCTTCGGCCATCTCGGCCTCGGCGATCACGGCCTGGTACCACTGGGCGAAATCGTCTTCGCGCGTAACGTTCAGCGCGTGCTTGATGCGGGACTGGTTCATGGCCGCCGGTTAGGCCGCTCTGGCCGTTCCCGCAATGGGCGAATGCAGCAAACGGACAGCTTTCGCGCGATTGCCCGCGCGTTGGTGCGCCCGCACGGCACCAGCCCGCTTATTTGCCGAGTTCGTCCAGCTTCTTCTGCATGTCGGCCATTTGCTTGCGCAGGGCATCAAGCTCGTCGGAATCGCCTTCGTTGGCCTCTTCCGCCTTACCGCCCTGCGGCACGAACGCCGCTGCCGCCGCCGTGAACATTTCCATGTTCCGCTGCGCGATCTGGGCCAGCGGGTTGACCCCGATGCTTTCTTCTATCGCCTTGCGCATCTTGGCCTGATTTTCGCGGAAGTAATCCATCGATGCTTCAAGATATCCGGGCAAAAGGGACTGCATCGAATTGCCGTACATTCCGATAAGCTGGCGAAGAAAATTGGTCGGCAGCATCTGCTCGCCCGCGGATTCCTCTTCCATGATGATCTGGGCAAGTATCGAGTGGGTCAGGTCGTTACCGGACTTCGCGTCGATCACCTTGAAGTCTACGTTGTCCTTGACCATCTGCGCCAGGTGGTCGAGCGTGATATAACTTGACGTGCTTGTATTGTAGAGCCGCCGGTTGGCGTACTTCTTGATAATGACGGTTTCTCCGTCCTTTGCCTTGTCAGCCATATCCGCGCCCCTGCCTGCCAATTGTGCCTTTTCCGGTCATTAGCAGACGCAACATGTGCAGCGCAACAAATCGTCCGCTCAACGCCTGGAAAATCGTGAACCGAGCACCGTGAAGATTTCGTATTGCGAAAGACCGCTGGTGCGCGATGCCCACACCGGGTCGTATTCGATCCCGAGCCAGTCACCTTCGCGCAGGGTTGGAACATCCGATACGTCAACCGCGGTCATGTCCATCGAAACGCGGCCTATGGCGGGAAGCGCCGCTCCTTCGAACGAGAAGCGGCCCTTGTCCGACCACGCGCGCAGATAACCGTCTGCATAGCCGACCGAAACGATCGCGACGCGCATCTCCCTCGTTGCCTGGAACGTCGCGTTATAGCCCACCGTTTCACCGGGCATCACGCGGCGCACCTGCAGCACGGCCGCTTGCGGAAAGGCGACCTGCCGGATGAACGCGCTCATTTCGCGTCGCGGAATACCGCCATAGAGCGACAGGCCGGGGCGCGTCAGGTCGAAATGATAATCCGGCCCCAGCGCAATCGCGGCGCTGTTCGCAAGGCTGAACCGCCGCGCCTTCACGCTGGCACGCGCTTCGCGAAAACGCCCGAGTTGCTGCGCGTTTTTCGGAGCGTCCTCATCGGCGCTGGCCATGTGACTCATCGCGCAATCGACATCGAGCCGGGCAATCAGTGGGTCGCCCAGATCCTTCAATGAAACGCCAAGGCGGTTCATGCCGGTGTCGATCATGAGGTCGCAGGTTCCCCCGCCGCCTTCGATCCACCGGGCGGCCTGTTCCAGCGTGTTGAGCACCGGACGCGCGCCACATTCGCGCGCGAATGCAACCTCATCCATCGTCACCGGGCCGTGGAGGACCGAAATCTCTCCGGCCGGAACGTGCGCCATCACGCCAGGTACTTCCTGCCAGTGCGCCACAAACCAGTCCGCACACCCGGCATCGCGCAGGACAGGAACGACTTGCGGCACGCCAAGGCTATAGGCATTCGCTTTGACCGCGGCACCGGCCTTCCCCGTGCCCGACGCGCGGTCAAGCGCCCGCCAGTTCGCGGCCAGCGCATCCTTGTCGATACACAAACGCAGCGGCGCGGCGGGCGCAGCGGCAGGATCAGGCGGCAATATCGGCATCCTCGTCAGAGAAATCGCGCGGCGGTCCGGAGGGGATACCCCATATGCCGACAACGAAGGCTATCGCGACGAAGACCCACGTGTACCACAACCCGGCATAGGCGTTTCCGCTGCGCGCGACGATATAGCTGGCAATCAGCGGCAGGAAACCGCCGAAATAGCCTGCACCGATGTGATAGGGGATCGACATCGAGCTATAGCGAATGCGCGCCGGGAACATTTCCGCCAGAAGCGCCGCCACGGTGCCGTAAGTCGCGCCGGAAAGCGCGCCCATGACCAGCAGGACGCAAAAGATACCCAGCAGGTTCGCCAGCGGCGGTCGCTGCGTTTCTAGGTCATAACCCTGCGCACCCAGCCACTCCGCAAGCATCGCGCGGCGGGCTTTGGCATCATCCCAGGAATAGGTAGCCAGCGGCGCAGGCGTGTCCCCGATCGTAAGGCTGACGGTATCGGACTTGCCAAGTTCGTAAGGGATGCCTGCCGACGTCAGGTCTTCCAGCAAGCGACCGCACTGCGTTTTCTGGACCTTGGCGAAGGGATCGTAGGAGCAGTCCGGCCCCGCGACGACCACTGGTGCAACCTCTGCCGCCTTGCTGAGGCCCGGATTTGCCAGGCCGCCCATAGCCCAGAAAGCAGGGAACAGCAGCAACAGCGTGAGGGCATAGCCCCATATGATCGGCTTCTTGCGCCCGATCCTGTCAGACAGTCGTCCGAAAAGCACGAAGAACGGCATCGAGACCAGACCGGCGGCGCCGACGACAATCTCCGACGTTGTGGGATCGACGCGCATGGGGCCGTTGAGAAACGAAAGGCTTGAAAAAAAGGCCGTGTACCAGATCGTGGTCAGGCCGCCGGTAACGCCGAACAGGGCAACGAAGATCCGCTTCCCGTTGCCCGGATATGTCATGCTTTCGATAAAGGGATTGCCCGCGATCTCGCCCTCTTCCTGCATCTGGCGGAACACAGGGCTTTCATTCAGTTTCAGGCGCATCCACAGCGAAATGCCCAGCAGGACAAGCGAAAGCAGGAAGGGAATGCGCCAGGCCCATGCGTTGAACACGTCTGCGGGAATAAGGAACCGCGTCGAAAGAACCACGATCACGCTCAGCACGAAGCCGCCAACCACGGACGCCTGAATAAACCCGGTAAAAAAGCCGCGCCGCTTCGGCGCTGCATGTTCCGACACATAGATCGTTGCGCCGCCGTACTCCCCGCCAAGGGCCAGCCCCTGCAGGATACGCAAGGCAATGATCGTGAAGGGCGCAGCCAGTCCTATCGTTTCGGCCGACGGCACAAGCCCGACCCCCGCTGTGGCGATACCCATCAACGTGACGGTTGCCAGGAACGTATATTTGCGCCCCAGCTTGTCTCCGAAGTATCCGAACAGGATCGCGCCAAGCGGCCGGAACCCGAAACCGATCGCGAATCCCGCCCAGACCAGAAGCAGTTGCAGCGTCTGATTGCCCGCCGGGAAGAATGTGCGACCGATAATGCTGGCAAGCGTTCCGTAGATGAAGAAGTCGTACCATTCGAAAATGGTCCCGGCGGACGAGGCAGCGACCACCAGCCTCATATCTTTTGCGCTTATCTGTTCGTAATGGCCCGACATCGCGGCAGCGGCCTCCCTCTCCGCACACAACTGGTAAGACGCTCTAGCTTAGCGCCCCATGCGCTGCAAAGCCCACGTGGCGCTTATTCCTGCCGATTTTCCAGTGCATCGATGGCGGCATCCCAGGCGAGCAGGATCGCCGCGTGGCGTGCGGGATAGGCGCGCGCGTTGTCGAGCAATGAGATGCCGGGCCAGTCGGGCGCCGCCGGATCGCCCGCAAGCCAGGCAGCGATCTGCTGGCGCGCCTGTTTCAGATCGTCGGCGGCCTTCCCTGTTGCCGATCGGGCGAACACTTGCGCGGCGGCTTGGCCGACCGCACAGGCATGCGGCCTGATTCCGATTGCGCGAATGGCACCTGCATCGTCCGTGCCGAGCGCAAGCGCAATGCTGCTGCCGCAACTGCGGGAACGCGCATTGCCACGCAGCGGAAGCCCCTCGTCCCACGGCCAGGCGGAAAGGCCCGTCGCGGCGGCCAGTATTTCGGGTGTATAAAGACCCTTCGCGGACACGTCAGCGGCTCTTCTTTCCGGCGGCCTGCTTCGGCGTTTCGGCACGCATGGCGTCGTCCCGCCGCTGGGAAATCATGGTCATCAGCTCTTCGCTTGCAGCATTGAGGAAGGGGTACGTCCGCCCTTGCGAGATCCAGGTCGGACGCCCCTGCGCACCCCAGACGACATCGTATCCGAAAACGACGATCGCGAACGCCAGGACAACGATGATGAAGCCCTTTATCGCGCCGAAACCGAACCCCAGGACGCGGTCGATCGGGCCGAGGACCGATGTCCTGCTCGCCCTTCCGGCGCTGCGGGCAATCACCTTGGTCAGCACATAGGGCACCAGCATCAGAAGCACGAAAGCAAGCACGCCCGCCCCCGTCTCGCTATCGACATAAGGCGTGATGATCGCCGTCAGCGGTTCATGGAAATAGTGCACCGCGAAAAGCGCGATGCACCACGCCGCAAGCGACAGGATTTCCTCGGTAAAACCGCGAAAGAACCCGCCGACGGCTGCGAATCCGGCCACCGCGAACACAACATAATCGAGACTTGTCATTGTGGAGGGAATTTATGAGCCACCCATCACCCGGTCAACGAGGTTCGGAAGTAAATCCAGACCGGCATAGCGCATTTCCTTCGCCCCGCCATTTTCGCAGCCCGACGGCCCAAATGCGCAATCGAATCCCAGCTTGGCCGCCTCTTTCAACCGCGTGGCAGCGTGAGCGACCGGCCGCACCTCTCCGGCCAGCGAAACTTCACCGAACCATATTCCCGATTGCGGCAAGGGCCGATCGGCCAGCGCAGAGACAAGCGCGGCTGCAACGGCGATATCGGCGGCCGGATCGGACAGCCGGTATCCCCCCGCGACATTCAGATAGACTTCGGCCGACGAGAAATTGAGTCCGCATCGCGCCTCCAGCACGGCAAGAAGCATCGCCAGCCTTCCATTGTCCCAACCGACAACGGCGCGGCGCGGCGTCGCCCCGCTGGCAAGGCGAACGGTCAGCGCCTGGATTTCGACCAGAACCGGTCGCGTGCCTTCCAGCGCGGGGAAAACCGCACTACCGGCCACCGGACTGTCTCGTCCTGACAGGAACAGCATCGACGGGTTGGCAACTTCTTCAAGGCCCTGACCGGCCATTGCGAAAACGCCGATCTCGTCCACAGCGCCGAAGCGATTTTTCAGTGCGCGCAGTATGCGATACTGGTGGCTTCGTTCTCCCTCGAAGCTCATCACCACGTCCACCATGTGTTCCAGCACACGCGGACCGGCGATGGCGCCGTCCTTGGTCACGTGGCCGACAAGAACCAGCGCGGCCCCGCTTTCCTTGGCGTAGCGTATCAGCTCGAATGCGCATCCACGCACCTGGCTGACGGTTCCCGGCGCACCTTCGATCTGGTCGGAATGCATGGTCTGGATCGAATCGATGACCAGCAGGCGCGGTGCACCCGTCCGGCCAAGCGTTGTCAAAATGTCGCGAACCGACGTGGCGGATGCGAGCCGGATCGGTGCCTTGCCCAGGCCCAGGCGGTCCGCCCGCAATCGTACCTGGTCGGCTGCCTCTTCCCCGCTGATGTAAACGACATCTCCACCGGAGGACGCGATCCGGGCGGCAGCCTGCAACAGCAGCGTCGATTTGCCGATCCCCGGATCGCCGCCCATCAGGACGGCGGAACCCGGCACAAGGCCACCGCCAAGCGCGCGGTCGAATTCCGCCACGCCAGTGGAAAGGCGACGGGGCAAAGCAACAGGCGAATCGAGCGAGACGAATTCGAACGCCCGCCCTCCCCCGGAAAGATCGTGCTTTGCAGAAAACACCGTTTCGGGCGCTTCTTCGGCGAGCGTGTTCCATTCCGCACAATCGGGGCACTGGCCCTGCCATCTGTGGGAAATACTGCCACAGGCCTGGCAGACATAGCGGCGTTTGGGCTTGGCCATATGCTGTCGATAGTTGGAACATTTGAGGAACGCAAGCCCGCCGCACTGTCGCTGGCCACGAAATCCTAACCATGTTCGCAAGCCCTGTCGTTAATTTCCGTTTGCCAAATACAGTCACCTTATGAGTGTTATAGACGGACCCGTTCTGGGCATCAGCCCGAAGATGTATCGGCACTTCGCGATCGCCACGATCGCGATTGCCGCAATCGTGGCGATGTTCGCCGACGACAGCCACCGACAGGCCGTTGCCGCCAACATTCACCAGCGCGAACGCAAAGTCGCCCTGCAACGGCAAGAGCGCGACAAGCTGGGCATCACCTACAAGGTGGGTGCCACGCCGAAGGAGCCTGCGCATTGGGGCTCTGAATCACCGGGAAATTTTGGATCGCCCACGATCCACGTCGCCGGCGACGGCGGCAGCGCGGTCTATTCCACCGCGGCGGACTTCGGTCCGGGCGGCCATCTCCAGATCGATCGGGCCGCGATTGCCAGGATGACGCCCTTGCAACGCGCGGCCTATTTCAAAAGACTGGAAGAAGAACGTCGCAGGGAAGAGGCGGAAGGCCCGTCCCGCCCGACGGAAGCCCAGGTCGACAGCCTGATTGCCGCATCGGCCGCGCGTTCAGGGGCCGATGTTAACTAAACCGGCGGCGCCAAGGTGACACCGCTACGTGCCCGGCACCGCCTGACTCCGGGGGAATCCATCCAACGAGACGGGTCAGAGCTGGAACTTCACTGCAAGAAGGATCGATAGCGTGACGACCATCAGGCCGATCAGCGGCACGCCCATGCGCACATAGTCGCGGAAGCGGTATCCGCCCTCGCTCATGATCAACATGTTGGTCTGGTATGCAATTGGCGTCGCATAGCACAGGTTGCAGCCGAACAGGACGGCAAGGATCAGTGGCTCGGCCGGTAAGCCCAGCTTTTGGGCGATGTTGAACGCGATAGGCGTGCCCACCGTTGCCGCTGTTGCGTTGGAAGCGAAGTTGGTAAGCAGCGTGCTGAACAGCATGATCGCCGCCAGCACACCCGCCGGCGGCAGGAATTGCAGAACGGCGGCGAACACCTGGCCCAGCCAACCCGCCGCGCCGCTTTCCAGCACAAGACGGCCGACCGCGATGCTCGCCGCGACGAGAACGATGACCTTGGCAGACAAGGCTTGGCCGATCCGGTCGAACCGCACACACCCGGTGATCAGCATGGCGATGGACCCGCCCAGCGCGGCAATCGCAATCGGCAGGATGCCGATGGATGCGGTGAAAACCGATCCGAACATGATGCCAAGCGCCAGCAGCGCCTTGGAACGGCGCGGAACTTCACGGAAACTGTCAAGCAACAGCAGGCTGTCCGCTTCGGCAAAGTCCTGCAAGCGGCGCATGGTGCCCATCGCCAGAAGCACGTCGCCTTCGCGCAGCGTCTCGCGCGCGCCGGGATAGCGCGGCTGCGAGATCATGCCGGTGCGTGCCGGTTTGTGGATACCAAGAATCGCGACGCCGTGGTTTTCGCCTATGCCGGACGTTTCCAGTGTATGGCCGACAAGCCGCGAATCCGCAGTCACCGCCAGTTCGGCGACAACGACGACTTCACCATGGCGACTTGCCTCGTTGGTGATCTGTTCGAGAATCCAGCCCGGTGCCGCCGCGCCTTTCAGCAGGCGGATCGCCTCTTCCAGCGCTTCGTGCGTTCCGGTGATGCGGACATCCTGCCCTTCGGCCAGCGGCAGGGAAAGTTCGGGATCGAGCTCGCTGTGTTGCGGCAGGCGCTTGCGCACTTGGTCCAGCGGCTTGCCGATCAGGTCGCTTCCCGCGCCGACGCGCAGGCGGCTGATGAAGCGGCGCTGTGCAATCTCTTCCGGCCCGCTGTTGTCGGGAAGAAGGCGCGGCGCGACCAGCCAGAGATAGGGCAACGCGACCAGCGCCGCTATGGCCACGATCGGCGTGAAATGGAACACGTTCATGTGCGGCATGCCAAGATCGCTGGCAATCGACACCACAAGCAGGTTGGTCGACGTGCCGATGGTCGTCGCCATACCCCCGATCAGGACGGCGGCGTTGAGCGGCATCAGCGTTTTCGATGTCGGCATGACTCCGCGCGTCGCAAGCTGGACGAAGATCGGCAGCAGCAGAACCAGCACCGGCGTATCGTTGATCATCATCGACAGGCCGAATGCCATCAGCAGGGAAAACAGCATCCCCAACTGGCGGTTGATCTTCCACACGCGCTCTACAAACCGTGCCGCCGGCTCAAGTGCGCCGGTCGTCACCAGCCCGCGCCCCATCACCATCAGAGCGCAGATCGTGATCAGGGCGTAATGGCCGAATCCCGAAAAGGCGAGTTCCAGCCCTTCGGTGGGGGCACCGCCGGGAAGCGGATATACGTATAGCACCAGCGCGATAAGCGCGATGGTGAGAAGCGAAACGATTTCTACCCCAACCTTTGCCCGGGCAAAGGCCCAGAACATTGCGACCGTGATCGCCATTGCGATCGTCGCGTGGAGCGAGGGGATATAGGCCATCACCCGTGATCTACAGGTCCGCCGGTCAAACGCCAATCTTCGACGATGGTGCCCCTGGCCCGACTCGAACGGGCACGTCTTTCGACAAACGATTTTGAGTCGTTCGCGTCTACCATTCCGCCACAGGGGCACGGGATCGGCGCGGGGTTCCTACCCGCGCCGCGACATTGCATCAAGCGCCCGTTTTCAATGCACCGGCAACAAGTTTGTGCAGGCGCGAGTGAAGATTGTCGTTCGCGGCCAGAACCGTCTGGTCGCAAATGGCCAGCGACCGGCCGCGATAGTCCGAAACGAACCCGCCCGCTTCACGAACCAGCAGGCATCCGGCCGCGGTATCCCACGGAGAAAGCGCGCTTTCCCAGAACCCGTCGTAACGCCCGGCGGCAACCCATGCGAGATCCAGCGCGGCCGACCCGAAGCGACGGATGCCCGCGACGCGGGGCGCCAGTTCGTGATAGATCTTCGTCCATTCGCCCATGTCGCCGCGCCCCGAAAACGGGATGCCTGTGGCAACCAGCGATTCGTCGAGATGGCGGCGACCGGAAACGCGCAGCCGGCGGTCCTGCAGCCACGCGCCGCGGCTCTTTTCCGCCCAGAAGCTCTCATCGGTCATCGGCTGGTAAACCAGGCCGGCCGTCACTTCGCCCCAGCCAGAACCGTCCAGCTTGGGCTCCTGCACGGCAATCGAAATCGCGAAGTGCGGAATGCCGTGAAGAAAATTGCTGGTGCCGTCGAGCGGATCGATGATGAAACGCGGCTTTCCTTCCGCGCCCTCGATCTCGCCCGCCTCTTCCATCAGGAAGCCCCAGTCGGGCCGGGCGCCGCGCAGTTCGTCCCACAGCGTGCGCTCGGCCGCCATGTCGGCCTTGGACACGAAGTCCGCCGGCCCCTTGCGGCTGACCTGCAGGTGTTCGACTTCGCCGAAGTCGCGCCGCAAGCGCTGCCCCGCCTTGCGCGCGGCGCGTTCCATTACGCGGATGAGGCCCGATATGGCTGCCATCGAATTGTTCCGTTCGTCCAGAGCTTGTCGAAGAATCAGTCCGCCTTGCGGACGTACGTCTTTTCGTAAACGTCCACGACGATGCGCGTGCCGCTTTCGATATGCGGCGGCACCATAACGCGCACACCGTTGTCCAGCACGGCAGGCTTGTAGCTGGAAGAAGCAGTCTGCCCCTTCACCACGGCATCGGCCTCAACGATGGTCGCTTCCACCTGTTCGGGAAGCTGCACGCTGATCGGACGTTCTTCCCAAAGTTCCAGCAATACCTGCATCCCGTCCTGCAGGAACGCAGCGGCATCGCCCAGAAGATCGGCGGGAAGCTGGATCTGTTCGTAATTGTCGATATCCATGAACACCAGCTGGTCGCCATCGGCATAAAGGTACTGATAGTCCTTGGTATCCAGACGCACCTTTTCGACCGTGTCGGCGCTGCGGAAGCGCACATTGGTCTTGCGGCCGTCGATGAGGTTCTTCATCTCGACCTGCATGAACGCCCCGCCCTTGCCCGGCTGGGTGTGCTGTGTCTTGGCGACCTTCCAGATGCCGCCTTCGTATTCCAGGATATTGCCCGGACGGATGTCCACGCCGCTGATCTTCATGATGGAAAGAGCCTTCGTGTGTGAAGAAGTGAGCGCGGCCCTTACCCTCTGCCGCCGATTGCTTCAAGCGCGATGGGCGTGCTAGCGCCATCAACCACGATGATTGCTCCTCGCGCCTTCGCCATCGCCCTGTTGCTGCCCTTCGCGGCGGCCCTTCCCGCGCACGCGGTGCCGGGCGGGCAGTTGAAGACGCTGGAGACGGGGCGTTGGTATTGCGAACTTCCCGGCGATGCGCAGGCGCGACCGGTTGCGCAGCCCGATGAGGATTTTATCGCCGTACCCGATTCAAGCTATCGCCTTGCAGACGGCCAGACCGGAACATACCTGCGGCTTGGCACCGAGGTAGTGATGACCAGCGGCCCGCGCGATGGTGTGCGCTATCGCCTGCAATCCGAAGCGACGATGCGCAAGCTGGATGCGTCGGGCAAGGAAACCCCGCTTCGTTGCGTGCGCGCGGGCGATCCGGCCGCCAACCTTGTGGATCGAAACGATCCGGCCGGAGACGAAACGGCGCACTAGTGGTCCGATTCTGACATTTGCATCCCTGCCGGCTGGGTAGCGACAAATGTCAGAATCTTTTCGGACCACTAGCAATATTATGATTCTAGTGGATTTTTCGATTTTGACATTTGCAAACTCGCTATCCGGCTGGGGGGAAGCAAATGTCAAAATCAAACCACTAGCCCGCCGCCTGTTCCACCGGCGCCGATCCATCGCGCCGCATTCGCCAATAGACATAGCCCACGATAGCGGCGAACACCGCGAAGCCGAGCGGCGCGGCACCGGCATAGCCGCCCGTTATCGCCAGCACGTCCGCATTGTTCGTTGCCGCGACGATGGCCGCGTAAACGATGTTGAACAGGCTATCGCCCACGATCAGGCCGGTGGCGGTAAGTACGCCCATCCGCTCCGCGAATTCGGGATCGCGCTGCTTCCTTGCCCAGTTGTTGTAAAGGTGCCCGGTAACCGCGCCGACGACCACCAGGATCGTCAGCGACATGGGCAGGTACATCCCCATGCCCACGGCGAGCGGGGGCAACGCGCCCTTTCCTGTCTTCCGCAGTCCTTCGTCCACGATCACCGCCACAACGCCGATGGCCGCGCCAATACCTACAAGGTTCCAGTCGAGGCTTCCGCCCAGCACGCCTTGCGCGATGGCGGAGATGAGCGCGGCCTGAGGGGCGGCCAGCGCATCGGGGCCGGCGCCCGGCGCGCCCTGGAAGCCGAATGTCGCATTGAGAAGGTCAAGCGTAGGCGGAATGACAATCGCGCCGAACACCACGCCCAGCACCAGCGCAACCTGCTGCCGCCAGGGTGTCGCGCCCACAAGCTGCCCGGTTTTCAGGTCTTGCAGGTTGTCGTTGGATATCGTCGCCACGCCGAACACGATGGCCGTGACGAACAGGGCGAAGGCCACCAGCGCCTGAGTATCGCTGGCCGAACCGCCGCTTCCGAACAGCATCAGGAGCAGGAGGGAAATCCCCAGAGACGCAAGGATGCCCACGCCAGAGATCGGGCTGTTCGATGCGCCGATCAGGCCAGCCATGTATCCGCAGACGGAAGCGATGACGATGCCGGCGACGAGCACATAAAGAACCGCCATCCCCAGCCCCAGGCCCAGCGCATTGCCGACCGGCCCGCCCATCGCGAAGTCTGCCAGCAACAGGGCTATCGGGATCATCGACAGCACGATCGTCCCGCCGACGATGCCGATGGGCAGGTCGCGCTCGGTCAGTTCCAGCCCTTCGAACCCGCTGCCCTGCCGCGCCCGGTTTGCCGCCATTGCCCCGGCGATGCCGCGCGCGATCGGCCCGATCACGCGCAGCAAGGTCCAGATTGCCGCGATGCCGATGGTCCCCGCGCCGATGAAGCGCACTTTCTGGCTGAATACCGTGCCGACGAAGCCGGCAAGGTCCATTCCCGGCGGCGGACCGCCCGCCGTCAGAACCGGCAGCGTGACGCCGAAACTGATCGCGATGCCGACCAGCATGGCGATACCCACGGCAAGCCCGACCAGGTGCCCCACACCCAGCAGGGCGAGCGATAGACTGGCGCCAACTGTCGTCCCGCCGCGACCGAACGGCACGATGGCAACGGCCTGCTCTGCCACCAGCTTCATCTTCGCGAGCAGCGGGAAAAACGCGGACAGCAGTCCACCCGCGGTAACCGCCGCAAGCCCGCGCCGGTTCTCTTCCTCGCCGCCGACACCCGCGCCGACTTTCAGCACTTCGGCTGCTGCAACGCCTTCGGGATAGGGAAGGTCAGACCCGGTCACCAGCGCGCGGCGAAGCGGCACCGAATACATCACGCCAAGAATGCCGCCGATGCCGATCACCGCCACCGATTCCCAATAGGGGAAGCCCGTCCACCACCCGATCATGATAAGGCCCGGCAGCACGAAAACGATCGCCGAAAGCGTGCCCGCCGCGCTGGCAATCGTCTGGACGATATTGTTTTCCTGTATCGTCGCGCCCTTGAAAAAGCGCAGTACGGCCATGGATATCACCGCCGCCGGGATCGACGTTGCAAAGGTGATGCCGATGCGCAGGCCAAGATAGACGTTGGCCGCAGTGAACAGCAGCGTCAGCAGCGCGCCCAGGATCACGCCGCGCAGCGTAAGTTCGCGAGTCATGGTTGAAATGCCCCCTCCCGGCACGGCCGGCGAATCCAACATAAGTTGACGGTGTTGACGGTGTCCCCGGCAAACGTTCCGAAGCCGCCCAGAACGCCTTCGAACGGGCGGCTTTCGGACGAATTGCGGACGGCGGGCAGGATCATCGGCGAAGTGATGGCACGATGCGCAGATATAGGAAAGTGTGAGCGTGCCCCGCCGCACATGGTCCGCCTCGCTTGCCCCGCCCTGTTGATCGACCGCAAATCGAAACCTGTCCGCTTCGGTATGAAGATCGTGTATTGTTTGTCTTGCCGATCAAGGAGAACGTCCATGCCGATTCTTCGCGTAGCCCTTGCGCCGATGGCGCTCATGCTTGCGCTGTCCGTTCCCGCACCCGGCCAGGCGCAGCCATCCGGCACTTCCGGACGTTCCCCGCAGGGTCACAAGCAGCAGGATCGCAACTCGCAGCAGCGGGTGAAAAAGCAGTCCACGCCGCACAACCAGACACGGCAGGCGCCGCCGCCAAGGGCGCAACCCGCGCCGCCGCGCCAGAGCAATCAGCAAACACGGCGCACAACAGCACAGAAGACAGAGCAACAGGCCCATCGCCGCGCCGATCCCGCGGTCAGGCCATATCCCGGCCAGCAAAGCTATCGCATCGGTGTGCGGCCGCCCGTTGTGCAGCAACGCCATGACGCGCAACGCGACCGCGACTGGTATCGCCACACCTACCGTGCGGAAAAGCGTTATCGCATTCGGCCCTATGTTCGCCCGCGCGGGTGGTATGCCTATAACTGGGCGCTGGGCGAAATCCTGCCGCCGCTGTTCTGGGCGCGCAGCTACTGGATTGTCAGCTACTGGCTATATGGCTTGCCCATCCCGCCCGTCGGCTGCATCTGGGTGCGCTACAATCACGATGCCCTGCTGATCGACCGTCGTACCGGCGAGATCATCGAGGTGATCTACGACATCTTCTATTGAAGGTGCCATTCGCGGCGTGAAGGATCAGTCGCTCGCGAATGCGCCCGCAACCGGCGCATCGGCCATCGCGCGTTCGAAGGCGCGGATGGCTTCGGCCTCGTCCCCGCCCCACACGGCGTGGCTTACCGCAAGGAAATCCGCCCCGGCGGTGACCAGCGGTGCGCAGTTGGCGGGCGTAATCCCGCCAATCGCGACGCAGGGTAGTTCGAACAGCGTTGACCACCACGTCAGCAGATCAGTTTCCGCGTGGTGTCTGGTGTCCTTCGTCTCGCTGGGGAAAAACGCCCCGAACGCGACATAGTCCGCCCCCGCTTCGCCCGCTTCCATCGCAAGATGACGGCTGGCGTGGCAGGTCACGCCGATCTGCGCCTCTCGACCCAGGCGCTCTCTCGCTTCGCGCACTTTGCCGTCCTTCTGGCCAAGGTGCACCCCGTCCGCGCCAAGCCGCCGGGCCAGCGCGATGCTGTCATTCACGATAAAGGCCACGTCCCGGTCCGCGCAGGTCCGCTGCAACGGTTCGGCCAGGCGCGCGGCGGCGTGCTCGTCCAGGTTCTTGACACGAAACTGGAACGCGGCCACCGGCCCGGCATCGAGAGCGCGGGCAAGACGGTCGGGAAACGCACCGCCGACGTCGAGCGGCGAAATGAGGTAAAGCTGGCACGAGGTTTCGGACATGGCGCGATCCGATAATGCAATTGTCCCGCCTTGCCGAGTCCCCGCGTCAGATCCGCAACATGGGCATCGCGCGGATCGCCGTCGCGGGAACGCTGGCCGTCGCGGGAACGCTGGCGGCCCCTTGCGGGTTGTTCGCCATATGAAGCCGGCCCTTCCCGTCTGCGCGCTGTTTGCCCTGCTTGCAGGATGCAGCACGCTTCCCAAGGATATCCGCAACGATGGCTATGCCCATCTGGCCGAAGCGACCCACGCCGGCCCGCTGATCGTGCGGCCCGACCAGGTGGACGAGGACAGCCGCTGCGCCGAGGGCACCCAATGCGTGTGGGCGGGCCGCGTGCGGATAGAGGTCAGCACATGGTTCGGCGGAAAACCGGGTTCTGCGCAGATGTACCTGGGCAAGCCCGTGCCCATGGCCGGCGGCGAACTCACGCTCGACAGGGTATTCCCGGAAAAGAGCGTAAAGCACCGCATCCGGCCCGAACAATACGTGTTCCATTTTACGTGGACGGCGGCACCGGCCGCGTCCTGACAGCCTACGCCCGGAATGGCCACCGGCTTGCAAAGAGAAAGGCTCCCCCTTCCGTTTCCCGGAAGTGAGGAGCCTTGCCTTTCCGCTCCCTCAAAACTGCAATCGGGGCATCGCGCCCCGTGGCTTACGCCGTGACCGCTGCCTTTTCGGTCGAACCCCTGTAGATTTCGTCAATAGCCGAACCCAGCGCCGAATCAAATTCGGCGTCGCTCATCTGCGCGCGCAGGTCTTCCAGCAGTGCGCGGCTGAAGCTGGCGATGACACCGCGGTTCTTCGAAAGCTCGACGCAGGCTTCGGGGCGCTTGTAGCCGCCGGAAAGCGCAACCACGCGCAGCACCTTGGGATGATCCACCAGCGGATCGAAGGTGCCCGGCTTCACCGGCAGGCTGAGCTTCAGCATCACCTGCTGGCCTTCGGGCAGAGCATCCAGGTTCTTCAGTATTTCCTCAAGCAGGATCGCATCGCACTCGGCGCGCGTATCGCTCTTGATGTTCACTTCGGGTTCGATGATCGGCATCATGCCGTGGTCAAGGACTTTGCGCCCGATCTCGAACTGCTGCGCCACGATGGCGGCGATGCCTTCGCGGTTGGCGGACTGGATGACCGAACGTTCCTTCGTCCCGAACACGCCCAGCCCCTTGGCGCGGGTAAGCAGCGCGTCGAGTTCGGGCATCGGCTTCATCATCTGGACGCCGTTGGCTTCGTCTTCCAGGCCCTTGTCGATCTTGATGAAGGGAACCACACCCTTCGCGACCAGCGCGCGGGGAACGGGCTGCCCGTCAACCGAACCGTCCATCGTGCGTTCGAACAGGATCGCGCCGATCACCTTGTCCCCCGTGAAGGCCGGGGAACGGATGATCCGGCAACGCATGTCGTGGATCAGGCCGAACATTTCCGCATCGCCGTTCCATGCGCCATCCTCGATGCCATAGCCCTTGAGCGCCTTGGGAGTCGAACCGCCCGACTGGTCGAGCGCGGCGATAAAACCCTTTCCTTCGGCAATCTTGGCTGTCATCTCGGCAGTCTGCATGGTCGCTCCCTGGTTCGGCGCATACGTATGTTCACGGCGCGCCCTTACCCTTTGCCGGGGATTTGTGCAACTGCGAGGGAACCACGCGCTTGCCGGCGCATTTGCGGAACATTCCATGCCACCAAGTCCAGCATATCGCGGCCCGCGATCATGAGCGAAGCCGAACCTGGCACCGCGCCTGTGCGCCCCATGTCCGGCGCGCTTGTGCTGCTGTTCGCCATGGCCTGCGGGACGATGGTTGCCAACATCTATTACGCGCAGACGCTGGTCGAAAGGATCGGTCCCGAACTGGGCCTGTCAGACGGGGTATCGGGCGCGATCACCACGTTGACGCAGCTTGGCTATGGCGTGGGGCTGTTCTTCATCGTCCCGCTGGGCGACCTGTTCGAAAACCGGCGCCTTGCGCTGCTGACGCTGGGCGGCACGATCCTTGGCGCGCTGGGCATTGCGGTGTCGGCCAACGCGGCCACGTTCCTTGCCGCTTCGATGGTGATGGGCATCTGCGCAACCGGCGCGCAAGTGCTGCTGCCGCTTGCCACCCATCTTACCCCGCAAGACCGGCAGGGCGCGGTGATCGGACAGGTGATGAGCGGGCTTTTGGCCGGCATCATGCTGGCGCGCCCGATGGCCAGTTTCCTGACCGCATGGCTGGGCTGGCGCGCCGTGTTCGTCGTTTCGGCCGGTCTGATGGCGGCCATAGGTATCGCGCTGGTGCTCGCCTGCCCGCCGCGAAGGCCCGAGGGTGAGCGGCACTATGGCCGGCTCCTGCGATCCACGCTGGGGCAATTCGCCTATCATAGGCGGTTGCGGCTTCGCGCGTTCTACCAGGCGATGCTGTTCGCCGCTTTCAACCTGTTCTGGACCGCCGCGCCGCTTGTGCTGATCCACGGTTTCGGTCTCACGCAGCATGGTGTCGCGCTTTTCGCGCTGGCCGGTGCAGGCGGTGCGCTGGCGGCGCCGCTGGCCGGTTCTCTGGCGGACAAGGGCCACGGCTATGCACTTACGTTCGCGGCGCTTGGCATTGCCGCTCTGTTGTTCCTTGCCTGCGACCTGCTGGTTGCCGGCGGCAGCCTGATCGGGTTCACGCTGGCCGCCTTCCTGCTGGACGGCGCGGTGCAGGTGAACCAGATCACCGGCCAGCGCATCATCTTCGGCATATCCGCCGACAGTCGCGCAAGGGTGAATGCCGCCTATATGACCGCGATGTTCGTGATCGGCGCAAGCGGTTCGCTGCTGGGCACGGCCAGCTATGCGCACGGCGGATGGCGCGGCGCGGCGGTGACGGGCGCAATCCTGGCGGGCGTTGCCTTCGCCGCCTTCATCCTGTTCGACCGCGGCGCCAGCGGGTCAGAAGGGTCTAGAACCCGTAAACCAGCGTGACGCGAGACAGCGTGTCGACGCTTTTCGCGCCGTCCGCCGGATCACTTTCATAGTTAAGCTGCCATGAAAGCCGCGCGGAAAAGCCGCCGCCCAGCTTCGAATCGAGCGCGCTGACCGCGTTCACCGTCTTGTCGCCCGAAGCCAGCACCGCATCGAGCGACTGCGTGAAGGTCAGCAAACGCGCGATCCGCCACTTGTATTGCGCGGCCGTCAGCAGGCTGAGTTGCGCATCGCTGGGGCCGGTGGTGTAATTGGCAAAACGCCAGGCCGGGCCGGCCTTTACGTCCAGCGTCATGCTGTTCGAATCGATCAGGCGCGAACCGAGGCCGCCGGAGATCGAGTAACGCTGTTCGAACCCCTGGAACGGATCGCGCTCGAACTGGGCAAGGCCATAGACGAACATGTTGCCGTCGAACTTGCGGTTCGGTTCGTAAGAGAACTTCATCTGGTTGCGGCTCACCACGCCGTCGCTGCGCTGGTAATCCACGTGGCCGCGAATCTTGTGGCGCCAGTGCAGGCCTTCCTTTTCAAGGCTGAGCCCCAGGCTGACGCCGAGCGCATTGGTGTTGCCGCTGGACTGGAACGCGCCGAACTGGCCTTCGCCCTTCCATGCATCGAAGAACCTTTGCGAGGCGAGACGTTCGCGTTGCCGTTCCTTCCTCGCCTTCTTGTGCTCGGCTACGGCCATCGTAACGGTTTTCGCGCTGTCGGGCGCCACCTGGGCGATGTAGCGCGCGATCGTATCGACGTCTTTTTCATTGCCGCTGGCGATGGCGGCATCGAGCATTTTTTGCAGGTCGGGTGGCAGCGGCGAATCGGGCTCATTCCCCGCCTCTTTCGCGCAATCTGTGGGAGCAACGGAGCCGCCCGGTCCGCCGCATTGTGCGGGATCGCCGGATGGAACGGCGGCTGGTGCGCCAAGCGGTGCGGCAGGCTCTTCGGCATGGGCCACGGGCGCCCCGAAAAGGACGGACAGTGCAGCAGCACCTGTCAGATAACGCATGGAATCCCCGAAACGGCTTTGGAACGGCTTTGTTTCCAGCGACCTAGCAACGATTTTCCCAAAGGCCAAGCAGGCCAGGTCGCTCAGCGCGCTTCCAGCGCCTTCACACCCGGAAGCTCCTTGCCTTCCATCCATTCGAGGAAGGCACCGCCCGCTGTCGAGATGTAGCTGAAATCCGACGCCACGCCCGCATGGTTGAGCGCGGCGACGGTATCGCCGCCGCCCGCGACGGAGATCAGAGAGCCTTCGCGCGTCAACGCCGCCGCGGTCTTCGCCAGCGCCACGGTCGCCGCGTCGAACGGCTGCGTTTCGAACGCGCCCATGGGGCCGTTCCAGACCAGCGTGCGGCAGGTTTTCAGGACGTCGCCCAGTGCCTCCACCGCCTGCGGGCCGACGTCCAGGATCATCTCGTCTTCCGCCACTTCATGCACGTTGCAGGTGCGCAGCGACGGCGGATTGGCGGCAAATTCCTTCGCCACCACGACGTCATAGGGCAGGTGCACGGTGCAGCCCGAGGTATCGGCCGCATCCATGATCGCTTCCGCGGTTGCCGCCAGGTCATGCTCGCACAGCGACTTGCCCACGTCCACGCCGCGCGCGGCAAGGAAGGTGTTGGCCATGCCGCCGCCGATGATCAGGTGGTCGACCTTGCCCACAAGGTGCTGCAGCACGTCCAGCTTGGACGATACCTTGGCCCCGCCGACAACGGCGGCCACCGGCTTTTCCGGGTTGTCCAGCGCCTTGCCCAGCGCCTCCAGCTCTGCCTGCATAGACCGGCCGGCATAAGCTGGCAGGACATGGGCGAGCCCTTCGGTGCTGGCGTGCGCGCGGTGGGCGGCGGAAAACGCATCGTTCACGTAAAGGTCGCCATTGGCGGCGATCGCCTTGACCAGATCGGGGTCGTTCTTTTCCTCGCCCTTCCAGAAACGGGTGTTTTCCAGAAGCGCAATGTCTCCCGGACCAAGGATGCCCACCGCCTGCGCAACGATCTCTCCGGCGATTTCGGGCACGAACATCACTTCGCGGCCCAGCACGTCCTCTACCGCGTCAAGCACCATGGAGGTCGACATCGTCGAATGGCGTTCGCCCTTCGGCCGCCCGAAGTGCGCCAGCAGAAGCACCTTCGCGCCCGCATCGGCCAGTTCAAGGATCGTGGGAGCAGAGGCCCGCACGCGCGTATCGTCGGTAACGGCCCCGTCTTGCATCGGCAGGTTGAGGTCGACGCGCACCAGCGCGACCTTGCCCCTGAGATCATCGAACCGGTCACCGATGTCGTCGAGCGTGCGGAACCTTGCCATTCATGGCCTCCGGATTTCCCCGTCCGATCATCGAAGGGGTCAAGGGTGAGCAAATGCGGGGGAAGACATGCAGGCCCGCCCCCGGCCCCTCCCGCAAGCGGGAGGGGAGAGTTTTGTTAAAGGAACGACGCCATCAGCCCGGTGGTATCGATCATCCGGTTGGAGAAGCCCCACTCGTTATCGTACCAGCTGACGACGCGCGCCAGCTTGCCTTCCATGACGGCCGTCTCAAGGCTGTCGACGGTCGAACTGGCGGGCTGGTGGTTGAAGTCGCTGCTGACAAGCGGCTGGTCGGTATAGTCCAGCACGCCCTTCATCTTGCCTTCCGCGGCCGCCTTCAGCGCGGCGTTCAGTTCTTCCGCGCTGGTATCGCGGCCCGGAACGAACGCCAGGTCGACCAGGCTGACGTTCGGCGTGGGCACGCGGACAGACGAACCGTCCAGCTTGCCTTTCAGTTCGGGCAGCACCAGGCCGACCGCGCGCGCGGCGCCGGTGGTGGTGGGGATCATGTTCTGCGCACCGCCGCGCGCACGGCGCAGGTCCTTGTGGATCTGGTCGAGCATGCGCTGGTCGTTGGTATAGCTGTGGATCGTGGTCATGAAGCCGCGTTCGATCCCGACCGTATCGTTCAGCACCTTTGCCACCGGGGCAAGGCAGTTGGTGGTGCAGCTCGCGTTCGAGATGATATCGTCGTCCGCCGTCAGCGTTTCATGGTTCACGCCGAAAACGATGGTCTTGGAAACCCCGGTCGCAGGCGCGGAGATGATCACGCGCTTTGCGCCCGCCGCGATGTGCGGACGCGCGGCTTCGTCCGACTGGAAGAAGCCGGTGCATTCCATCACGATATCGACGCCCATGTCCTTGTGCGGCAGCTTGCCGGGATCGCGCTCTGCCGTGACGTGGATGTGCTTGCCGTTGACGACAAGGTCATTCCCGTCGGTTTCGATCTTGCCCGGAAAGCGGCCATGCGTGCTGTCGAACCCGAACAGCAGTGCGTTCGATTTCGTGTCCGACAGATCGTTGATCGTCACCAGTTCGAGATCGTGATCGGTGCGCTCCAGCAGCGCGCGCGCAACAAGCCGGCCAATACGTCCGAAACCGTTGATCGCAACTTTGGTAGCCATACTGTGAATCTCCGGGAAAGCGTTTACTTGAGCTTTGCAGTAACCTGCGGAACGATTGCGTCGGCCGTGAAGCCGAAGTGCCTGAACAGATCCTTGGCCGGGGCCGAGGCGCCGAACTGGTCCATGCCGATGGTCAGGCCGCCATCGCCGACATATTTCTGCCAGCCCGTGGTAACGCCCGCCTCGATAGAGACTTTCAGCGCATCCGCAGGCAGCAGGTCGGCCGTGTAGGCGGCATCCTGTTCGTCGAACAGTTCCCAGCACGGCATGGACACCACATCGGTTCCAATACCCTTGTCCTCAAGCGCGGCGGCAACTTCCTTCGCCAGCGACACTTCCGACCCGGTGGCCAGCAACACGACCTTGCGCGCCGCGCCCGCAGCAACAAGGCGATAGGCGCCCTTCGCGCTGAGCATATCGCCATCGTGGCGCAATTGCGGCAGGTTCTGGCGGGTCAGCGCAAGGACCGAAGACACGTGCGGATCGCGAATCGCGATGCGCCAGCACTCTTCCGTCTCGATCACGTCGGCCGGGCGGAACACCCGCAGGCGCGGGATCATGCGCAGGCTCATCACGTGTTCGACCGGCTGGTGCGTCGGCCCGTCCTCGCCCAGCCCGATCGAATCGTGCGTGAGGACATAGACGACGCGCGTGTGCTGCAACGCCGACATGCGAATGGCATTGCGCGCATAGTCGCTGAACACCAGGAACGTGCCGCCATAGGGGATCACGCCGCCGTGCAGCGCCATGCCGTTCATCGCCGCGGCCATGCCGAATTCGCGGATGCCATAGTGCATATAGCGCCCGCCATAGTTCGTCGCGTCCAGCGTGGGCGTGAACTTCGTCCTGGTATTGTTGGACCCGGTAAGGTCAGCCGAACCGCCCAGCAGTTCGGGCACGCGCTCGGTCAAAACGCCCAGCGCCATTTCGGATGCCTTGCGCGTGGCGACCGTCTTGTCGTCTTCCAGCCAGCCCGCGAAGCCTTCTGCAATCGTGCTTTCGGGCGGCAGCACGCCGTCCATGCGGCGGGTGAGTTCAGCGCCCTTGTCGCTGGCGGCCAGGCGCTTGGCCCATTCGGCATGGGCGGCCTTGCCCGGCTCTCCGGTCGCGCGCCAGCTTGCCGCGATATCGGCGGGGATTTCAAACGGAGCGGCGGTCCAGCCCAGCATTTTGCGCGCGGCGGCAACCTCGTCCTCGCCAAGCGCGGCACCGTGCACGTCGTGCGTGCCTTCCTTGTTGGGGGCGCCCTTGCCGATGATCGTGCGGCAGGCAATCAGAGAGGGGCGGTCGTCCGCCATCGCTTCGCGGATCGCGCGTTCGATTTCCGCGGGGTTGTGCCCGTCGCAACTGACCGTGTGCCAGCCCGATGCGTCGTAGCGGGCCAGGATATCCTCGTTGGTGGAAAGGCTGGTCGATCCGTCGATGGTGATGCGGTTGTCGTCCCAGAACACGGTCAACCGGCCCAGTTTCAGATGCCCGGCAAGGCCGACCGCCTCGTGGTTGATCGCTTCCATCAGGCAGCCGTCGCCCGCGACCACCCATGTGCGGTGATCGACAAGATCGTCACCGAATTCGGCATTCAGGTGGCGTTCGGCGGCCGCCATGCCTACCGCCATAGCAAAGCCCTGCCCCAGCGGGCCGGTCGTGGCCTCGACGCCGGGCAGCATGTCGTTTTCCGGGTGGCCGGCGCAGGGGCTGCCGAGCTGGCGGAAATTGCGGATGTCGTCCATCGTCGGCTGTTCATAGCCCGACAGGTGGAGCAGCGCGTAAAGCAGCATAGAGCCGTGGCCCGCCGAAAGCACGAACCGGTCGCGGTCGGGCCAGCGCGGCGCCGATGGATCGAACTTGAGAAACTTCGACCACAGCACCGTCGCCACGTCGGCCATGCCCATCGGCATTCCCGGGTGCCCGCTATTGGCCGCCTGCACCGCGTCCATCGCCAGCGCACGGATTGCGTTGGCCATGGGGGCCAGCGCCTTGGTCTCGCTCGTCATTCCTCTGGTCGATCCTTCCTGCCGCCTGAAAGCGCCATTTTGCGCGATTCGCCGGGCGACGCCTCTTTGTCCGTGGCATGGGGGTGCGTCAAGTTAGCGGCCCTTACGCGCGGATAAGAGGACGTAAACGGTGGACAACCGAACGCCCTGTCGCGGCACCTCGTAGCGCCCCGGCTTGCGAGCCGGGGTTATTGTGCTAGCCATCCGGAATGGATGACAACCGCGTGACCATGGCGCTGCAACGACTGGAGGCCGCGATTGCGCGCGCGGAAAGCGCTGTGCGCACGCTTCCGGCCGATGGCGCGGCGAATTCGGATTCCGCCGGATCGGAAGCCGAATTCGCCGCGCTTCACCAGCGCCACTCCGCCCTGAAGCAGGCTGTCGCCACCGGACTGCGGCAGATCGACGAGATGCTTGAAGGGCTGCCGCGATGAGCAATGTGACCCTTACCATTGGCGGGCGCGATTTCACGGTTGCCGCCGCCGATGGCGAAGAGGACCACATCGCCCGGCTTGGCCGCATGATCGATGACCGGCTGCGCGAACTGGGTTCGGCCGCCAGCGGGCAGAGCGAAAACAGGATGCTGCTTTTCGCGGCGCTGGTGCTGGCGGACGATCTTTTCGAGCTGAAACGCAAGGCCGGCGCGCACGGCGGCGCGGCGGACGAAACGGCGGGACGCATCGCCGGAGAGGTGGAAGCCCTGGCCGATCGTATCGAAAAGCTTGCATCAGACCTTGAGGGCCGGTCGCAGGCATCCTAAATGACGCTGCGACGGGCCTGCCCGGAACGAGCCGACTGAAATATCCCTGAGGCTATAAGCAATCCACGGGGGCTGTCCCTGCCCGGGCCACTCTGTTTCCATTGGGGTCCGGTGCATATGGCTCCCACCTGACGTTGAGGCGTCAGAGGATTTTTCCGGCAAACGACCCATGGTGGGTCCGTCACCCATTTTCGTTCCCGGCGGAGTTCCCCTTGACCGATCCAGACGCAAGCAACGCCGCCGGCAAGGCGGACTTGCGCAGGAAACTGCGCGCGGCACGGCGCGAGCATGTGGCCTCGCTGGACGAGCGGGTGCGCGCCCTGCTGTTCAAGCGCCCGCCCGCCGCCGTGGCCGCCCTTGTCCCCGAAGATGCGACGGTCGGGCTCTATGCGCCCGCGGTGGGTGAAGCGCCGGCAAGCGCCTATGCCCGCTGGTTTCACGAAGAGGGCCATCCGGTCGCCCTGCCCTGGTTCGCGCAGCGGGGCGCGCCGATGGAATTCCGGCAATGGGAAACCCCGTGGATCGAGGAAACGCTCGCCACCGGGCCATACGGCGCCGCGCAGCCCGCCGACGATGCCGCCGCAGCGGTTCCCGGCGTGCTGTTCGTTCCCCTTGTCGGCTTCACCGCGGACGGGCACCGTCTCGGCCAGGGTGGCGGCCATTACGACCGCTGGCTGGACGCGCATCCGGGCACCATCGCCATCGGCCTCGCCTGGGATTGCCAGCTGGTCGATTCGCTACCGATGGAGCCGCACGATCACCCGCTCCACGCCGTCGTCACCCCTACCCGCCTCTATGGTCCGTGGAGCAGGGATACAGGGGAGCATGCCGCGTGAAGCCGACCTGGCGCAAACCCTTTGGCATCCTGGCGCTTCTGGCCGGTCTGGCCGTCTATGCGGTGCTGGTCACGTGGCTGATAGAGCCGATATCCGCATGGCCCGTCTGGGCGCAGGTGCCTGTCTATGTCGTGCTTGGCGTGCTGTGGCTCCTGCCGCTGCGGCCGTTCCTGATCTGGATGGAAACAGGGCGCTTTCGCTAGGGTTGTATCTTCGCTAGCCTTCCCGAAACATGCGGGAGAGGCAGGCCATGGCAAAACGCGGCCGCATTGTCGTTTGGCTGGTCGTGGTGCCGGCGCTGGCGTTCAGCGGGCTATGGCTTGCGCAGAAACCGCTGGGCGAATGGCTTTTCACCCGCGCCGTAGAGCGGAATATCGGCACGGACCCTTCGGCCAGCCTTGAAGACGGGCTGCACGCCTATCTTTGCGGAAGCGGCTCCCCGCTGCCCGATCCGGATCGGGCCGGTCCCTGCGTGGCGGTTCTGGCGGGCAAGGACGCCTTCGTGTTCGATGCAGGATCGGGGTCTGTCCGCAAATTGTTGCGCATGGGATTTCCGATCCACAAGCTGAAGGGCGTTTTCCTGACCCACCTCCATTCCGATCACATCGACGGGCTGGGCGAGCTTTTGCTGCAATCGTGGATCGGCGGATCGCGCAGCACGCCGACCCCGGTCTATGGCCCTGTTGGAACAGACAGAGTGGTGGACGGCCTGCGCGAAGCCTACACCATGGACGAAGGATTCCGCATTGCGCATCACGGCACCAGGGTCGCCAATCCGGCGGGCTTTGGCGGCAAGGCCCATATCCTCTCGCTGCCCGACGGCCCGCCGGGAAAGACCGTGGCATGGCAGGGTGACGGGGTTACGATCACCGTCATCCGCGTGCACCACGATCCGGTGAAGCCCGCGTTCGGCTATCGCATCGACTACAACCGCCGCGCCGTCACGTTGAGCGGCGATACAACCTATTCCCCCACCCTCGCCTCGGCCGCGAAAGGATCGGACGTCGTCTTCCACGAAGCGATGAACATGCAGATGGTGCGGCAGATGGGCGCGGCGCTGAAGAAGCGCGGACAAGCCAATACCGCGCAGATCATGCACGATATCCAGAGCTATCATTCAAGCCCGGAAGATGCCGCCAAGGTCGCCCAGCAGGCGGGCGCAAGGCTTCTGGTGCTTTACCACCTCGTCCCGCCCCTGCCCTCGCGCCTGATGGACGCGGCATTCATGGGCAATGCCCCCACGATGTTCAACGGCAAGATCGTGGTGGGTCGCGACGGCTTGCGCGTGGACCTGCCGGCGGCGAACAAGGAAATAGAAACACACGAAACGCTGTAGCGTCCGCGCGGGGCGCCATCTCTCTATAATGTAAGGGAAATGGCGCGAGTGACGGGACTCGAACCCGCGACCTCCGGCGTGACAGGCCGGCGCTCTAACCAACTGAGCTACACCCGCTTGAGTGTGTTCCCCGTGGGGAGACGCGCCCCTAGTGCAGCGTGCAAAGCCTGTCAACCGCATTCGGCCCGCCTTTCGCGTCGACGCACGAAGCTGTGGAAAATCATGGTTTCCGCCGCGTTAACCAAACATTCGCACTTCGCTGCGAAAAATCCGTTCCGAAGCCGCTCCGCGCAACAACCGGCGGGCGGAATCGGGGGGCAATGAGATGAATGCACGCACGATTTTCGCAGCGGCGCTGATTGCAGGCACGACGATGGCCGGCGCGACGATGCCTGCGGCAAGCGCGGCCGCGCGGCCGGTGAAGTTCGCCAGCGACGTGTTCGTGGAAAAGTTCGTCCCCGCCCACGGCGGCCGCATGAACCGTATCCTCGAACGGGCCGACCGGCTGCAATCGGGCGACCGGGTGATCTTCGTGGTCAACTGGACCGCCGACGCCGCCCGCCCCTTCACGGTGACCAACACCGTTCCCAGTTCCATCGCCTTCCAGCGCACCGCCGAGGATGCGGAGGACGTGTCGATCGACGGCGGAAAGACCTGGGGCAAGCTGGCCGACATGCGCGTGACAGAAGCCGACGGCTCGGTTCGCCACGCCACGCCCGACGACGTTACGACGCTGCGCTGGCGCGTGCCCACCCGCATCGCCGCGGCGGGAACCGGCCAGATCACCTATAGCGGCGTTGTGCGCTAGGGGCTGCGGCGATCCAGCCCATGCGGGCCTGCGAACGGCACTTTTGCTAGCTTCCGGTGCTCACGTACTGAAGTACGCTGCGCTCCGGGTCTCGCAACAGCACCATTCTCGGCTCCACCTGACCTGAATCCCCCCACCCCCTGAGGTGTTTCGAAACCCTGCTTTCGAACCGGCCCACCCCCAGCCCCTCCCGCAAGCGGGAGGGGAGCAGGACTTGCGCCGCCGGAAGCTGTGTTATTCGCAGCGAGGCGAGTAAGCGCGCGCAGGCCGATTTTCGACCGACACGCTCTCAGTCCGCCAGCAGCAGCACCGGCTTTTCGATCAGCTTCTTCATCGCCTGGACGAAACTGGCCGCATCCCAGCCATCGACCACGCGGTGATCGCAGCTGATCGAGATGTTCATCAGCTTGCGCTTTTCGATGCGCTCGCCGCCCATGCCGTCGGGCATGAACATCGGTCGCTCGACGATGCGGTTGGGGCCGATGATCGCCACTTCCGGCCGGTTGATCACCGGCGTCGTGGCCACACCGCCCAGCGGACCGAGCGAGGTGACGGTCAGCGTCGAACCCGAAAGCTCCTCAGGCTTCGCCTTGCCGGTACGCGCGGCGTCGGCAAGGCGCACGATCTCACGCGCCAATTGCCACAGGTTCAGGCTCTGCGCGTTGCGGATCACCGGAACCATCAGCCCCGCGTCCGTCTGCGTCGCCATGCCAAGGTGCACCGCGCCGGAACGCGTGACCACGCCCGCCTCGTCATCGAAGCGCGCATTGATCATCGGAAAGTCGGGCAACGTGCGGCACATCGCTGTGATCAGCAGCGGCAGCATCGTCAGCTTGGGCTTGTCTCCGCGACTGTCGTTCAGTTGCGCACGCATCCGTTCAAGCTCTGTCACGTCGCATTCCTCGACGTATGAGAAATGCGGGATGTTGCGCTTCGATGCCGCCATGTTTTCGGCAATGCGGCGGCGCATCCCGATCACCTTGATCGTCTCGTCCCCGCGCTCCGGCCCGGCGGAGCTGTATCCCCCGCGCGCGTTGTAGGAGAGGAACGCATCAAGGTCGGCATGACGGATGCGGCCGTCCTCGGCGGGCCGGACTTCCGCCAGGTCGATGCCCAGGTCTTTCGCGCGGGCGCGCACGGCGGGGGACGCCATGATCCTTGCCCCGGCGGCGACCGTCGCGTGCCGCCCTTCGACGGGCTCTGTCCGAACGGGGGCTGGCGCCGGCGGTGGAGGAGGTGGCGGCGGAGGCGGAGGCGGCGGAGGCGGAGGTGGTGGTGCAGCCTCGCGCACCGGTTCCGGTTCGGGCGCTTCCGGCTCGTCGCGTTCTTCGATCAACTCGACATGCGGCGGGGCGGATTCGGCGGCTTCCACGTCCGCCGCATCGCCTTCGATCTCTATCACCACAAGCGGAGAGCCGATGGAGACGACATCGCCCACATCGCCCGCCACTTCGACGACGGTGCCCGTCACCGGGCTTTCCATCTCGACCGTCGCCTTGTCGGTCATCATGTCGGCCAGGCGGCCGTCTTCCTCGACCGTGTCGCCCGGCTTCACGTGCCAGGCGACGATCTCTGCCTCTGCGATGCCTTCACCGATGTCGGGCAAGCGGAAGGTAAAACGTGCCATTGCGTCAGGAATCCTTGAGCAGCCGGTCCATCGCCTCGCCAATGCGGACGGGTCCGGGGAAGTAAGCCCATTCCAGGCTGTGCGGATAAGGCGTGTCGAAGCCGGTCACGCGTTCGATCGGCGCTTCGAGGTGGTAGAAGCAGTGTTCCTGCACCAGCGCGGACAGTTCCGCGCCAAAGCCGGACGTGCGCGTCGCTTCGTGCACGATCATGCACTTGCCGGTCTTTTCGACCGAGGCGACGATCGTATCGATGTCGAGCGGGACCAGCGTGCGCAGGTCGATGATTTCCGCATCGACGCCCTTTTCCTCGCACACCGAAGCGACGACGTGGACCATGGTGCCGTATGCCAGCACCGTCATCGCCGCGCCTTCGCGCGCGATGCGCGCCTTGCCCAGGGGAATGGAATAATACCCTTCGGGCACCACGCTGTCGGGATGCTTCGACCACGGTTCGACCGGCTTGTCATAGAACCCGCTGAACGGCCCGTTATAGATGCGCTTTGGCTCGAAGAAGATCACCGGATCGTTGTCCTCGATCGCGGCGATCAGCAGTCCCTTCGCATCGTGCGGGTTGGACGGGATCACCGTTTTCAGGCCGGCAACGTGCGTGAACAGCGCCTCGGGGCTCTGGCTGTGGGTCTGCCCGCCGAAGATGCCGCCGCCGAAGGGCGATCGCACCGTCATCGGCGCAATGAACTCTCCGGCCGAACGATAGCGCAGGCGTGCCGCTTCGCTGATCAGCTGGTCGAGCCCCGGATAGATATAGTCGGCAAACTGGATTTCGGGCACCGGGCGCAGGCCATAGGCGCCCATACCCACTGCCGCGCCGATGATGCCGCATTCGCTGATCGGCGTATCGAATACGCGGGTCTTGCCGTATTTCTTCTGCAGACCGGCGGTTGCGCGGAACACACCGCCGAAATAGCCGACGTCTTCCCCCATGATGATCACGTCGGGATCGCGATCCAGCATGATGTCGAGCGCGTTGTTGATCGCCTCTATCATGTTCATCCGGCGCGACGGGGCCTTGGCCAGCGAAAGGGGGGCTTCCTCGAAGGTCACTTCTCGTACTCCTTCCAGGTGGGCCACTTGATCCGGCGTTCGCGGATCGCCTGTTCGGCCTGGTCGTCAAGATGCCAGGGCAGTTCCTCGAACACGTCCTCGAACATCGTATGGAAGGGATGGTGCAGCCCGTGGCCAAGGATGCCGTTCTTTTCTGCCTCCTTGGTGGCGGCCTTCACCTGTTCCATCAGGTCCGCATCCATCGCCGCGTGCTGATCGTCAGACCATTCACCCAGCGCGATCAGGTGGTTCTTCAGCCGCATTACGGGATCGCCCAGCGGCCATTCCTCACGCTCATGGGCCGAACGGTACTGGCTGGGATCGTCCGAGGTGGAATGGCCTTCGGCGCGATAGGTGAAGTGTTCTATCAGCGTCGGCCCCATGTTGGCCCGCGCGCGGTTCGCCGCCCACTGCACCGCGGCATGGACTGCCAGCGGATCGTTGCCGTCAACGCGCAGCCCCGCAATGCCATAGCCCACCGCACGCGCGGCGAAGGTCGTGCGTTCGGCACCCGCGAAGCCCGAAAAACTGGAAATCGCCCACTGGTTGTTGACGACGTTCAACACCACCGGCGCATTGTAGACGGCGGCAAAGGTCAATGCGGAATGGAAATCACCCTCGGCGGTAGAACCCTCGCCCACCCAGGCCGCCGCGATGCGCGTATCGCCCTTGATCGCACTGGCCATCGCCCAGCCTACCGCCTGCGGATACTGCGTCGCCAGATTGCCGCTGATCGTGAAAAACGAATGATCGCGGCTGGAATACATGATGGGCAGCTGGCGGCCCTTCAGCTTGTCGGCGCGGTTCGAATAGATCTGGTTGATCATCTCGACCAGCGGATAATTGCGTGCGATCAGCACCCCTTGCTGGCGATAGCTGGGGAATACCATGTCATCGTCCGCCAACGCAAAGGCGGAAGCGACGCTGGTCGCCTCTTCACCGGTGCATTTCATGTAGAAGCTGGTCTTGCCCTGCCGCTGGCCGCGATACATCCGGTCGTCGAATGCGCGGGTAAGCGCCATCGTGCGCAACATCCGGCGCAGCGTTTCGGGATCGAGCTTCGGATCCCACGGGCCTTGCGCCTTGCCCGCGTCGTCCAGAACGCGGATCAGGTCTGTGCAAAGCGGGTGGGTTTCGGCGGCTTCACAGGTCTCGTCCGGACGCGGCTGCGCGCCCGCTTCGGAAATCGCGAGATCCGTGTAATCGACCGTGTCGCCGGGCCGGAACCTGGGTTCGGGCACGTGAAGCGAAAGCGGGTTCAGGTTGCTGCGCGAGGCTGCGGTCATGACTGTCGTGCCTGCATTTGCCGACTCTCCCTCATCATCCGAACGCACGGAAACCCGCGTTGTGCCGGATGATGCAAAATTATAACGCGCAGTTATTTTATTGCGCGAACGTTTCCGAGTCAATCAGCGCCGGTCAAACCGCGACAGGTGCGGCAATGGGCTTTTGCGGAGTGTAGCCCGAAACGGCGAAGTCTTCGATACGGTATCCGAAGATACTATCCGGTCGCCGCGCAATCTCAAGCCTGGGATCGCCTTGCGGGGTGCGCGAAAGCTGTTCTTCCACCAGGTCCGCGTGGTTCAGGTACAGGTGCGTATCGCCGCCCATCCACACCAGCGCCCCCGGCTGAAGCCCTGCCTGCTGCGCCAGCATCCGGGTGAACAGCGCCGCGCCGAACAGATTGAACGGCAGGCCCAGCGCAACATCGCAACTGCGCTGGTAAAGCAGGCACGAAAGCCGGCCATCTGCGACGTGGAACTGATAGGTCTTGTGGCACGGCGGCAGCGCCATCCGGTCAAGCTCCGCCACGTTCCACCCTTCGACGATGTGGCGACGGCTGCCGGGGTTGTTCTTCAGGCTTTCGACCACCTGGGCCACCTGGTTCACGCCCGGCCCGGCGCGGAACAGCCCTTCCCCCGCGGCTTCATACGTCGGCCAGTCGACCCACTGCTTGCCGTAGACCGGGCCGAGATCGCCCCATTGCGCCGCGAAATCCGCATCCGCCACGATCCGGTCGGAAAAGGCCTGGCGCGCGATATCCTCACCCGTCGCCTTGCGATAACGGTCCAGCGGCCAGTCGGTCCAGATCTGCACGCCTTGCGCGCAAAGCGTGCGGATATTGGTGTCGCCCGTCAGGAACCACAGGAATTCGCGCGCGGCGGTTTTCCAGTAAACGCGCTTGGTGGTGAGCAGCGGAACACGATTACCCGACAGATCGAATCGCAATTGCGCCCCGAACACCGACCGCGTGCCGACGCCGGTGCGGTCGATTCGTTCGTCGCCCTGCGCCCAGATGCGGCGCATAAGGTCGAGATACTGCCATTCGTAATGGCTGCGGGTTGTGGAATCGGTCTGATCGAGCGCGGTCGCCATGAAATGACACTAGGCGCGAGATTGCCCGCTTGCCACCCCGCCATTCGCTCTCTATAGGCGCCGCTCTGCCTCACCCCGCCGCACGGCGGGTGGGACCCGGTCGGGGAGTAGCTCAGCCTGGTAGAGCACTGTCTTCGGGAGGCAGGGGCCGGAGGTTCGAATCCTCTCTCCCCGACCAATTTCCCCATTTGAACGGCCATCCGGGGGATGGCCGCCCGACGCGAAATCCGCCTTCACAAAATCGGGCTTACCGTCACCAGCAGGTTGTTGAGCAACTTGCGCGCCACGCCCCACCTTGCCACGTCGCCCGGCGAAACGGCGCGCGAATCCGCCTGCCATTCCATCTGCCGCGCGCGCAGGGCCGCTGTCGTCTGCCGGTCGCGCATCAGGATGTTGTTCTCGAAATTGAGGTCAAAGCTGCGCCGGTCCATGTTGGCGGAACCGATCAGCGCGATCTCTCCGTCCACGGTCAGCGTCTTGGCGTGGAGCAGGCCCTTTTCGTATTCGAACAGGCGCACCCCGGCGTCCAGCATGTCGGCATAGTAACTGCGGCTGGCCCCTGCCACCACGCGCGAATCGTTACGCGCGGGCAGGATCAGCGTGGTCGAAACCCCGCGCCGGGCCACCGCGACGATATCCGACATCAGCGAATCGTCGGGCACGAAATAGGGCGTGGTGATGATCACCTCGCGCGCGGCGGTGTGCAGCATGGAGCAGAACACCTCGGACATCGCCGCATATTCCAGGGTCGGCCCCGTCCCCATGACCTGCGCGATAACCGGCGCGTCGGGCGGCTCGGGATTGTCGGGCGACAGGTAACTGCCCAGATCGTCGTGCCCTTCGGCCATCCAGTCGCTGGCGAAAAGATACTGGTGCTGCTGCGCGACGGGGCCGGTGAAACGCATCATCACGTCAATCCACGGCGCGTATTTCGCCTTTACGCGAAATTCGGCGTCGGCGGCGTTCTGGCTGCCGAAATAGGTGATCGCGTTGTCGACCACCACGACCTTGCGGTGGTTGCGCAGGTCGATCCGCGAAAACAGAACGCGCAGCACCGGGTTGCCCACTTGCAGAGCGACATCCAGCTTCACCCCGGCAGAGGCCATGCGCCGCCAGTGGTGCGATGCGATCATGTCCGCCGACCCCACGCCGTCGGCCATCGCGCGCACGGCCACCCCGCGCAGCGCGGCCCGGCGCACCGCTTCAACCAGTTTCAGCCCGTTCGTATCGGTCAGCCAGATGTAGAAACAGATGTGCACACTATCGGTCGCGGCTTCGATATCGGCCACGACGCGGTCTATCGCCTCGTTCGCATCCGCCATCAGTTCGGGCCGGGGGCAACGGACGGCGCCCAGGCGATTTATGTTGCGTGCGGCGATGAACGGCGCGGCATAGCGATCTTGCGGATCGTGATCAAAAGACCCGTCCCACCCGTGCGGGCGCGGCAGGCGATCGAGGATTGCCCGCAGTTCACGCTTGCGCCTGCGCCCGACGCTGGTTTCACCCAGCAGCACATAGGCCACGATGCCGCCCACCGGGATCAGCAGGATCGCAAGAATCCAGGCAAGGCGCGAAGCCGGATCGCGGTTCGGGCGATAGAGCGCGCGCCCGATAAACGTGGCGTGCAGCACGAAATAGGCGATCGAAAGAAGGTGCGCCCAGGTCATCCGCCCCTCAGGAGCTGCACGCCCCAGTCGCGCTCGAACAGGTAGAGCAGGACGCGCGCCGCTTCTCCGCGCGGGCCGGCAAGGCCGCTGTCGCGCTCCAGCAGCAAACGCGCATCGTCATGCGCCAACGGCAGCAGTTCCGCGATCTGTTCGAAGCTGGCGATGCGGAACGGCGTATCGCCCGATTGCCGCGTGCCCAGCAGTTCACCGCCGCCGCGCAGGCGCAAGTCCTCTTCGGCCAGGCGGAACCCGTCCTGCGTCTCGCGCATCAGGGCAAGCCGTTCCCGCCCCGTTTCGGACAGCGCATCGCCGCGCAGTAGCAGGCAGGTGGACTTGTCCGCCCCGCGCCCGACACGCCCGCGCAACTGGTGAAGCTGCGCGAGGCCGAAGCGTTCTGCCTGTTCGATCACCATCAGCGTGGCGTTGGGAACGTCAACACCGACTTCGATGACCGTGGTGGCGACCAGCAGCTTTGCTTCACCGCGCGCGAAGCGTTCCATCGCGGCGTCCTTGATTTCCGGCCGAAGCTGCCCGTGGACCAGCACGACGGCATCGCCGAACCGTTCCTTCAACGCAGCGAAACGCGCCTCGGCGGCGGCAAGGTCCGCGCTTTCGTTGTCGCGCACCATCGGGCAGACCCAATAGGCCTGCTGCCCCGTTTCAAGATGCCGCCCGATCGCGCCGACAACGTCTTCCAGCCTGTCTTGCGAAACCACGCGCGTATCGATCGGCTGCCGGCCCGGCGGCATCTCGTCGAGCCGGCTCACGTCCATCTCGCCATATTGCGCAAGCGTCAGCGTGCGCGGGATCGGCGTTGCCGTCATCGCCAGGCAATGCGGGGTGCGCTTGCCTTTCTGCGTAAGCATCAGGCGCTGCCCCACGCCGAAACGATGCTGTTCGTCAATCACCACAAGCGCCAGGTTGTGGTAGGACACGCTCTCCTGGAAAATGGCGTGCGTGCCCACGCAGATGTCGATGCTGCCGTCGAGCAATCCCATCAGGATCGATTCGCGCGCCTTCCCCTTGTCGCGGCCCGTCAGCAGCGCAACGTTGGCGCCGGTCGGCGCGGCCATGCGGCGCAGCGTTTCAAAGTGCTGGCGCGCAAGGATCTCGGTCGGCGCAAGCATGGCCGCCTGCGCGCCCGCCTCTACCGCGATCAGCATCGCGTTCAGCGCCACGGCTGTCTTGCCCGAACCGACATCGCCTTGCAGCAGGCGAAGCATGGGCGCGCCTTGCGCCATGTCGCCCTCGATCTCGGCAATGGAACGCTGCTGCGCGCCGGTGAGCGAGAACGGCAGGTCCAGCTTGTCGCGCAGGCGCCCGTCCCCCGTCAGCGGCGTGCCGCGCCGGCTGCGGTTGGTGGCCCGCACCAGCAGCAGCGCAAGGCTGTTGGCCAGCAACTCGTCATAGGCGAGCCGGTCGCGCGCGGCCTTGTGGACGTTCTTGTGCGCAAGGTGCAGCGCGTCGTGCCACGCGGGCCAGTCCATCCGTTGCAGCAGGCCCGGCTCTATCCATTCGGGCAATTCCGGCAATTGCTCCAGCGCCTGATGGACAAGCGCAGCAACCTTGGGCTGCGTCAGCCCTTCGGACAGGGCATAGACCGGCTCGCAAAGCGTGCCCAGCGCGCCGGCGGCTTCGTTGGCGACATGATCGGGGTGGACAATCTGGAGCGTCTGGCCGAACTGGTCCAGCCTGCCCGAAACCCAGCGCTTTTCCCCCACCGGAAGCTGCTTGCGCGCGGAATAGGATGCGCGGCCGAAATAGGTGAGCGCAACGATGTTCCCGGCCGCGTCTTCCGCCAGCACGCGAAACGGCCCGCGCCCGCTGGATGCGCGATGTTCGCGCACGGTCAGCGGCACGATGATCTGTTCGCCCACGCTCGCTTCATCGAGGTTGGCCACCGTGCGGCGGTCCACGAAACGTTCGGGCAAGTGATAGGCAAGGTCGCGAATCCGCGTGAGGCCCAGCTTGTCCAGCGGCTTCGCAAGCTGCGGTCCCACGCCCTTCAGGCCGCCCGTTTCGGCGAACAGGGGATTTAGCAGGTCGGGTCGCATGCCCGCTTCATAGCCTGACAACGCTTACGGGACAGCGCAAATGTGTTAGCCTGCGCGGCGTTTTCAAATTTGCCTTGGCGCATATGTCGGTCGGCGCATATTTGACCTGGCGCATATTTGACCTGGCGCATGGACCGGCCCGCACGCCGGTGCATTATCGGTGTCACTGGAAAATCGAATCCAAGGGGATCCCACATGCTTCTTGCTCATGGCACTGTCATCGCCGTCGTCGACGGCAAGAATTTCGAGCTTTACCGCAACGCCGGAAACGAGGCCGAGCCGGACCTGTCCGCGCTGCCGACGCCCAAGCTGGACGAACACAACAAGGGCGCGGGCGCGCACCACTATTCCAGTTCCGGCAATCCCACGGGTCACCTTCTGGACGAAGACGCCCACGCCGCGGCGGTTGCCGGCTGGCTGAATTCCGAAGTGCTGGGCCACAAGATCGAAACGCTGGTGGTTTTCGCCGCACCGCGCACGCTTGGCGAGTTGCGCAAGCACTATCACAAGATGACGGAGCGCGCGCTTGCGAAGGAAGTTTCCAAGGACATGATCGGCAAGCAGCCGCACGAACTGGTGGAAGCGCTGCGCGCCAACGCCTGACTTGCGGGAGCGACCGGGGGCTTGCCTGCAAGCGGCCCCCGGCCTACCGCGCGATCATGACCGACGCCGATCAGACACACGACCAGATGATGCGCCGCCTGCGGTTCCGCGCATGGCACCGCGGCACGCGCGAAATGGATTATATGATGGGCTGCTTCTTCGATCGCTTCGCGGCCGGATGGAATGCAGAACAGATCGGCTGGTTCGCGGACCTTCTGAAAGAGGAAGATCCCGACGTCATGGCCTGGGCGATGGGCACGGCGGACGTGCCGGATCGCTTTGCCGGGCCGCAGATGGATGCGCTGAAAAAGCTCGATTTCGTATCCATCGCGCCCTGACCGCTTGATTTCCCGTCAGCCCGCCGCGATAGGCAGGCGAACCGCTCCCCGTTCGGCAAAACGCCGCGCGGGGCAATTGCCATTGCGCGCAATCCAATGCCGTCCGGGCAGAAGCACCAGAAACCATGGCCGATCTGAACCGAATCCTGTCCGCCACCACCCCGCTTACGCTCGCCTCTGTCGCGCGCGGCGCGCAGCCGCTGGTCATGGCGGACCTTTCGCGCGCGCTCGCCCATGCGAAAGAGGGCGGCCGCGCCGTGTTCATCGCGCCGGACGAGGCGGCGATGCGCGCGATTGCGGATACCGCCGGATTCTTTGCGCCCGACCTTCAGGTGATCGAATTCCCGGCGTGGGACTGCCTGCCGTTCGACCGCGCCTCTCCCGCGCTTTCGGTAAGCGCGCGGCGGCTTGCCGCGCTCCACCGGCTGCAACAGGCGAGCGACAAGCCGCAACTGTTCGTCACCACGATCAATGCGGCGACGCAGCGCGTGCTGACGCCCTTCCGCATCCGCGAATCCACGCGCCTGCTGAAACCGGGAACGCGGATCGGGCGTGAAAGCCTGATCGCGCTGCTCCAGCGACAGGGCTATTCGCGCACCGATACCGTGGTGGATGCGGGCGAATATGCCGTGCGCGGATCGATCTTCGATATCTTTCCTTCGGGGCTCGACCACGGATTGCGACTGGATTTCTTCGACGAAGATCTTGAAACGCTGCGCCTGTTCGACCCGAACACGCAGCGCAGCGTGCAACCGGTGCAGACCCACCTGTTGCTGCCGGCAAGCGAAGCGCTTCTGGACGAAGACAGCATAAAACGGTTTCGCGGCCGCTATCGCGAGAAGTTCGGCGCCAACGCCACCGGCGATCCGCTTTACCAGGCCGTCAGCGACGGGCGCCGCCTCGCCGGGATGGAACACTGGCTGCCGCTGTTCGAAGACCGCATGGTCACGCTGTTCGATCACCTTTCAGACAACGATCTTGTGGTGATCGACCAGGCAGCGGCGAAGGCGGCAGAGCAACGCTTTGCCGATATCGCCGATTACCGTGCCGCGCGCTTCGAAGCGGCCGGGCGGGCCGAAGGCAGCTATCGCCCGCTTCCCGCCGATGCGCTTTACCTGACGGCGGATGAACTGGCGCAGGCGCTGGCGGGCCTGCCAGCGCACCGCGTTACCCAGTTTGCCGAGCCTGAATCCGCGACGGTGATCGATTTCGGCTTCACCGGATCGCACGATTTCGCGCCCGAACGCGCGCAGAACCTGAATATCTACGAAGCCGCGTCAAAGCATCTGGCCAATGTCGCCAAAGGCGGGCGCAAACCGCTGATCGCCGCCTATTCCGAAGGGTCGCGCTCGCGCCTTGTCTCCCTGTTGGCAGAAGCGGGCAAGCAGCAGCCCGCGCTTGCCGAAGGCTGGCAGGCAGCGCTGGGACTTGCCGCTTCGGGCCGGTCGGTCGCGCTGGTCCTGCCGCTGGAAAGCGGGTTCGCGAACGGCGACCTGGAACTGCTGACCGAGCAGGATATCCTCGGCGACAGGCTGGTACGCCGCAAGAAGCGCCGCAAGGATGCCGACGCATTCCTGGCAGAGCTTTCCGCGCTCAATCCCGGTGACCTTGTGGTTCACATGGATCACGGCATCGGCCGCTATATCGGGCTGGAACCCATCACGGTCGGCGATTCCCCGCACGACTGTGTGCAGCTGGAATATGCGGGCGGCGACAAGCTTTATATCCCGGTCGAAAACCTGGATGTGCTGTCGCGTTACGGCCATGACAGCGAAGGCGTCGCGCTGGACAAGCTGGGCGGCGAGGCATGGCAGCGGCGCAAGGCGCGGATGCGCGAACGCATCCTCGAAATGGCCGGCCAGTTGATGACGACCGCCGCCGAACGCGCGCTGCGCAAGGGTGACGTGCTGGCGGCCGACCCGGCAAGCTATGGCCCGTTTGTGGACCGCTTCCCGTGGGAAGAGACGGACGACCAGGATCGCGCGATCGAAGACGTGCTGGGCGACCTTACCGAAGGCAAGCCGATGGACCGCCTCGTTTGCGGGGACGTGGGCTTCGGCAAGACCGAAGTGGCCCTGCGCGCGGCCTTCGTCGCGGCGATGGCGGGCCGGCAGGTCGCGGTCGTCGCGCCCACCACGCTGCTTGCGCGCCAGCACTATGCGAACTTCGTCGAACGCTTCAACGGCTTCCCGCTGGAGATCGGGCGCCTGTCGCGCCTTGTCCCCGCGAAGGAAGCCGCCGCCACGCGCGAAGGGCTGGAAAACGGCAAGGTCGATATCGTGATTGGCACGCATGCGCTGTTGTCGAAACAGGTGAAGTTCAAGCGCCTGGGCCTTGTGATCGTTGACGAGGAACAGCGCTTCGGCGTTGCGCACAAGGAAAAGCTGAAGGAACTGAAGACCGACGTCCATGTTCTGACGCTTACCGCCACGCCGATTCCGCGCACGTTGCAGATGGCGATGAGCGGGCTGCGCGAACTTTCCACCATCCAGACCCCGCCGGTGGACCGTCTGGCCGTGCGCACATACGTGATGCCCTGGGACGAGGTGGTGATGCGCGAAGCATTGCTGCGCGAGCACCAGCGCGGCGGGCAAAGTTTCATCGTCGTGCCGCGCATCGCCGATATGCCCGAACTGGAAGACTGGCTGCGCGAAACCGTTCCCGAAGTGCGCTATGTCTCCGCCCACGGCCAGATGAGCGCTGGCGATGTAGAAGACCGGATGAGCGCGTTCTACGAAAAGAGATACGAAGTTCTTCTGTCCACCACCATCGTGGAAAGCGGGCTGGATATTCCCAGCGCCAACACGATCATCATCCACCGCGCGGACCGCTTCGGCCTGGCCCAGCTTTACCAGCTTCGCGGGCGCGTGGGGCGCGGCAAGATCCGCGCCTATGCCTATCTTACCTATCCGGAAGACATGGCGCTTTCCGAAGTCGCGGAAAAGCGGCTGAAGGTGCTGGGCGATCTGGACAGCCTTGGCGCGGGCTTCCAGCTTGCCAGCCACGATCTGGATATACGCGGTGCGGGCAACCTGCTGGGCGATGAGCAATCGGGCCATATCCGCGAAGTGGGCTTCGAACTGTACCAGTCGATGCTGGAAGACGCGATCATGGCCGCCAAGGCCGGAGACCTGGGCCTGATGAAGGACCGCGAAGCGCTCTCGCCCCAGATCACGGTGGATGCGCCGATCCTTATCCCCGACGATTACGTGCCCGATCTTGCCGTGCGCATGGCGCTGTATCGCCGCATGAACGACGCCGAAGGGCCGGATGCCGTGGAAGCGCTGGCCGCCGAAATGATCGACCGCTTCGGCCCCCTGCCCGCACCCACGCAGAACCTGCTGCGGCTGATAGAAATCAAGCGCCAGGCCATCGCCGCCAATATCGCCAAGATCGACGTCGGGCAGAAGGGTGCGCTGGTCAGCTTCCATAACGACGAGTTCGCCGATCCGATGGGGCTGATCGCCTATGTCGAGCGGCTGAAAGGCACCGCGCGGCTGCGCCCGGACAACAAGCTGGTGATCCAGCGCGCATGGGGCAGCGCGGAAGCGCGGCTGAACGGCCTTGTCCAGCTTACGAAGGGGCTTTCCGGCATCGTGGCAAAGGCCAGAAAGGCCAAGGCGGCCTAGGGGAGATCACTGCGCGCGGTCAGGGAAATTCCTTGGCGGGCACAGGTCCGGAGCGCAGGAAACCCTGAAAGGTCTCGCACCCTTCCGTGCGCAGGATCGCAAGCTGATCGTCCGATTCCACGCCTTCCGCCACAACTTTCAGCCGCAGCGCGGCGGCCATCTGCACGATCGCGCGCAAGATGGCGCGGTCACGCGAATCGCGGCCAATATCGCGCACCAGCGAAGCATCGAGCTTCAACGCATTGATCGGGAGCGCCTTCAGCATCCGGAAATTGGAAAAGCCGGTGCCGAAATCGTCCATCGCCACCTGGACGCCGCGCGCGGCAAGTTGCTCCAGCGCGGCACGGCTGGATTCGAAATCGGCAACAAGCGTCTGCTCGGTGATCTCCAGCGTCAGGCGGTCGGGCGCAAGCGCCGCATCGGCCAACGCACTTTCCATCGCCACGCGGAAATCGGGCGTCGCCAGGTCTTCGGCGGTCACGTTCAGCGAAAGGCGCAGGTCGACCGGCCACCCTGCGGCCGTTTCCATCGCCCGCCGCGCGATATGGCGCGATAGCTGCGCGACATGATCGCCGCGTGTGGCGATCGCAAACAGCGTTTCGGCCCCTACCCGTCCAAGTACCGGGTGGTTCCAGCGCGCCAGCGCCTCCGCTCCGACAAGCCGGCCGTCCGTCACCGAGTATTGCGGCTGGAACAGCAGCGCGATCTCGTTCCGGCTCATCGCGCCGATCAGGTCGGCCTCAAGCTGCGCCTCGCTGCGCCCGCGTGCCTTGTGGCTGCCATCGGCCCACAGCAGGCGCCGCGCCGGATGGCGCTGCAGGGTGGAAAGCGCCTGGTCCAACCGGTCGAGCACATCTTCCCCGCCCTCGCCCTCCTGCCCCCGCAACAGCGCAATACGCGGAGCAAGCCGCAGTTCGACACCGTCAACCGTCAAGGGCCGGGCAATCCCGGCGGCCAACGCCTCGGCCAGCCATTGCCAGCGTTCGCGGCTTTCCGGATGGCGCGATGCCACGAAGAACGCCCCGCCCGAAAGCCGGGCGACAAGGCAATCACCCTCAAGTTCCTCGCGCGCGAAGGCGGCGATTCGCCGGGCGATCTCGGCCAGAACGCCGTCGCCGGCCGACGCGCCATAGGCCATGTTGACCGCCTGGAAGCGGTGTAGCCCGGCCAGCATGGCATGCACCGGCCCTGCCCCGTCCAGCCAGGCCCGCGCGGCAGCCGCCGTTGGCAGGCCGGTTAGCAGGTCCGTATCGATCGGATCGACCGTCTGGTTATCAGTATCGCGCATGAACCTCCCTTATCGCAGCGACTGCTTGCCAAAGGGTTCCCGTGGCCAAGCATGTTGGAATCGAAGGGATTGTGCGTTGCAATAACGCCTTTCGGGCCATATCACCGGCGCAAATCCGATGCGGGCGCGCTTTTTGCATCCGCGAAGGACGGGCTTGGGGGACATGATCCGATGAGTGAAGAGCCGCGCCTCGCGTTGCTGGCCTCGATCACCGACAAGGCGCAGGAAGCGGCGACCGAAATGCGCGAGGCGCACGATTTCGTCCCGCTGGAAGAAGCCGAAGCGGTGGTCGTTCTGGGCGGCGACGGCTTCATGCTGCAAACGCTGCACCACATGCTCGACAGCGACCGGGTGATACCCGCCTACGGCATGAACCTGGGCACCGTTGGTTTCCTGATGAACAAGCGGAAATCGAGCCGCTCCATCGTTGAGCGCGTGACGCGGGCAAAGCACGTCACCGTCAATCCGCTGCTGATGCAGGCTGTGACCAACGCGGGCGAGGAATGCGGCTTCTACGCGATCAACGAAGTGTCGCTGCTGCGTGAAACGCGCCAGTCCGCAAAGCTGGAAGTGACGGTGAACGGCAAGGTGCGGATCGCCGAACTCACCTGCGACGGTGTGCTGGTCGCAACGCCTGCCGGGTCCACCGCATACAACCTGTCCGCCAATGGCCCGATCCTGCCGCTGGGATCGGACCTTCTGGCGCTTACCCCGATCAGTCCATTCCGTCCGCGACGCTGGCGCGGGGCGATCCTGCCCGATACATCCACGATCTCGTTCCGCGTACTCGAAGCGGTGAAGCGGCCCGTTGCCGTGGTGGCCGACCAGAAGGAAGTGCGCGACGTAAGCGAGGTTTCGGTCGAGATTTCGCGCAAGCGCAGCCTGTCCCTTTTATTCGATCGCGGCCACAGCCTGGACGAGCGGATCGTGACCGAACAATTCCAGGTCTGAAAATCCGCATCAGGGCTCTTGCCAAACCGTTCCGCGCTGTTATAGGCGCACCCCTGCCCGGGAGACCGGGCTGCTCCCCGATAGCTCAGCGGTAGAGTAGGTGACTGTTAATCACTTGGTCGTTGGTTCGAATCCAACTCGGGGAGCCACTTTCTTCTTTTCCAGAATGGTTCCGTAAACGGAAAAACCAAAGCGGCCGATTACCGCGCCGCTATGTCTTGGCGCGCGCCGCATCCACGACCTCTCGAAAGAAGCGGATTTCGTGATCGGGAAAGGCCGATGCATGGATCGCCAGGCAATCGTGGCGGTCCCAGATCAGCGTATAATCCAGTTTCTCCAAACGGTTACGCAAAGTCGTGGAGCCATCACGGCTTAGATGAACGTGTTCGAAAAGCAGGATCGACGGAGTCCGGCTTTCCAGATCCAGCGATCCGATCACCACGTCGTCGTGCCCCTCCGTATCGACCACCAGAACGTCGGGCATGGCGCAATCCGTCTCTGCCAGCAGGCTGTCGAGCCGGCGCGTGACCACCGTGCGTTCAACAATGCGTTCTGCAAGGCCCGGCCGCGTTCCGGCGCGGCGCAGAATGGTGTCTTTCGAAAACGAACTGAGAACGTCGAATTCTCCGTCGACTTCGAAAAACGTTGCGGTTCCGTCGCTCTCGGCAACAGCGACTTCGGCAAACGCAAGCCCGTCGATATCCGCATAGGTCTGACGCAGCGCAGCATGTGCGCGGGGCAATGGCTCTACCAGCAGCCCCTGCCAGCGACCTTCCAGAATGAAGCGGTTTATCGGATCTGCTCGGCAACCATCATTGGCGCCGACCTGCACGAAACGAACGGTTCCCCTTTTGCGCATGAATTCTTCAAGAACATAATCCCGAACGCGCGCAAAAATGATCTTGGTGTTCCACGGTTCGCTGGTTCCGAACACCGATTCACTTGTAGTCGCAACGCTCACAACCATTGTCCCGCTTGATTTTCATGGCGAACACGCAGGACGACCGCCCTGTCGCGGCAAGTCACGCCCCCCTTCTTCGCGCGTGCCGATGCACGCGGAATTGCGCGAAGCCGATGACCTATTGCGACAGGACCGATGTACTGCGGCGCTGCGGTCCTTTAGCGGCCAATTGCGTTGCAGTATGCCCCTGTTTCGCGCTTGCCATGCCCTGTGCGTCGATCAGCGGTTTTGCGCCGTCGCCCAGGATGATGAACGCCGCCCAGTAGAACGGATGCGACGTATTGGGATCGTCCATCAGCTTTTCCTCGGCGTTTTCAAGCGCCTTGGCGAGCGGTTCGCCGGGTTTCGCGTCGATCAGGCCGCCAATCAGGCGCGTGGTCGCGTTGAAATCGTCCGGCACTGGCCAGTGGCTGGCGACCACCGTGCGCGCACCCGCGCCTACGAACGCGCGCACCAGGCCGTCCAGCGCATAGTTGCCGCCGGTGGTCACGCCCGCTTCACGGCTGGCCGCCACCGATGCCTGCCCGGCGGTATCGCAGGCGGAAAGGATCACAAGGTCGGCGTCCAGTTTCAGATCGAACACTTCCTTGAACGAAAGCAGCCCGTCCGACTTGCCCTTGCCGAAACTGGTCACAAGCGCCGGCCGCGCGGGGCAATCGGGGCGCGGTGCGGTAACCAGCCCGTGCGTCGCGAAATGCAGGATGCGATACTGGTCAAGCTGCTTGTCGCCATCCAGCTCGGTATCGCTGAACTGCGCGTCGGTGCGCACCTCGCTCAACCCCTTGGTCAGCTTCTTCTCCGCGAAATAGAGCTCGTTCGCGGAAATCGGGTGTTGCCACAGGGCAAGCGGCCATTCGCACTCCGTCGCCACCGCTGCCACCGGGCGGAAGGCCGGCACCGCATTGTGCCCCAGCCCCAGATAATTGCGCGGCGCCGACGACCGGCCAAGCTTGCGAATATCCATGAACCCGCGCGGGCTGACCGCGATGGAAATCTCGCGCCCACGTGCCAGCCAGTCGATCCCGGTAAAGTTGAACGGGTCGCCATCCGGCTTCGCGCTCTCTTCCTTGTAATGCGCGATTCCCCTGTCGGTCGTGACAAGAACCGAAGGCGGCAGCTGCAGCATCGCGGCATCGGGTTCGAAAATCAGGTGACGGATGGCCGGCACGTCGCCACCAATCGGATCGAACAACGAATGATAGAGCGCGCGGCTGCTGTCGAGATCGAACGGGTAGTTGACCTGCTGGCCGTTTTCCACCGTCACCACGCTGTCGCGGATTGTCTGGACCTGCTTGGCCAGTTCTTCGCGCGTCAGCGGAATCTTGAACAGCTTTGCACTGTCGGGCGTGATGAACAGCGTATAAAGTTTATCGCCCACCGCCATCATCTTGTAATAGGCCTCGCCGGCGTAAAGCGACTTTTGCAGGTCCGACAGCGCAACGCGTTGCGGGGCCAGCACCTTGTAACGCGGATAGGCGGCCAGTTTCGCTACCAGCGCGGTCTGGTCCTGCTTCAGCGAGGCAAGCGTTTCCTGGGCCGAGCGAAGGTTGTCGAGATCCTGCGATGTCGGGTTCTCTATCGCGGAAATCTGCGACACTTCGCCTTCCGTGCGGGCAATCTCGCGGCTGCGCACCAGCGACAGGCGGAACAGCGATGCCGCCTCGTCATTCCCTTGCGAAAACTCGCGCGCCAGAATGGCCTGGGTCTGCGCAACGCCGGGCCGTTGCAGAACCTGCGATGCTTCGAACATCGCGCCCGCAGACGCCTGATCGGGATTGGCTGCAAGCAGATCGAAATAAGGCGCAAGAAGCTGGCGCAAGGCCGGGCCGCTGTCTGTCACGTCCGCACTGGCGGCGACCACCGATGCATAGAGCGCCTTTGCCTGGTCGGTCTTGCCCGTGCGCCCCAGGAAGGCCGCCTTGCGGGCCTGCGCGGCAAGCAGCGCAGGGGATTGCGGATAGGCTTCCCCGATCAACGAGATGGCGTTGTCGTAATCACTTTCCGCCTCGCCCGCATGGCCCTGCTTCTCTGCAATCAGGGCCAGTTCCATGCTGATTTCCGAACGGAGCCAGTTGACCGAGACGACGCGGCCATCGCGGACGGAATCTATCTGCGCTTCGGCTTTATTGAACTTGTCGGTTGCCGCCGCGTCCTTGCCTTCCATGCGGTCTGCCGTCGCGGCAAGCGACAGGCCCTGCGCATCAAGGATCACCGCGCGTTCGACGCGGGTAAGCCCGGTATCGACGCCGCCAATCCTTTGCAGGGAAACGTTTTCCCGGTTGATCTGGTCGGAAAGCGGCGTGTTGATATAGCCGTCCTTAAGCCCGTTCTCATCGAAATCGGCATTGACCGGGATGACAGGCGCGGCCAGCGCCTTGCGCGCGCCATCGGGGTCGCGCTGGTTGAGCGCATTGATCGCGCGGTAGTTGCGGATCAGCCGCTGCGTAACGCCATCGTTGCGCGCCAGCACTTCGGTTGCCGACTGGAACAGGCGTTCCGCGCCCGAAAAATTGCCCAGGTTGGATTGTTGCAGTCCCTGGTTGGCAATGGCCTCTGCCGCGGTGCGCGAATCGCCGCGCTGACGCGACGCGAGCGTTTCGAAGAACTCGCTCGATTCCGCGAAGCTGCCACCGTTGTTACGCTGATAACCTTCGTCGCGGATATCCACCTTGTCCAACTGCCCCGCCTGCACGCGGGCGAAGGCGGCCGGATCGGTAACTTCGGTTGTGGCCACCCGGATCGTTCCCGGTATCGCGCGATCCTTCACCACGCTTGCCAGCGCAAGGCGCAAGGCCGGATCGTAACCGGCAAGCCCTTCGACCAGGTAGGTAACGCCCCCGCGCCTCACCAGATAGCGTTTGTAATCCAGTTTCGATTTCGGATCGCGGCAGGTCGCCGCCGAAACACCGCCCAGATTGTCGATTTTATCCACGCTCGATGCACTGCACGTGTAATCGGCACCTGGCATCGCGCTGGGCGCCGTGTCGATATCTACCGGATTGCGCACCGCGATCATCGTGCCCACCACCCCGGCGGCGTCGCGGCAGCTGATCCGGTAACCGCGATCGAACATCGTGACGAGCCGCTTGTCGAGCGGCGCGTTCTGCGCGGTGCACAGCACGCCGGCGTTGCCGATGCGGAAGCTGTTGCGGATCGAAAGCGGTCCGCTGTCGCGCGCATGGGCTGGCGCGGAAAAGGCTGCTGCCGCGGCAAGGACGGCAAGGCTTGCGCCTGTCAGGGACCGACGGATCACTGTGAGTCTCCTTGCGGCGAACCCTGCGGCGGATGCCCCGTGCCGATCAGCGCGGGATTGCCGCTGCCGGTCAACGGTTCGGTGATCAGAAGCGGCGGGGTTAGCGGCCGCGTATCGATCAGCGGTGCCGGCGGCGCGATCGCAGAGCTGGAAATCGCCGCCGCCGCTTCGGATTCGCTGCGCTGCTCTTCGGCGTTTTCGCCGCGCTGGCCGCCTGCGCCATCCTGCATGTCTCCGCCCGGAGAGCTTCCGAACGGTTCTTCGCCAAGGCGATCGACGGACAGCAGCTTGATCTGGCTGGATATGGAAACCTGCGGATCGGCGATGGTGCAGATCCCGGTGTCGATCGCGCAGCCATTGAACGTGCTGCCTGCCGCGAAGCTGGCAAGATTCGTGTTCGGATCGTTGACCAGCAGATCGACTGCGCGGTTCGCCAGAACCAGCCCGGTGTCCGTTACGAATGCGCCGTTGATAATCACCGAAATACCGCCCGGCGTTGTCGTGGAAGGCAGGCTTATGCCGCCCGTCCCGCTGCCGAATGCCGTGACGAAACCGGCGGGAATGAAGCTGGACCCGGTGTTCTGTATGTACAGCGTCTGCGTCGGGTAAAGATCGAACTGAAGCGCGTTGAACACGCCTTCGGGCCGCTCCACGCCGGTCGGTGCGTTCAGATCGCGGAAGCGCCCGGTATAGAACGGATCGTTGCGCAGCTTGTCCAGAATGGAGCCGCTGGCGACGTGGATATAATCCGCCTGAACATAAAGGATGCCGCCCAGGTTTCCGCTGCCGTCATCGATGCGGACCGATCCCGTCGCAGCGTTCACCTCGAACAGCGAGGTATAAAATTCCAGATAATTCGTGGGCAGGAAGCCGGTCGCGGTGATATTGCCTGACACGCGGATCGTCCCGCCGGGCACGAGTTGCGACGAATCTCCCGTCGTGAAGACGACCGAACCGTTGGGATCGTCAATCGTGCTGCCGGACAGCGGGCCGGTAATCGTCAGGTCGCCGATGGTCATGTCCGTGGCGAGTGACGGGTTGTCCGGCGCAAAAACATAGACCGAGCCGCTGTTGATCAGCGCCCATTCGCTGTTCGAAAGCGCATAACCGGTGCCAGGCGTCAGCCCGTCTCCGATGAACATGCCTGCGGGGTTGATCGATTGCAGCGAGATCGCGCCGCTGACGCCCGCGGCAAGTCCGCCCGGCAAACCGACCGCCGCATTGCCCGGCCGGATATCGATATCGTTCGACGTGATGTACATCAGCGGCGAGGACCACTGCGCTCCCACGGTCACCAGTCCGCCGGAATAGACCGACAGGTCGGAAGCGGCATTCACCAGCCCCGCAGAGAAGTCTCCGTCCGCATATCCATAGAGCGACAGGGTGGCGACCGGACCGTTGATCGCGGTGGAGCCACCGGAAGTTGTATAGACGAAACCGTTCAGCGCGCCGATTCCGCCGGTCGCAATGTCAGAAAAGGCATCGATATTCACATCGGTGGCGGACGTGATGTTCCCGGTGGACACACTCCCGCCGGTGGAGGAAAGCCCAACGGACCCGCCGTTGATTGCGCCAGTCACGATACCCGACACGGCATCAATGTTCACGGCCCCGGTGGCCGCGATGTCACCCGTCGATACGCCCCCGCCGGTGGAGGAAAGCCCGACGGTCCCGCCGCTGATTGCGCCGGTCACGATACCCGACACGGCATCGATGCTTACGCCGGTGGCGGCCGCGACGTTACCCGTCGATACGATCCCTCCGGTGGAGGAAAGCCCAACCGACCCGCCATTGATCGCTCCGGTCACGATGCCCGACACGGCATCGATGCTCACGCCGGTGGCGGCCGTGATATCGCCGGTGGATACACTTCCGGCGCTGGACGAAATACCTACCGACGAACTGTCTATCGCGCCGGTGGAAATCGAATTCGTCGCCGTCAGCGTCACAACACCGCCCGGTGACGCGATCGCGCCGGTCGCTATCGCACCGGGCGACTGGATCGCCACATTGCTGACGGCAAGATCCCCCAACGTCACATCGCCGCCAAGCGACTGGACGGTCAGGTCATTTCCCCCGGTCACATTGCCGAACATGATCGATCCCGGCGCCTGCAGCACTGTGTTCGTGCCAAGATCCAGGTTGGCATAGCTGAGCATGTTCGCGGCGGACGTGAACACGGCGGAGTTCGCATGGACAGTGCCGGCCAGCGCGGGCGCCGTGGCGGGCAAAATCCAGTCGCTGCCCGCAATGGTCAGCGCGTTGGTTACGTAAAGGTCGGAGGTATCCATCGCCAGTTGCACGGCGCTTGACGTGCCGAACGTCAGATAATCGGCGACGTTGAACTGGCTGTTGGTGATGTCGATCGCGCTGAACAGCGTGGAGGCACTGGCCGTTCCCGCATATGCGGAAAGGTCCAGCGCACCGACATTCGCCGTGCTGTTGAGCGCCTGGATCGTCAGCGCGCCGCCCAGATCGTTCGACAGGCCAGCGGTCGAGCCGGTTCCCGCCGTGGCGTTGCTCTGGCCCAGCACAAGCCCGGCGTTCAGCGTTCCCGGCTGGTTCGCATGAAGCGCGCGACTGGTGACGACCGCCGCTATGCCGCCGCCGTTGCCGATGGTCGCATCGCCGCCGGTGCCCGCGGCAAGGCCAGTGCCGCCGTTGCCGCCGATTGCATTGGCGCTCATGCTCGTATCGCCGGTGATCGTAACGGGCGATCCGCTCGCAAGCAGGGTCACGCCGCCGCTGGTCGCCTGCGCGGAACCGCCCGCGCCGCCGTTGCCGGTGGACGTGGCGCCGGTGCCACCGTTGCCGCCCGCACCGCCAACCGCGTCGGCGAATGCATTGACCGAGCCGAACGTGGCCGAACCGGTATTCGCCACCGAATCGAACGCGCCGCTTTCGGTACCGAACTGCACGGCGCCGTTGATTGCGTTGCCACCCGCACCGCCAGGGCCGCCCGCACCCACGGAGCCCGAATATCCATCGCCGCCCGCGCCGCCGGCACCAGTCGCCGAAAGAAACACGGTGCCGATGTCGATAGACCCGCTTCCGGCCGATCCCAGCGCGACGGCGCTGCCGCCGACCGCATCGCCTCCGGCACCACCGGCGCCACCAGGCGCACTTCCGACGCCGCCCAGTCCGCCTTGAGCGTCGGCCAGCACCTGCACATCGGCAAGGGTTACCGTCGCCGGGCCGTTGTCCGAATTTTGCGTGACGATAGCGGCCTGCCCGCCTGTCGCGCTTCCTCCGTTTCCGTCGGATAGAGACGAACCGCCCCGCGCGCTTGCATCGACCAACGCGGTGCCCAGAACGAGCGATCCGTTATTTGCGGAAATCGTGGCCAGGCCGCCGGTGCCGCTGCCTCCCGCACTGCCGTCTGAGCCGGTGCCCTGCGACACAACGCTGAGCACACCGCCTACCGTGGCAGAGCCGGCGCCCGGCGTCGCCGCCTGGTCACCGTCGACACCGAAAAAGGCATTGCCGCCCACGCCGTTGCCGCCGCCCCCGACGCCAGCCATTACGGCGCTGCTGCCGCTCGCCGTTATATTGGCGTTCCCGGTGATCGTGGCATCGGCATCCCACATCAGAAATTGCGATGTGCCGCCGGTGCCCGTGCCGCCAATACCTGCTGCCGAATAAGGATCGCCGCCGACGCCGCTGGCATCGCTGTCCACATTGCCGTTCACGACCAGCGAACTGCCGCCGCTGCCGAATATCCGGCTGAGCCCGCCCGTGCCCGAACTTCCGGTTCCCGCCCCATCGCTCGTGCCGCCGACGGCCCCCGCCCCCAGCGAAACATCGCCGTTGAAGGTCAGCGTGAAACCGCCGGTCGCATCCAGCTCGACCGTGCCGCCAAGCCCGTCTCCGCCAAGTCCGCCAGTGATGGCGCCCATGCCGGCAAGACCATAGGCATCCGCCAGAAGTGGGCCGTTTACGGTTACATCGCCGCCTTGTGTGGATATCCGCGTTGTGCCGCCCGTGCCGCTGCCGCCATTGCCGGTATCCGTTGCATAGCCGCCATATCCGGTCGTTGTCATGGTGACGGGATTGGTTCCGTCACCCACGGTAATCGATCCCGCGCCGGTGCCGGCGGCGGTTGCGATCAGGGCCTGGCCGCCTGTGCCGTTGCCGCCATTCCCGTCCGTACCGGAAGCGCCGCCAATACCCTGCGCCGACATGCTGAGCTGGCCGGTAACCTGGTTTGCCCCGCCGACCGCACCGATAGTTACGGTGCCGCCAATGCCGCTGCCGCCGTCTGACGCGCCGCCCAGCGAATCGCCTGCGCCGCCACGACCGTCGGCCGTGAGGGTTACGGTCGTCGCGTTGATGGTGATCCCGCCCGGATCGTTGACGGTTATGCTGGCATTGCCGCCGGTTCCCGTTCCGCCCGCCAGCGACCCGACATCGAAATTGTCGCTGCCCACGCCAGAGGCCTGAAGATTCACATTGCCGGTGATCGCGATGCTGCCGCCGGTATCCTGCGAGATCGAGGCGATGCCGCCCGTCCCGTTGCCTCCACCCGCGCCGCCTGACGCATCGGAATAGAATACGCCGTCCGCATAGGCGTTGAAGTCACCGTTGATCGTCGCTGTGCCGCCATTCGTGACGACAAGGCTCGCCTCGCCGCCCTGCGTCGAGCCGTCCTGTCCGGTAGCTCCATACCCGATATTGCCGTAACCGTAGGCATAGAGAGACAGCCCGCCGAACGTGCCCGCCGTATAGCTGAAGTTGCCCGGCCCGTTGACGGCCACACCGGACAGGCCACCCGTGGCCGAACCGCCGACCAGACCGTATCCGCCCGTGGCCGACGTATCGATCGATGCGAACGAAAAGCCGTTCCCGTTGGGGCCAAGCGTCGTCGTGCCGTCCGGAACAAGAATCTGCGCGGTTCCGCCAAAGGAATCGCCGCCGGTTCCGGTCGTCTGCGCATCGCCGCCGTAAGACGATGCCTGCAAATTGACAAAGCCGTTCATGGTCAACTGGGCGCCGGTGCCGGTGCGCGTCGTCGCGATGCCGCCCTGCCCTGTTCCGCCGTTGAAATTGGCCGATCCGCCGCCGAATCCGCCCGCCGAAAGCGATGTGCCCTGGCTGGTGACGGTTGCCCCCGCGCCGACATCTATCGACGATGTGCCGCCCGTCCCCGATCCGCCGTCGCCGTTGGTGCCCTGGCCGGCATAGGCATCGCTGTAGAGATTGATCGACGCGAAGTTGATCGAATGCGCCGCCGCCGAAGTCTGCACCGTTGTCGTGCCGCCGGTGGCAGCACCTCCGTCAACCGCGCAGGTCACGCAGGTTCCGAAGCCACCGAATGCCGATGCCGAAAGGCTGGCCGTTCCCGAAACCGCGATATTGCCCGCGGTGCCCAGCGCAGCGATGCTTGCCGTGCCGCCTGTCGCCGCTCCCCCGACCGACCCGGGATCGCTGGACAGGTTGCTGTCCGCGTCGGCATCCATATTGATGTCGGACAGGACCAGCGATCCGCCATCCTGAACATAGGCCTGCGCAAGGCCGCCCGCCGTATTCTGTGACGATATTCCCTTGCCACTGGCACTGATCGTCGCCTGCCCGGCAACATTCACGGAGCCGCCGCCGGTTGCGTAGAGCGAGGCGGTTCCACCCGTTGCCGCCATGCCCAGCGGCAATGTGTCGCTTGCTGTCGAATCGACGGTTGCCGTGCCCGTAATCGAAATGCCCGATCCCGCGCCCGTCGCGCCCAGGCTGGCCGTGCCGCCGGTAAGCGCGCCATCGCCGTTCTTGTCGCCGGAAGCGGCAGCGGAAACCGTCGCGTTGCCGCCAACGATAATCGTGCCGCCGGTCTGTGCCAGAAGCGATGCCGTGCCGCCATCGTTGGCGAACCCGCCGTTCGCCACGCTGCTGTCCGTCGCAAGAGACAGGTTGCCGGTAACGGACAGCGTCCCGCCGCCCGACACGCGGGCCGTGGCGGAATTCGCGCCGATTGCCGCAAGGTCGGACGCAAAGCTGGTCGTCCCCGTGCCACTCAGCGCAAAGCTTGATCCTGCCGCTCTTACGGCGGATGTGAAGTCGATTGCGCCGCCGGCATTGCTGATGGAAATCGATCCCGGTGCGCCGCCACCGCCAACGCTGCCCGATACCGCTTCACCGGCAACGATGTCGTTCCCCGCCGAAAGGATCACCGCATTGCCTTGAACGTCCGCTGCCCCCGCGACGGCGAACCCAAGCTGGCTTCCCTGCGTGATGGCCAGGCCGATCGCGAAATTCTTGGGCACCGCCACCAGATAGACGCGATGGCTTGGCCCTGTAGGTGCTGCGGCCGGGCCGGTGATGCTGCCACCCTGCACCAGAACCGCATCCGGCCCGGAATCGGTGCCGACATCCACCTGGATATCGAACAGCCCATTGGTCGAAAACGTGATCGTCGCCGCCTGCGCGCCCACCAGCGCCGCGGACCCGTTCACGTTGATGGCGCCCTGGTGAACGATCCGCGGCGCAACCATCGCCACGTAAGACGATGCTGCGGTTGCCGTTATGCTCGCGCCGGTACGCGTGATGATGGACGCATTGACATTGGGCGCCTGCCCGAACGTAACCGTTCCGTTGGCCCCGCCGAAATCACCGGTGGTCGCGTTATACGCGATCGGCGAAGCGGAGAATCCCAGATTGCCGACATTCATCGTGGCAGTCGAATTGATCAGGAAACCGCTGGGCGAATAGAAAAACACCGTCCCGCCCGGCCCCGGCGCGTTGCCCGTCAACTGGCTGACGATGTTGCCGTCGAACTGGATCGCGCGCGTCTGGTCGGTCGGCAGGATGTTATTGAGAACGGTGAAGTTGGGATACAGCGCGCCGTCGCCCTGAAACGTCGCCGTCGTGCCCGCATTCTGGAACAGGATCGGGACGTTGGGATTCACCGCGTTGTCGGTGGGCGTCCAGTTGATCACGACGTTGCTGCTGCCCACCGTGACGTCGGTCGTCGTGCCAGTCGGCGTATCGATGGTGGCCGTGCCGGCAACGACCGAGCCCGATCCGTTGAACGACTGTGCCCTGGCCGCCGTAGTGCCGGCAGCCATCGAAACCGCGATGGCCAGCGTGGAAGCGACGGCGATATCCCTGTGGGTGCGATGCCGGTCGGTAGCCATCATTTGGTCCCCCAAGGCAGGAGTCTGGTCGTCAGCGAAATCAGGAAGCGCACGTCGCCGCGCTGCGCCTGAAAGCCCGCGTTTTCGATCGGCACAGCGATGTTGGCGTCGAGCCGGAAACGGTCCTTTATCGTGCTGCGGATGCCGCCACCGGCCGACACCAGGCGCTGGGCGCCCGGAACGCCCTTGTTCCAGACCCACGCCGCATCGACGAAGGTATAGGGCTGCACCGAGGAATCGGTGCCCTGCCGCAAGTTGAAGCGCGGACCGCGAAGCTCGAACGATCCGCCCACGCCGCTGTCGCCGGTAAGCGTGCCGGGATCATACCCGCGCCCGATGGTATAGTTTCCTGCCGAATATTCCTCGAAGCTGAGCAACGGCTTGAACGCATATTGCGCGCGCGGCAGCAGGGCGAATGCCAGCTTGTCGCCAGCGGCAACCTCGAACTCGCCCGAAGCGCGGACCACGGTGGCGCCGGGCGAACCGTCGAAGCGGCTGGTGGGTATCCCGCCTGCGGGACAGGTCGCCCCCACGCAGGTGCGGGTCGCATCGAGAAAATCGATCCCCTGCCGGACTTCCAGCGAACCGTTGACGTGCCAGCGCGGGGCGCGATGCCGCAGGTCGACCGCATCGAAATCGGCCCGTCCCCACAGCACGCGGACTTTGTCGCGCGTGAGCGGACCGATGAAATCGACGTTCTGGTTGACGAAATCGAACCCGCCCGAAAGCCACAGGTTTTCGCCCTGCGTGCGCTTTACCGGATACTTCGCGTAAAGCGTGGCGAACAACGTGCGCGCTTCCAGCGACGCGTTGACAGCCGTGCCGATGTCGGGCTTCGTCCACGCATAAGTGAACTGGCCGCCCACCACGAGCCCTTCCGACCCCGGCCGGAACTCGTGGTTGAGCTGCAGGATATGCTGCTCCTTGAAGTCGGACGTTGCGTAATACGAAACCGTCGTGACATCGCCCATGCCGGTAAGGCCGAACGCCTGTGCCCGGATCTGCCCGCCCCAGCGGCCCGTCGCCTTCGCGGCAAGATCCTGCACCGTCAGATCGACGACATAGGGCCGGCGCAGCACGGATACTTCGCCGATCAGGTCGCCGGGGTCGGTTCCGGCGGGCTTCAGCGTAAGGCGGACATTGTAGCCGGGCAGGTCACGCGCCAGCAAAAGATAGCGTTCGGCGCGGTAGCGGTTGAAAACCTCTTCCTCGGTAAGCCGGCCAAGGTAATCCTTCAGCTTGCGTTCCGCGCCCTTCGTTTCGCCCCGCGCCCGGATTGCGGTGATCCGCGCATAGAGCACCTCAAGCTTTACATGGCCGTTCTCGATCCGCTGGGTGGGCACTTCGACCGCGGCCAGATAGCCCTTGTTGCGCAGGATTGTGGCGGCGGCGTCGCGGATCTCGCAGATCACCGATACCGGCTGCGCCGATCCGGCAAACGGCTGCCACGCGGCAGACAGGTCGGCCGGTGCGATTTCCTTAAGGCCATGAAACTCAACGTCACTGATCGTGACGGTAATGTCCTTGAACTTGGGATCGGCCAGGGGACAGGGCGAACGCTCTATCCCGCCGGAAATGGAAAGACGCGGCGGCGCCTCGGCCGGAGCCTGGGTTATGCCCTGAAGCTCGTCCCGCGTGGGAATACCGCTTGCGGCCTGACCAAATGCAGGTGCCGGAAGCGCAGTTGAGGCCAGCGCGGAAACCGCGGCAAAAGCCGTCGCCTGGACAAGGCGGTCGCCCGCCGTCCCAATATGCCGCATTCTCTAGCCCCCCGACTATAATTTATGGTGCGGCCCGTTCTGTTATCGTTTTTTCGGAATTACCAATAGTTTGCGCGGGGTGTCAAACGCTGTTGCGAGCGATTTTCATTCTGGACAGGCGCGACTCGCACCAATCCGGCTCATTCGCGTCGCAGGAATTTTCCCGCCCCGATTCGCAACCGACCGGGGCGGGACGAATTCGGGGTCAGGCCATTGCGCCGTGGCAATGCTTGTATTTCTTGCCCGAACCGCACGGACAGGGCGCATTGCGGCTGATATCCATGCCCGCATAGGGATCGCCCTCGCCCGGCGCCGTCGCCACCTGCTTGCCCGGCGCGCCCATCATCGCCGCCGCACCGGGGACCGTTCCGGAATCGTCCTCTCCGGTGAACGGGTCGATGTGGCTGGTCAGGAAATCGGGCAGTTCGGGCAGTTCGAAATCCTCGGGCGGACGCATGCGGAACTCTGCCGTCATCAGGATGCGCGTAACGTCTTCGCGGATCGCTTCGATCATGCGTTCGAACAGGTTGAACGCCTCGCGCTTGTATTCGTTGATCGGCTGCTTCTGCGCATAGGCGCGCAGGAACACGACCTGACGCAGCGCATCGAGCGTGGAAAGGTGTTCCTTCCAGTGATGGTCGAGCCGTTCCAGCAGGACCGACTTTTCAAGCCCGCGCCACGTCGGCTCCTCTATCTCCGCGATCTTGCCGACCATCTTCTGGTCCGCCAGTTCCTGAAGGCGTTCTTCGATGATGTCGGGCGCCAGCGCGTCCTCGTTCATCCAGTCGTCGATCGGCGGCTGCAGGCCAAGGATGTCCTCTACCCGCTCCTTCAGTCCGTCGACATCCCACTGTTCGGGATAGGAACCCGGAGGGCAGGCCCCGCCCACCATCGCGTTGATCGTGTCGCGGCGCATATCCTCCACAACATCGTCGACGGCTTCGGAATCCATGATGTCCGCGCGCTGTTCGTAGATGACCTTGCGCTGGTCGTTCATCACGTCATCGTATTCGACAACCTGCTTGCGGATGTCGTAGTTGCGCGCCTCGACCTTCTTCTGCGCGGTCTCGATGGCCTTGGAAAGCCAGCGCGAACCGATCGCTTCGCCATCCTCGAGGTTGGCGTTCATCATCTTGGAGAACAGGGTGTCCGGCCCGAAGATGCGCAGCAGGTCGTCTTCCAGGCACAGGTAGAATTTAGACAGGCCCGGATCGCCCTGACGGCCCGACCGGCCGCGAAGCTGGTTGTCGATACGGCGGCTTTCGTGGCGTTCGGTGCCGATCACGCAAAGCCCGCCTGCATCGAGCACGCGCTGCTTTTCCGCGCCGACTTCGGCCTTGATCTTCTCGATCGCCGCGTTGCGCTCCGGCCCTTCGGGCATTTCGTCCAGTTCGTCCTCGGTGCGGAACTCGACGTTGCCGCCCAACTGGATGTCGGTGCCGCGACCGGCCATGTTGGTGGCGATCGTCACCGCGCCAAGCCGCCCGGCCTGTGCCACGATATGCGCTTCCATCTCGTGGAAGCGGGCATTCAGCACGTTATGCTTCACGCCTTCCTTGTTGAGGAAGTCCGACAGCAGTTCCGATTTCTCGATAGACACCGTGCCGACGAGAACCGGCTGCCCCTTCTCGTTCTTCTCGCGGATCAAGCGGGCAATGGCGGAAAACTTGTCGAGCGTGTTCTTGTAGAACTCGTCTTCCTCGTCGACGCGCTGGATCGGCACGTTGGTGGGAATGGTGACGACGTTCATCTTGTAGATGTCGTAAAACTCCGCCGCTTCCGTGGCGGCGGTGCCCGTCATACCCGATAGCTTGGGATACATGCGGAAATAGTTCTGGAAGGTGATCGAGGCCATCGTCTGGTTCTCGGGCTCGATCTTCACGCCTTCCTTCGCCTCCACCGCCTGGTGCAGGCCGTTCGACCAGCGGCGGCCGTCCATCATGCGTCCGGTGAACTCGTCGATGATGACGACCTTGTCGTCCTTCACGATGTAGTCGATGTCGCGCTTGAACATGACCACGGCCTTCATCGCCTGGTCCAGATGGTGAACCACCTGCGTGTTCTCGACATCGTAGAGGTTCGATCCGACCAGCAGCCCGGCGTCCTCGAGCATACGCTCGACCTTTTCGACGCCGTCTTCGGTGAGCATCACGCTCTTCTGCTTTTCGTCCTTTTCGTAATCTTCCTCGTCCAGCCGCTTCACCACGGCGTCGACCGCGATGTAGAGGTCGGACTTGTCGTCGGTCGGCCCGGAAATGATCAGCGGCGTGCGCGCCTCGTCGATCAGGATCGAGTCCACCTCGTCGACGATGCCGAAGTTGAACGGCCGCTGCACCTGCTGGCTGCGTTCGTGCTTCATGTTATCGCGCAGGTAATCGAACCCGAACTCGTTGTTGGTGCCGTATGTGATGTCGGAGTGATAGGCCTCGCGCCGCTGCTCCTCGTTGAGGTCGGGCACGATCACGCCCACCGTCAGGCCCAGGAAGCGGTGCAACTGCCCCATCCATTCCGCGTCGCGCCGGGCAAGGTAATCGTTCACGGTAACGACGTGGACGCCCTTGCCGGCCAGCGCGTTCAGGTATGTCGCCAGCGTGGCGACCAGCGTCTTGCCTTCGCCCGTGCGCATCTCTGCAATCTCGCCCCGGTGGAGCACGATGCCGCCCACCATCTGCACATCGAAGTGGCGCATGCCCAGCACGCGGCGCGAAGCCTCGCGGCAGGTCGCAAAGGCTTCGGGCAGGATATCGTCGAGCGTCTTGCCCTCATCCAGCATGGCGCGCAGCTTTGGCGTCTGCGCGGCCAGCTCGTCGTCCGACATGGCCTCCAGTTGCGGTTCGAAGGACGCGATCTGGATGACGACCTTGTTGAGCGATTTGACGTAACGGTCGTTGGACGACCCGAAAATGGCCTTGGCGACGTTGCCGAGCATGGGCGGATTCCCTGTCTGAACGAATATGGTCTGAACGGATATGCGGTGATGCGCCGGAGCCGCGCGACCCGCAGGCCATGCGCATTCCGGCAGAATAACGAATCTGGGAACGTGCGCGGCGCGCTATTCGCGGGCGCGGTCAGTCAGCGCGAAACCGCTGCCCGACGGCACGCGGAAAGCGGGCGCAAGGCCGACATTGCGAACCTTGCGAAGCGCAGCCTGCGACCGGCGCGGAACCGCCTGCAGGACAATCGCCTGCTCGGCCTCGGCGGATTCTGCCGCGCCAAGAACGTGCCCGGCGACTTCGGCAGGCGAATTCGCAAGCGCCACCTGGGGCGCGGAGACGCCCGAAATCAGCGCAAGAAGGGCAAGCAGCAAACGCATTACGCACGGCAGATAGGGACTGCGGCGCGCTTCGTCCATGAAGAAACGCGCGTCGTCGCGGATTTGCCCGCTATGTCAGCGCCGGTAATGCAGCCCCTGCGTCAGCGCAGGCAACGCGCAAGCGCGACCATGCCGATCGTCTGGGCGCGTTCCCCCTTCCAGACCGGAACGCAATAAGCGGGCGCGATAAGCCGGCGATCGATCGACGCCAGCACTTCCGGCCCGCCGTCTGCCGGAAGAACCCAGCGCACCGTATTTGCATAGGTGCCGGCAACGGGTTTTCCGTTCTTTCCGGTGGCAGGCGTGAAATGCGCGCGCTGCGAGATCAGGCGGCACGTCGCCTCGTCAAGCGAAGGCTCACCGCTGCCCTTCGTGACCGAACAGCCCGTGGGCGTGCCACTGGCATCGACCTGCAGCGAGAACTGGACGGCCCCCTCTTTCCCCGCCTTCAACGCGGCGGCGGGATAGTCTCCGGGCGTGATCCACGCGCCCGGATTGCCTGCGGGCTTTGGCCCGGTTGGCGCAGCGGCAAGCGCGGGTGAGGCGGCAAGAAGGGCAATCAGGGGCGCGACCAGCAGTTTCTTCGTCATTCCAACTCCAGTTCCGGCTCATTTATCGCGAGCCCGGGTTCGTTCGGGGGATTCGTCTCCCAAGGTCGCAGCCGGACAAGGCCCGGGCACGCGACCAACGCACAGACCGCGCGCCGGGCGCGACCGCGAAAGTCCAGTTCGGCATAACCGTGCCATCGCCAGCGCGCGACATAAAGTTACCGTCCTGTCAGAAACGGATGCCTACCGTCCTCGCCCGCAAGTGCAAGCCGCTTGCCCGCGCGGCGGACGGGGGCTAACCGCGCAAGCCATGTCCGATACCGTTTCCCCGCTCGCCACGCCCTTCCCCGCGATCCCGCCGATTGCCGGCGTAACGCCGCGCATCGCACGCGCCGGATACAAGGACTGGGGCCGCTGCGACCTTACCTTTGTCGAACTGGCCGAGGGGACAAGCGTCGCCGGCGTGTTCACGCGCAACGTATGCTGTTCATCCGAAGTGGAAACGGGCCGCGACAACGTGAAGCAGGGCAAGGCGCGCGCGCTGGTGGTGAATGCGGGCAACTCCAACGCCTTTACCGGCTATCGCGGGCGCGAGGCGGTTGAGGCGATCATGGCGCAGGTCGCCGGCCGGATCGGTTGCCCGCAGGAACAGGTGTTCGTCTCTTCCACCGGGGTAATCGGCGTGCCGCTGCCCAAGGACAAGGCGCGTGCCGGACTGGATGCGGTATTCACCGCGTCCGAATGTTCGTGGGAAGAAGCCGCCGCGACGATCTCTACCACCGATACCTTCCCCAAGGGCGCGGTGGCGACAGCCATGGTCGGCGGAAAGACGGTAACGATCGGCGCGATCATCAAGGGTTCGGGCATGATCGCACCCGACATGGCAACGATGCTGGGCTATCTTTTCACCGACGCGGCCGTAGAGCCCGCCTTCCTGCAAACGGTGCTTTCAGCCGCGAACCGGCGCACGTTCTCGTGCATCACGGTCGACAGCGATACGTCCACCAGCGACACCGTACTGGCCTTCGCGACGGGCAAGGCGGGCAATGCCCCCCTCTCCTCGTTCGACGACGACGGCGCCGATGCCTTTGCTGCGGCAGTCGGCGACGTGTGCCGCCAGTTGGCCCACCTTGTCGTGCGTGATGGCGAAGGGGCGCAGAAGTTCATCGCCATTTCGGTAAGCGGTGCGACAAGCGACGAGAGCGCCCGCAAGGTCGGCCTCGCCATCGCCAATTCGCCGCTGGTGAAGACCGCCATCGCCGGAGAGGACGCCAACTGGGGCCGCGTGGTCATGGCCGTGGGCAAGGCCGGCGAACCGGCGGACCGCGACAGGCTGTCCATCGGCTTCGGCGGCATCTGGGCGGCGAAGGAAGGGCAGCCGCTTGCCGATTATGACGAAGCGCCGGTTGCCGCGCACCTGAAGGGGCAGGACATCACGATAGAGGTCGATCTTGGCCTTGGCGATGGACGCGCAACCGTGTGGACCTGCGACCTGACGCACGGCTACATCTCGATCAACGCGGACTATCGCAGTTGACCAACCGGCGCCCGACCGACGCGCTGGACAAGGCGGTCCACGCGCTGATGCGCGACGCGGCTGAACGGGCGATCCTGCCGCGTTTCAGGACGCTCGACGATGCGGAAGTGATGCACAAGGCGGTTGACGATGTCGTCACGATTGCCGACCGCGACGCCGAAGCGATCCTTACCGAAGGGCTTGGCAGGCTGCTGCCCGAAGCCGCGATCGTTGGAGAGGAAGCCGCGCACGCCGATCCATCGCTGATGAACCGCCTGGGCGACGATCTTTGCTGGATCGTCGATCCGCTGGACGGCACCAACAACTTCGCCGCCGGCAAGGCGCCGTTCGGTATCCTCGTCGCCCTTGCGGAACGCGGCGTGGCCGTTTCGGGCTGGATCTATGACGTGTTGACCGGTCGCTTTTGCCACGCTCATCGCGGCATGGGTGCTTTCGTCAATGCCGAACGCACCGCGGCCCGCACCACGGGGCAACAGCCGCCGGTGGCCGGGATCAGCCTGCTGTTCATGGACGATGCCAAGCGCGAAGCGATGAAACGCCATATCGCACCGTTCTATACGCTGGTGGACATACCGCGCTGCGCCGCCGAACAATATCCGCGGCTGGCGCTGGGCGTGAACGACGTTTCGATCTTCGAACGCACGTTGCCCTGGGACCATGCCGCCGGTGCGCTGTTCGTCAACGAAGCGGGCGGCAAGGTCGCGCGGATGGACGGCAGCGATTACCGTGTCGACGAAGACCGCAAGGGCCTGATCGGCGCCGCCTCACCCGCATTGTGGAACGATCTGGCGCAAAGGCTGCGCCAGATCGAATCCTGATTTGCCGGAAGTGGCTTAGAGCTCGCTCTCAAGCCATTGCTTGAGCTGGCTTTTCGGCGCGGCGCCCAGCTTCTGCGCCACCGGCTTGCCATCCTTGAACAGCACCATAAGCGGAATCGACTGCACGCCGATCTCGCCCGGCACGCCGGGATTTTCCATGATGTCCATCTTGGCGATGGTCACCTTCTCCGCCAGTTCGTCCGAGATTTCTTCCAGCGACGGGCCGATCATCTTGCACGGGCCGCACCAGTCCGCCCAGAAATCCACCAGAACGGGCTTGTCCGCCTTCAGGACGTCTTCTTCGAAGCTGGCATCGGTAACGGGCTTGGTGGGCATGGGAAACTCCTTCGATGTCTTTGCCTGCTATGTAAGCCCGGTGCGGGCGGGCGCAACAGGCGCGCGTGAAAAGCATTGCTGTCAGACTTGCGAGTCCAGCTTGTTGGCCTCGATCAGTGCATCGGGCAGCACGAACATTTCCGGCGTCTGGGTATAGAGCAGCGCCGCTTCTACCCGCCTGCCCGGATGGATCGCGCCCAGCGCCTGACCATAGGCGGCCATCTGCTTCAGATAGGCTGCGGGAATTTCCTCGATCCGCGTCGGCGGGCGGCGCGCCGTCTTGAAATCGACAATGCGGATTGCCGCATCGCCGATCACCAGCCGGTCGATCGTACCCGCAACCATCCGCCCGTCGACCAGCGCGGCCACCGGCACTTCGGCCAGCGAATCCTGCCCGAACACGTCCTGCCAGCCGGGATGGGACAGGACATTTACCGCGCGCCGCGCCATCGCAGTCCGTTCGGCCGGATCGATATCGTCCGCCATGCGCGCCAGCCATGCCTCTGCTGCCTCCATGCGTTGATCGGGCGCGCGTTCGGGCAGGCGTTCGATCAGCTTGTGCATCAGGGTGCCGCGCCTTGCCGCGGCAACAAGGCCGGGTCCGGGTTTGGGCGGCGGATCGGGCGCGTCCTCCTCCCCCAGCGACGATGGGGCCAGCGGGCGCGGGGGGCGCGGTTCGGGGCCGACCGGCGTGAGCAGCCAGTCGGGCAGGTCCACGGGTGCAACCGATGAAACGCCGGTATCGGACGGTGGGGCAGACCGCGTGGAAAGCGCGCCCCATTCAGCGCAACCGCCCCACAAGGGATCGCTTTGCCAGGTATCGTCCGGAAACAGCGCCGCTAGCTTGCCGTACCAGCTTTCCGGCGGCGGCGCGGTTTGTCGCTTGCCCAGCGCGCCGCCGATGAACAGCGCCTCCTCGGCGCGGGTCATCGCAACATAGAGCAGGCGCCAGTGCTCCTCACGCTCCGCTTTCGCGGCTTCCGTTTCGGCAAGCAGGACCGGCCCCGCCTTTTCCTCCTTGCGCAGCGGCGGCAGCGGAACCTTGTGCGGCTTGCCCCCGATCACCCGTTCTTCCAGTTCCAGCCCGCGCGGCGGCGCGCTTTCGGGATCATCCACCGCATCGGCCAGAATCACGATCGGCGCTTGCAGGCCTTTCGCCCCATGCACCGTCATCACGCGCACCATGCCGCCCGACTGGTCGGATTCGCGCTTCAACTCCCCCTCGCCCGCATCGAACCATTGCAGGAACCCGGCAAGGCTGGGCGTGCCGCTTGCCGCGAAGGCCATGGCGGCATTCAGCAATTCGTCAACCGGATCGTTCACTTCGCGCCCCAGCCGTGCAACCAGCTTTCGCCGTGCCTGCCACGGCCCGGCAATCAACCAGTGGAGCAGTTCCTGCGGCGGGGAAAGATCGGCGCGGGCCAGAACGGCGCGCAACATCTCCATCGCCGGATGCGTTTGCGCGCTTTCCGTGGCGCGCAAGTGGTCCCACAGGTGGAGGCCCTTGTCGCGATAGGCGTGGTCCAGCAGGTCTTTCTGGCTCCAGCCGATCAGCGGGGACACCAGCAAGTTCGCAAGGTTCAGGTCGTCCAGCGGTTGCAGCGCAAAACGCAGCGCCGCGACAAGGTCTTTCACCGCCAGCGGCGCACCCAGGCGAAGCCGGTCGACACCCGCCACGGGAACGCCCTGCGCGTGGAGCCGCGCGACGATCAGCCCGGCGAGATCCTTGCGCTTGCGGACCAGCACCATGATGTCGCCGGCCTGCGCGTTGCGCTGGTGCTTTTCGAGATAGACCCCGGTTTCCAGCCACGCGCGCACCTGCCGGGCCAGTGTATCGGCCAGCATACGGTCAGGGCGCGAGAGCCAGTTGTTGCCGTCGCCTGCGCCTTCGTCCTCCGGCTCGTCCTCTTCATCGGCTGACTGCCCCACGGGCCGCCACAGCGCCACAAGGCCCGGCCGGTCTTCACCCACGTGCGCTTCGGGCGGTTGCTGCAGTCCCAGCCCGGCATACCCGATATGCCCGATCGCGCGGTCCACGAACTCAAGGACAGGCCGCGCCGTGCGGTACGAGCGGCCCAGCCCGAGGTCGAGCAGTTCACGGTCCGCGTCACGCGACGCTTCGGCAAGGCCGAACAGTTCGTCGCGCACGCGCTGGCGTGCACGGTCGAAGTTTTCCGGGCTGGTGCCCTGAAAGCGGAAGATCGCCTGCTTGTAATCGCCCACCACGAACAGCGTGCGCATCGCATCGCCGTGCTGCCCCTCGCCCGAAAAGAAATCGCCGATCAGCCCGTCCAGCACGATTTCCCATTGCGCGGCGTTGGTATCCTGCGCCTCGTCCACAAGGATGTGATCGAAGCGCCGGTCCAGCTTGTATCGCACCCATTCGCCCAGTTCGCGCCGCTTGAGCAGGTCAGCGGCGAAGCGGATCTGGTCATCGAAATCGATATAGCTTTCGCGCTTCTTGGCCGCATCCCACGCGATGGCGAAGCGGCGGCCAAGCGTGAGCGCGGCGTCCAGCAGGTCTGCCAGCGCAACAAGCGCCTTGCGTTCGCGTACCGCTTCGATGCTGGCAATCACCCGCGCGGCATATGTGCTGTATTCGGGGTCTCGCTTGTCGAGGCTCGTCGTCGATCTCGGTTCGCCTTTCGCCGTCAGGAATTGCCTGCAAAAGTCCTCGAACCCGGCAAGCCGCGCCTGCGCATCGGCTGCCAGCCAGTCTCCCATCGCATTGGCTGCGGCGATGCCCGTCTTCGTGCCCCATTCGGCATTCACGGCCATGCAGTATCGCACAGAGGCGATATCGAATGCATCGTCGGCGCACAGCGTGGCACAGGCGACGGTTCCGTCCACTTCCTGCGGCGGAAGGCCGATCACGCCATTGATGCGCGAACGCAGCGGCTCATTCCATGACCCCGCGCCGAACCACAGGTCGCGCGCGGCGGCGCAGCGCAACAGGAAGGTTTCCAGCGCGCTCTGGTCCATCCTCAGGCTCAGGTCCGCCAGCGTATCCAGCAGCGCATCGTCGCCGCGTTCGTCGGCCTCGATCAGCAAATCCGCCAGCACCTGGCGCAGCAGCAGATCGCGATCGCGGTCTTCCATCGCCCGCGTGCCGGGCGTCAACCCCGCCTCGACCGGAAAGGCGGAAAGCAGCCATTGCGAAAAGGCATGGATCGTTTCGATCCGCAGCCCGCCACCCGGACAATCGAGCACGGCGGCAAAGCGGCTGCGCGCGCGTTTGCGCGTGGCATCGTCCACCGGCGCGCCGATGTGATTGAGTTCGGCGGCCAGCCTTGCATCGTCAAGCCGCACCCAGCGCGCCAGCACGTCGTTCACGCGCGTCGCCATTTCCGCGGCGCCGGCCTTTGTGAAGGTCAGGCACAGCACGTGTTCGGGCTCCACGTCCTGTTGAAGCAGCAGGCGCAGCACGCGAGCGGAAAGAACCTGCGTCTTGCCCGTGCCGGCTGAAGCGGAAAGCCATACCGTGCGCATCGGATCGACCGCGCGCGCCTGGTTGTCCTTCAGGGGGAAGACCTTGCTCACGCCGCGTCTCCCGAAGCGCCTTCTTCGCCGTCGTTCCGGCGGCTGCGGCCCTGCCATTCGTCAAGCCGCATCAACTGGTCGTAATCGGTGTAACCGGGCAGGTCCGGGTTGAGCCGCGCGGTGAACGGCTCCTCGCCCAGTATCCATCGCGCGATTGCTTCGCGCAGGTACTCGCCGGTTATCGGAACGAAGTCTTCGGGCATCAGTTCGGCGCGGTTGTTCGCCGTTTTCACCGGGCTGGCGACATAGCCGAACCCCCTGGCCTTGTTGCGCGCCATGGACCAGTATTCGAAAGCGACCGGATCGCCCGAAAGATCGCGGAATCCGCCTTCGCGCGCGATCAGGCCGATCAGGCCGAGTTGCAGCGAAAACCCTTCGCGCACCATCCTGGCGGATGGGGGCATACCCGTCTTGTAATCGACGATCGCCAGCGATCCGTCTTCAAGCCGGTCGATCCTGTCGGCGCGGCCGAATACCTTGATGCCGTCAACCCGGATATCGCCCCACTGCTCCCACAGCGCGGGCTTGCGCCCCTGCCCCAGCAGCGCGTCGGTATGCTCTTCCACCCAGGCCAGCGCGTTCACAAGGCGCGGCCGCCATAGCGCGGCCATGAAAGGATGCGTGCTCATCTCCGCAAGTTTGCGCTCCGCCAGCGGAATCAGTTCGCCGGGCGGCGTCCCCGCTTCGTGCCAGAGTTGCAGTATCTCGTGGACGGCCATGCCCCGCCATGCGGGCGTGGGATCGGAATCGAGCGGGTCGAGCGTCTTCAGCCTCAGGATCGACGCGGCATAGAACTGGTATGGATCGCCCCGCAGCCTGTCGAGCGCGGTTACCGCGATATCGACGCGCCGCTGCTCTGCAGACGGCATGGGCATGGGTTGCGGATAGGGGGCGGACTGCGGCGCATCGTCGATGGCGCCTGCCAGCGCCACGGCGCGCGTTTCTTCATGGGCCTTGCTTGCACGATCGCCCAGCATCGCCCGGATGCGCAGCAGGAAGCGAGACGGGATCGCCGGACCTTCGGCATCGCGTGCCGCATGGCTCAAGACCACTTCGGGCGCGCCCAGTGCGGCGGCAAGGTCATGCGCGGCAAGGCCGATACGGAAATCCGCGCCGGGAATGCCAAGGGCGCGCAGCACCGCCGGGGCAAGCAGGGGATCGACCGATGGAACGCCCGGCCAGACGCCCTCGGCCATCCCGCCGCAGATCACCAGGTCCGCGCGGCTCATGCGCGCTTCCAGCAAACCGTATATCGCAAGACGCGGATGCCCGCCCCACGGGGGACGCACCGCCACTTCATCCAGCGCATCGCGCAACAGGGCCGGCAACTCCGCCGGACGCACCGCAAGGCGGGCGTTCGCGGCGGCAAGGCTCCATTGTTCGATGAACTGCGCCAGCGCGCGGCCATCTGGGCGCGACCACAGCGCCTCTCCGCACAAGTCCTCGGCCACTTCGGCAAGCAGGGCCAGCCACTCGCCCAGCGTTACATCATCGGTGCGCTGGAACAGCGGCGAAAGCGCGGTGGCGGGTTCGTCCCACCACTGCGCAAGCTGCGGGAAGCGCCGCGCAATGCCCGTCCCGCGCAGATGATCGCGCACACCGGCAAGGCCCGGCCCCGGACGGGGACCGCGCAGCGCAAGGTCAAGCTGGCGCACATGGTCAAGCCAGGCGGCGCGCCGTCCGTCCGCGCGCACCAGCGGATGACCGAGCAGCGCCAGCAGCGGAACGGGCGCCGCGTGTTCCGCCAGCACTTCGGACAAATGCAGCAACAGCCGCCCGGCAGGCGTCTGCGGCAAGGGCCGTCCGGCGGAATCGTCTGCAACGATGTTCCAGCGGGAAAGCAGCGCAACAACCCGCGCGGCAAGGTTGCGATCGGGCGTGACCACCGCAACGCGCTTTTCCGGCACGACCAGCGCCTCGCGCGCGAGTATGGCGATGGATTGCGCTTCCTCTTCGGGATGGGCGCATTTCATCAGCCGCACACCCGAAAGCCGTCGGTCCTCCGCCGACAGTTCGGCCCAGACGGCGCTCGCTTCCGGCGGCAGGAACAGGTTCGATATCGCGCGGCTGCGTTCGGGCCGTGCCGGACTGACGCCCGAGCGGTGCCACGGCTGAACCTCTCCGCGCGCCAGCCCCATGCGATTGAGCAGCAGCTTCAGGTGATATTGCGGATGGGTAACCGCATCGCCGCGCGCAAAGGGCGGTTCCCCCTCCCCGGCGGGAGCGCCCGCGTTGCCAAGCGAGTCCCACACCTCGTCCGGCATCGACAGGTCAAGGTCGGGAAGGATCACCGCGCCACTTTCAAGGTCGGCGATGCTGCGCAGCAATCGCGCAACGGCGGGGGACGCGGACGTTACGCCCGCCGCGACCACCGGGTGCGGCGGCGGCGCTTCGCGCCATGCCTTCGCCGCGTGATCCAGCAGACGGTTGCGCCGCTCCGGCGGATCGACCTCGCCGCGCACATCAAGCTCTATGGCCCAGCGCGCCTGAACGCGGGCAAAGGTGCGCAGCGAATCCATCCAGTGTTCGGCCAGATCGCCCAGATCCAGATCGAGCAGGCGCGATGGCGGCACGTCTTCAACCGATAGCCGGTCCATGCTGCGCACGATGCTGCGCGCCTGGCGCAGCAAGGCCGACTCGCCGGGCGCCTCGTCGCCCATTTCCTCTTTCAGGAACTGCGCCACCCGCAAAAGCCGGAATGCGGGATCGCACGCCGGGGGAATGCCCGCCCCCGCGCCGATGGGATCGAGCAACGGCCCCAGCGTCTCGTCTATATCCAGATCGCCTACCACCGCCATGCGGGGCAGCAGCAAGCCCCCGTCCGATGCCCTGACGAACGCTTCCGTAACGGTGCGCGCGGTGCGGCGGCTGGGGAGCAGAAGGGTCAGCCGCGCAAGGCCGAAGCGGTCTTCCCGGTATCGCGGGATCAGGCCCGCCACCAGGGCATCGGCAAAACCGCGATGCGCGGCGATCGAATAGACGCTTGGCCGCTGCCTCGACACGTCAATCGTGCTGGGTCAGCGCGGCTTCGGTGGGCGCGATCATCTCAGGCGCGCCGACTTCATACCACTGGCCGGTAAAGGCCGTGCCATAAAGCCGGCCTTCTGCAATCGCCCGCTCCCACATCAGCATGTTGCCGAACGCCCCTTCGGGCGCGTCGCGGAACAGGCGCTGCGAAACAAGCTGGATACCGCCATAGATGAACGGCGCCACCTTGCGCGGCAGGCGGCGCGTTATGCGCCCTTCCGCATCCATGTGAAAATCGCCAAGCCCGCGATAGTTGAACGCGCGCGGGTGCGGCACCATCAGCAGCAAGGCATCCATATGCTCCGGATTCCAGATGGTGCTGAGCTGCGCAAAGACGTCCTGCGGACCGTCCAGCCAGACATTGTCCGAATTAAGGCAGAAGAACGGATCGGCATCGATCAGCGGCAATGCCCTGACCACGCCGCCCCCGGTTTCAAGCAGCTTTTCGGTCTCGTCCGAAATCGCGATTTGCGGGGCATTGCGTTTGGCAAGGTGCGCGCGCATCGCATCGGGCAGGTAATGGACGTTTACCACCGCGCGCGCAACGCCCGCTTCCTCCAGCTTGTCCAGGCAGCGGTCGATCAGCGTTTGTCCGGCCACGCGCACCAGCGGTTTGGGGCGTGTCGCGGTAAGCGGACGCATACGCTTGCCAAGGCCCGCCGCCAGCACCATTGCCACATCGCTGGCAAGCGGTTGTGCAGCCTTCGTGTCACTCATGACTTGAACGATCCTCCACCCGCTGCACGGATGTCTTCGGGAATGTTCGCGTCGAACCAGCGCGCGACCGGCGCCAGAGCGGGATGCGCAAGATCGCGCTCGAGCAGTCCCCACACGCGCGGAATAAGGTCCAGATAGCGCGGCTTGCCATCGCGCTTCCACAAGCGGACGAAAATGCCGACGATCTTGGCGTTGCGCTGCGCGCCGAGCCGCGCATAATCGCCAGCGAAGTCCGCGCCGGGCTGCGCCTTCTCCACGTAATGGTCCAGCATCGCGCGTTCGAGATCGGGCGATACGTCACGGCGCGCGTCCTGCAACAGCGAAACAAGGTCATAGGCCGGATGGCCGACCAGTGCGTCCTGAAAATCGAGCAATCCCTGCCGGTCCGGCCCGCCCGCCAGCATGATGTTCTCCGCATGGTAATCGCGCAGCACCGTCACGCCCGGCCGCTGCCGGGCAAGCAACCGCACCAGCACGTCCTGCCACGCTGCATCCCAGCCCGCCGCGTCCACGTTCAGCCCGCGCGCGGGACAATACCATTCGGTGAACAGCCGTGTTTCGCGCCGGTATTCGGCCAGGTCATAGGAATTGAACGGTCCCGGCGGCAGGCGATGCAGCGCAACCAGCGTGTCGATCGCATGGCCGTAAATCGCGCGTTCTTCCTGCGGTCGCTCGTCAAGGAACTCGCGCATCCTGACGTCACCGAAATCTTCCAGCAGGACAAACCCCTCGCCCTCCTGCTCGGCATAGATCACCGGCGCGCGCAGCCCGTTGGCATCGAGCCATTTTGCCGCGCGGATAAAGGGAACCGGGTTTTCTTCGGGCGGCGGCGCGTGCATCAGCATGGCGTCGCCGCGCCGGGGATGCCGGATACGGAAATAGCGCCGGAACGATGCATCGCCCGGCAACGGCTCTATCGCCGCACCGGCCCATCCGGCATCGGCAAGGAAGGTTTCAGCGCCCTTTGGCCCGGTCATGTCCATATCGGCCGCTCTAGCCAATCGGCGCCGCGCTCGACAATCGCAAAGCGCGCGCCATCCACGTTTTCCAGCGCAATCGAAAGGCAGGCCGGCTCATGCGTGAAACCGCCCGCGTGATCGGGCCATTCGGCGATCATCGCCGCGCCGTGGCGATAATCGTCAAGCCCCAGTTCTTCCACTTCCGACGGGTCTTCAAGCCGGTAGAAATCGGCATGGACCAGCGGCAGCCCGACGGATGGCGGCTCGTAAAGCTCAATGATCGCAAAGCTGGGTGAGGGAACTTCGCCTTCATGGCCGAGAGCGGCGATGATCGCGCGGGCGAGCGTTGTCTTGCCCGCCCCCAGTCCGCCGCTCAACGCCACCACGTCGCCGGGGCGCAGCGCATCGGCGATGCGTGCGCCCAGCGCTGCCGTCGCTTCCATGTCGGGAAGCGCGATCTTCACGGCAGTGTCACGATCGCACTGGTGCCCTCACCCGGTTCGGACAGCAGTTCCAGCTTTCCGCCGTGCGCTTCGACGAACTGGCGGACAAGCGGCAGGCCCAGCCCTTGCCTGCGTTCCACCGTGCGCCCGTCCGCGCTGACCTTCAGCCCTTCGAGCGCGCGGACCAGCACGGCCGGTTCCATGCCCTTGCCGTTATCGGATACCACCACGCGCACCCCGGCCTTCCGGCGCGACGCTTCGACAAGGATCCGGCCGCCCTTCATGGTGGCGTCGATAGAGTTGTCGATCAGTTGCCCGAATGCACGTTTCAGCTTTCGCGCATCGCCGGTGACGCTGCCGACCGACTTGTCTCCGCGCAGATCGAGCGTGATGCCGGCGTCGGCCAAACGTCCTTCCCGTTCCCGCACCACCTCGGTCAACAACCGGAAAAGATCGACCGGGTCCTGCGCCAGCGGCAGCGTACCCGCTTCGCTCTGCGACAGGTCGAGCACGTTTTCGATCTGGCCGCCCAGGCGTTCTACCGATGACAGGATGGCGGCGACATATTCCTTTGCCTGATCGCTCAGGTCGCCCGCCATGCCGCTTTGCAGCAGTTCCGCAAAGCCGCCGATGGAGGTTAGCGGCGTGCGGAATTCATAGCTCATGTTGGCGATGAAGCGCGTTTTCACCGCGTCGGCTTCCAGCAACGCCTCGTTGCGTTCGCGCAGCGCGGCTTCGGCTTTTTGCGAATCGGTGATGTCCAGCACGGTCAGCAACCCGTTGCCGTCGGGAAGCGGCACGCCCGCCAGTTCGAGGAACCGCCCGTCGGAAAGCGCAACGCGCCCGCGCCTGCTCTTGCGTTCCAGTGTCGCCGCGCGGATCACCTGGCCGATCGCCCCCACTTGCGCGGGACGGACAAGCGTTTTCGAAATACGCGTCAACAGGATGTCCGCGCGCGGATGCGTGTCGAGGAAACTGTCCTCCAGCCCCCAGTCCGCGGCGAACCGCCGGTTCCAGATCTGCAGCTTTCCGTCGGGCGCGAACACCGCGAGCGATTCGAACAGGTTGTCGAACGTGGCGGTGCGCGTGCGCAGCAGCGTATCGCGCGCCGAAGAGAGCTGGAGTTGCTCGGTCCGGTCCTCGAAAATCATCAGCAAGCCGCCGTCCGGCATCGGTTGACCGACGACGCGCAAATGCGTGCCGTCTTTCAGGTGCCAGGCTTCTTCCTTCGGCTCTGTCGCCAGGAACCAGCCCTGCCGTTCGCGCCGCCACTCGGGAAAGTCGCGAACTTCGGGAAGCCGCCCGCCATCGCGCATCCGGTCAAGCACCCGGTCGAACGGCGGCGCATCTGCGATCCACGCGGGCGCGATGGAGAACACGCGAAGGAACGGCTGGTTGGCGAAAACAAGGTTCCGCTTGTCATCGAACTGCGCGATGCCCGCAGACAGCGTATCGAGCATATCGCGATGCGCCTCGCGGAAACGGCGGAACTGGCGTGTTTCCTCTTCCAGTTCCTCTATATCCACCGCGTAGCCGGCGATGCCCTGTTCGCCCAGCGGCTGGTCGACCACGCGCATTGAGCGACGCTCTCCATGCACGGTAACGGTAACGATCCGCTCCACCGGCTGCCCGCGCGCGAATGATTGCGCGGCCACTTTCGCGGCAGACAGGCCATCCACCGGTTCGACGAGTTCCACCTGGTCGGCCACCACCGTGTCGCCGCCCTCCACGCCCACGGCTTCGCAATAGGCAGAATTCACGATCTGCAATTTCGCATCGGGGCCGCGGAACCACATGGCCATCGGCGCGGCTTCGATCAGGCCCGCGAGACCAGCGAAATCCGATCGGGCGCGCGCTGCTTCGGACCGCAGCTTGCGCAGTTCCGCCTCGCTGTCGGAAAAATCGAACACCCAGCAAAGCGCCGCGCCGCCGGGCGAAACCTCGGGATCTGCCAGGTGCCCTTTTACCGCCAGCGCCGTCTCCCCGCCGCGCGGACGCAGCGCAAGGCGGAAGGGCGCGCCCGTCTTCTGCGCCAGCCGCACGGCGTCTGTCAGGCGGGAAAGCTGGACTTCGTCAAGCCCGCGCGTTCCGGCATCGAGTTCGGTAAGATAGCCGGGCATCCGGTCAAGCCCGAACCACCCGGCCAGACGCGGCGGCCCCTCAATCCGCCCGTCGGCACGCACCAGCAGCGGAAGAGCGGGCGATTCGTCCACCATCCGCCCCAGCCGACGCGCCATTCGCTGGCTTGCCTCTGCCCGGCGCACCCGGCGCCGCGCCGCCAGAATCGCCCAGACCGCCGCAATCGTCCATGCAGCGACGAGCAGGGCGATCAGGACAAGCGCGAAACGATCCGGGATCATGCCAGCATCGCTATGACGCAGGGCGCAAGATTACAACAACGAGACTGCGCGGAAACGGGGGATGGAAACGCAAAAGGGCCCCGCATCGTGCGGAGCCCTTTCCATCGCGGTGACCAATACGGGCCGATCCGGTCAATAGCGCCGGCCAATCAATACCGGTAGTGATCCGGCTTGAACGGGCCTTCCTGCGGCACACCGATATAGTCGGCCTGCTTCTTGCTCATCTTGGTCAGCTTCACGCCCAGCTTTTCAAGGTGGAGCGCGGCCACCTTTTCATCGAGGTGCTTGGGCAGCACGTAAACGCGGTTTTCGTACTGGTCGTTCTTGGTGAACAGTTCGATCTGCGCCAGCGTCTGGTTCGTGAAACTGCTGCTCATCACGAAGCTCGGGTGTCCGGTGGCGCAGCCCAGGTTCACCAGGCGGCCCTTGGCCAGGATCATGATCTGCTTGCCATCGGGAAATTCGACAAGGTCGGTGCCCGGCTTCACTTCGGTCCACTTGTAGTTGTCGAGCGCCGAAATCTGGATTTCGCTGTCGAAATGGCCGATGTTGCACACGATGGCCATGTTCTTCATCGCCTTCATGTGTTCGGCGGTGATCACGTCTTCGTTGCCCGTGGCGGTGACGAAGATATCGCAGCGGGTCACCGCTTCTTCCATCGTCACCACTTCATAGCCTTCCATCGCGGCCTGAAGCGCGCAGATCGGATCGACTTCGGTAACCATCACGCGCGCGCCGCCCTGACGCAGCGACGCGGCCGAGCCCTTGCCGACATCACCGAAGCCGGCGACGCAGGCAACCTTGCCGGCCAGCATCACGTCGGTCGCGCGGCGGATCGCGTCGACCAGCGATTCCTTGCAGCCATAGAGGTTGTCGAACTTCGACTTGGTAACGCTGTCGTTCACGTTGATCGCGGGGAAAGGCAGCTTTCCGTCCTTGGCGATCTGATAAAGACGGTGAACGCCGGTTGTCGTCTCTTCCGAAACGCCCTTGATGTGAGCAACCGACTGCGTGAGGTATCCCGGCTTCGCCTTGAGGAACGCCTTCAGCGCGCGAACGAACTCGATTTCCTCGGCATTCGACGGCTCGAACAGGTCTTCGCCTGCCTCCACGCGCGCGCCCCACAGCGCGAACATCGTGGCGTCGCCGCCGTCGTCGAGGATCATGTTCGCGGTGCGGTTCGGCTCGTCAGGCGTGGACCAGTCGAAGATACGGCCCACATAGTCCCAATAGTCCGAAAGGCTTTCACCCTTGATCGCAAAAACCGGAATGCCGGCGGCGGCGATGGCGGCGGCGGCGTGGTCCTGCGTCGAGAAGATGTTGCACGTGGCCCAGCGCACTTCGGCACCCAGCGCGACGAGGGTTTCGATAAGCACGGCGGTCTGGATCGTCATGTGCAGTGAGCCGGTGATCCGCGCACCTTTCAGCGGCTGCGACGGGCCGAATTCCTCACGCAGGGCCATCAGGCCCGGCATTTCGGTTTCGGCAATGGCAATCTCCGCACGGCCGTAATCGGCGAGCGAAAGGTCCTTGACGACATAGTCCTTGGCGTCGAGCGCGGTGGCCACGAAGCAATCTCCTGGGTGAATTGAACAGTTAAGGTCCGCGCGCCGGCCCGCGTTCGGAAACCGGCGCGATAATGCGCCTGCCCTTAGCCGCTCGACTGCGCGAGGGCAAATATAAAGAGATCTTTATATCGGTTGGTGAAACAGGCGCCTGCCGTTGCGCATGCGACCGTGCGCCTTCTCCGCCAGGTTCAGTGCGTGCGTGCGATGCGGCGGGTGCAGCCCGGTGTGATCACGCGGTCGGCGATCAGGTTATCCGCCGCGCGGGCAAGGTCGTCGTTCGAGCCGTCTGCCAGTGCCTGCGCCATTGCGCGCAACGCGCCGCAATCCGGGCTGTCACCGTCCGTGACCCGCTGCGCCGTCGCGGAATCCATGTAATCGATGGCATTTGACGCCCACGCCCTTCCCATGCCGACCGAGAAGCGTGCGAGCATGACCTCTTTCGCGGCCCCAAGTGCTTCTTCATGACGAGCGGAAAAGCGCCGGTAATCGGCCCGGTAGTTGTCGGCTCCGGCCTCGCAGCGCGTCACCCCGGCCATCAGGACTACATTCAATTGCTGAAGCCGCGCCGCTTCTGTCACAGGCTGCGGCCAGCACGATGCGGCATACACCGGCGGCGCGGCCAGAACCGCCGCAAAGGCCCCGATCAGGGCCGTTCTACAATGTCCTATCGAAAGGATCACTTGCCCGTACCTCCGGCCGGCATTTGTAGCACCGCTGGTTTGGATTCGGCTTTCCGATCCTGGTTAATCGCGGGTTGCCGGGGCTGGTAAACGCGTCGCAAGCCTTTGCGGCCGGTTGCGCTGCCATGCGCGGCGCCTATATCCGCTGACGCAACTCAATTGCGACAATTGGCAAGATGCGATGAAAGGAACAAGGCGATGACAATTTCCGTTGGAGACAGGCTGCCGGACGTGAAGCTGGTCATGGCGACCGCGAACGGACCCGAAGCCGTGCAGTCCGCCGACTATTTCAAGGGCAAGCGCGTTGCGCTGTTCTCCGTCCCCGGCGCCTTTACGCCGACCTGTTCCGCCAAGCACTTGCCGGGCTTTGTCGAAAAGGCGGGCGCACTGAAGGAAAAGGGCATCGACGAGATCGCCTGCACCGCGGTTAACGATGCCTTCGTCATGGGTGCGTGGGGCGCCTCCGCAGGCGCGGACGCAGTAACCATGCTGGCCGACGGCAACGCCGATTTCGCAAAGGCCGTGGGCCTTACCATGGACGGTTCGGGCTTTGGCCTGGGCACCCGCGGCCAGCGGTTCTCGATGGTTGTCAACGATGGCGTGGTCGAAAAGCTCAATGTCGAAGCGCCCGGCGACTTCAAGGTTTCGAGCGCCGAATTCATGCTGCAGGAACTCTGACCTCCAGCCCTCATCGCTTTGGCGCTTCCGGTCCCGGACAATGGTCCCGGACCGGACGCCGGAGCCAGGCTTTGATAGCCGCCATTTCCCCAAACACACAGGATCGACGCTCGTCGAGCGTCATATGTAATTCGTCGAACCGGACGGCATCCGGAATAACCGGGGCAAGGTTCGTCCGGCGGCGCGCTGACGTGGCCATTGCGGCGACTTTCCGCCGAACCGGGAGATGAAGCCTCCCTCCACAAGCTACCTTGAACCTGAAGGAATGGCGTGACCGGCGCCGTCCCCGGCCCCTTGCGCGGCACGTTGCAGCGCGGCATCGTCGCAATTGTTACCGAAACGGGGGGAATTTCATGCGCCGCAAAATCCTGTGCTCAACCTTGCCGCTGCTGTTCGTCGCCATGGCATCGCCGCTGGCAGCGCAGGACGGGAAATCGCCCGATCCCGCAAAGGGCGGCGACCACAAGAAAGAAATGGTCGCGGCAGCAGAAAACGCATGGGCGAAGCCGCCGGTCGATGAACAGAGTTCCACCAGCAAGGGCAGCGTTACGGTGCGGGGGCAGAAGATCGCCTATACCGCGACCGCCGGCACGCTGACGATCCGCGACGATAGCGGCAAGCCTACCGCCAGCGTGTTCTACACCGCCTATACCCGCGACGGCGTGCGTTCAAAGAACCGCCCGGTCACGTTCCTTTACAATGGCGGCCCCGGCTCCGCCACGATCTGGCTGCGCATGGGCAGCTTCGGCCCCTATCGCGTCGCCACCGACAGCCCGATCTATGTGCCGCCGGCGCAATATTCGCTCGCGCCCAACCCGGATTCGCTGCTCGACAAGACCGACCTTGTGTTCATCGATGCGGTCGGCGCCGGCTATTCGCGCCCGCTTGGCGACAAGACCGGCAAGGATTTCTGGGGCGTGGACCAGGATGCCGATGCCTTCGCGCGCGCCATCGCCCGCTATGTCGCGAAGAACGATCGCTGGAACAGCCCCAAGTTCCTGTTCGGCGAAAGCTATGGCACGCTGCGTTCGCCCGTGGTCGGTTCGCTTCTCGAACAGCGCGGCATCAGCCTGAACGGCATCGCCCTGCTGTCGACGATCCTGAATTACGGTGTGCGCCAGCCCGGATACGACCAGGATTATATGGGCCTTCTGCCCACTTTCGCGGCAACCGCATGGTATCACAACCGCATCCCCAACCGTCCGGCCGACCTGAAGACCTTCCTGGACGAGGTTCGCGCCTTCGATTCCGGCGCCTATGCCGCGGCGCTGGCCAAGGGCGACAATATCTCCGACGCGGAAAAGCGGCAGGTCGCACAGCAGATGTCCGCCTATATCGGGCTGTCCTCCGAATATATCATGCGTGACAACCTGCGCGTTTCGCTATGGCATTTCATGACGGAATTGCTGCGAGACAAGGGGCTGTCCACCGGGCGTCTCGACACGCGCTATACGCTTGACGTCAGCGATGCGAACGCCGCGTTCCCCGATGACGACCCCGCCTCGACCGCGATCACCGGCGCCTATGTTGCAAGCTTCCGCGACTATCTGTCCAACCGGCTCGGCTACAAGACAGACCTGCCCTACAAGCTGTCCGCGCGCGACAGCACGTTCGACTGGGACTGGTCGCATGAGGCGGCGGGCGAACGGTGGAAGCAGAACAATCCCAACACCGCGGTGGACCTTGCCGCCACGATGCGCACGAACACATCGATGAAGGTGCTGTTCCTCAACGGATATTACGATGCGGCCACGCCGTTCTATTCGACCGAGTTTGACGCCGCGCACATGATGCTGCGGCCCGAACTGCGCAAAAACATCAGCTTCACCTATTATGACGCGGGGCACATGATCTATCTGAACCCGCGCGCCCTCACCAGGATGCACGACGACGTGGCGGCCTGGATCGACAGCGCCACGCGCTGACAAGACTATTGGAACGGGCCGTCAGGTAGTGGCGGCCGGTATCGCGTAAGTCACGGTGGCCTGGGCGACGGGGTGCGCCTCATCGTCCTGCCACAGCCTAACGTCGACAGTCGCCAACCGCCGCCCCAGCTTCAAGAGCACCGCGTCGGCGAAGATGCGTCGCACGGGGACGGCGCGAAGGAAACTCATGTTGAGGTTGCTGGTCACGGCCATCGCCACCGGGCCGATATGGCCAAGGATCACCGCATAGGCCGCGCGGTCTGCCAGCCCCATTTGCGTGGGGCCGGAAACGATCCCGCCGGGCCGCAGCATGTCGCCCGTCGGGTCGAGCGCCAGCCGCGCCCTGCCCTGCTCTATCGACAGGATAGTGTTGAGCTTGACAGGTTCGACGCCGGGGAAGGCTTCAACGAAGAACGCCGAAAGCTCCTCTATCGTCATGACCGGCGCGGGAAATCCCACGATCAATAGCCCATCAGGCTGAGCACTTCCTTGCGGCTGCGCTCGTCCTCGAGAAAGCAGCCGTGCAGCTTGCTGGTCACCATGCCGACACCGGGCGTGCGCACGCCGCGCCCTGTCATGCAGCCGTGTTGCGCCTCGATCACCACCGCAACACCGTGCGGATTGAGGTTGTCCCAGATGCAACGGGCGACTTCCGCGGTAAGCCGTTCCTGTATCTGTAACCGTCGCGCATAGGCGTGGAGCACCCGCGCGAGCTTGGAAATGCCGACAACGCGGTCGCGCGGCATATAGGCGATCGCCGCCTTGCCGGTGATCGGCGCCATGTGGTGTTCGCAGTGCGACTGGAACGGGATATCCTTCAGCAGCACGAGTTCGTCGTACCCGCCCACTTCCTCGAACTGGCGGGAAAGGTGGGCCGCCGGATCCTCGCCATATCCCAGGCAATATTCCTTCCACGCCCGCGCCACGCGCGCGGGTGTATCGAGCAGCCCCTCACGCTGCGGGTCGTCGCCCGTCCAGCGGATAAGCGTGCGAATGGCCTCCTGCACGTCCTCGGGCACCGGGGGCTTTCCGCGCGGATCGTCTTCGTCCGGGCCGACCAGGCTGCTCATCGTTTCAGCTTCCTCACCAACTTGCGTGGCCGCTTGAGTATGCGGCTGTTGAACAGGTGGCCGCGGCGGTAGAAATTGAGCATTTCTTCCGGCCGCTCCGGGTCCAGAACCTCGTTATCGGCCAGCGCCTCTTCCGTCTCGCTCAATTCGCGCGGGACAAAGCGGCGCATGAACTGGCCGCCGCCGGGCGCCGCTTCGATCATTGCGGCCATGGATCCGTGCCTTTCGAGCAGTCCCGCTACTTCCTCGGCGGGCAAACCGCAATGCTCCGCCAGCAGCGAAAAACGCAAGCGGGCGATGGCTTCGCTGCATCGGCTGTCGTTTTCGGCGCAATCGATGAAAACGTCGCACTCACTGTCGAGCCCCATCGAACGGTTGTTCATATTGGCCGAGCCCACGCGCACGATCTCGTCGTCGACGATCATCATCTTGGAATGCACGTAAATCGGCGTGCCGGCGGCGTTATAGGGGTGCCACATCGAAAAGCGGCCCGCGTGATCGACCTCTTTCACGGCGTTGAACAGCCGCACCCGCGCGCCGTCCATCGCCGTCTGTTCAAGCCACCCGTCCGAGCTTTCGGGCAGGACCAGCACGATTTCGGGCGGATCGGGCTCTTTCAGCTTCGCCGCAATGGCCTCTGCCACCGTGCGAGAGGCGAAATACTGGTTTTCGGCATAGATGAAGCGCCTGGCCCTGCCGATCTGCTCGCAGAACAGCCGCTCCACCTCGCGCACTTCAGGGTTGCCGTTGTATTGCGCACGCGTTCGCGAAATCCCCACGTCCACGTCGTGGAACTCGCTGCGCAGCCGCTCGGGCCAGATCGTGCGATCGTCCTTTTCGCACGGCTCCAACGTTTCGCCCGTCGCTTGCCGCCACCGCATTCGCGCATAGGAACCGAGCGTTTCGGCAATTTCTCCCTCAAGCATCATCGTGCAATCGTGCCACGGACCATAGAGCCGCCCGCTCGGCCGCTTGCGGCGCGGGTCTGCATCGAGGTGGTCGCGCGTGTCCCAGCGATCCCCCGCCATGTCGATACCGCCGCACACGGCGAACTCGTCGTCGATCACGACGATCTTCTGGTGATGGCTGCATCCGATCGGATGCGCGGAATCGAGCTTGAAATGCACGTTGGGGTGCCACCACCAGCGCAGCAGATCGATCACCATCTTGCCGCGAAACAGGGCTTTCAGCGCTCCGAAATTCCATTTCAGGATACGGATGTCGAGATCGGGATTGCGATCGGCCAGCCACAGGATGAACGGCCCCAGCCGGCGCGGCGGGATATCCTTGCGCGGCACGTTCCACCACTGGCGCCCGCTGCCGAACTTGATCCGCGTGTCGAAATCCCAGCCGATCAGCAGGATACGCTGGCGCGCGCCCAGCATCGCCTCGCGCATGAGTTCGAAATAGGGACCGGCATCTACCACCACGTGCGCGCGCGATGCCTTCGCCCTCGCCCATTCGGACGGCGATATGCCTTCGGGCACCTGTTCCTTGCCGCCCATCATTCACCCCTGCAAGCGGACGGGCGCATGGCCGGCAGTGTCACTTGGCAACCGCAGGACGATTCAGCCCGCGTCCCGCGAAATCCATGCAAGCCCGAAATGCGATGTTTGCTGGCAGGCAAGTGTCAGCGCTGGATCACGACTTCGTCGGGATGGGCGACGTTCAGCTTGCTGCGCAGCAATTCCCCGACAAGGTCGGGATCGGCGTGCTTGGGGTCTAGCAGGTTGACCTTGTTGCGCAGCTCGTCGGTCTCTGCCGTCAGGCGATGCACTTCGCGCTGGCGCTGCGCCAGCACGCGGCTGTTCTCTCCCCAGGCGAGCAATCCGCTTGGCCCGGCAAGCCCGATCGCACCCAGCGCCAGCAACGCGACAAGCGCCAGCGTCTGGGTCAGGCTTTCACGGGGAAGCTTGGGCGATGTGCGGCGACGGGCCATGGCTTACAGAATCACAGTTTCAATGGGCTTGCAAGTGCGAAGGTGCGCGGAATCCAACGATTTGCCGCAAGTATCCCCTGTTGCCGCGCCCGGATCGATTCCACACGAATTCCGACACACACCTTGCCGCGCGCGCGCAAGTCGCTAAGTCGCATGTCGTCAGCCCGCCACAAGAGGGATTACAGCGGATGTCGGGACGCATACTGGTAATCGAGGACGACGACCGACTGGCCGAATATGTCGTGCAAGGCCTGACCGAAGCGAACTATGTCGTCGATCGTGCCGCCAACGGACGCGACGGTCTGTTCCTGGCCAGCGACAGCGAATTCGATGTAGTGATCCTCGACCGGATGCTGCCCGGCATGGACGGCATGGCGGTGATGAAGGCCGTTCGCGCCGCCGGGGTGACAACCCCCATCCTCGTGCTGTCCGCGCTTGGCGCCGCGGATGACAGGGTGGAAGGACTGACCGCCGGAGCCGACGATTACCTGACAAAGCCGTTCTCCTTTGCCGAACTGCTGGCGCGCGTTCAGGTGCTGCAACGGCGCCACGCGCCGGGCGGTCAGGTCCAGCAGGCGATCCTTCGCTGCGGCGATCTGGAACTGGACCGGCTATCGCGCCAGGTGAAGCGCGGCGAACGCAAGGTTGCCGTGCAACCGCGCGAATTCCGCCTGCTTGAATACCTGATGCTGCACCAGGGCGAAGTCGTGACGCGCACGATGCTGCTGGAAGCGGTGTGGGACTATCACTTCGACCC